>DAIRTA010000088.1:0-2161 GCA_036804125.1 Hyphomonas sp.
TGAGCCTGTTCGTCTGGTATTTCGGGACGCGCCGCCAGTATCCGGATGTGCCCCACCACACCATCCTGATGGGGCCGCGCTATAAAGGGCTGATCGACGACATCTTCCGTCACAAGATCATTGCGGAGGATATGAGCCTTTACCTGCATCGCCCGACGGCCAGCGACCCGACGCTGGCGCCGCCCGGATGCGATGCCTTCTATGTGCTTGCGCCGGTGCCGCATCTCGGCGGGGGCGCCGATTGGGAGGCGCTGGCGGCGCCGTTCCGGGAGCGGGTGGCGAAGCGGCTTGAGGAAACCATGCTGCCGGGACTGCGCGGGGACATCATCAGTGAGCGCCGGATGACGCCGCTCGACTTCCGCGACCGGCTGCGCTCGACCCATGGTGCGGCCTTCGGCTTTGCGCCGGAGCTGTTGCAGAGCGCCTGGTTCCGGCCGCATAATCAGAGCCCGGATGTTGAAGGGCTGTATCTCGTTGGCGCCGGGACGCATCCGGGCGCCGGGGTTCCCAGCGTGCTCTGCTCGGCCAAGGTTGTCGATGCGCTGGTGCCCGAGGCTGCGCGCTGGCCGGAGCGGGCCCGCGCCTAGCTCAGGTCAAGATCCTTCAGGATGCGTGTTGCAGCGATCCGCCCGGAGAGGGTCGCCATCGGCACGCCTGCGCCCGGATGGGCTGAGCCGCCGGCCAGATAGAAGCCCGGCAGGCCGGTAGCTGCGCCGGGGCGGCGAAAGCTTTCCAGAGGGGAGTGGTTCGCGGCGCCATACAGCGCGCCGCCCGTGCCGGGAAACAGCGCGTGGAAGCCGGTGGGCGTCGTCACCGTGGCCGGGGCGAGGCCGCCTTCGATTTCGAGCCCGCAGGCTGCAAGCAGGGTTTCGGTGCTGGCGGCGGCCGCTGCCGGATCAGCAGGTGCGGCGCCGGGCTGGTCCCCGTCGGCCGGGGCATTGATGAGGATCAACAGCCTTTCGGGGCCGTTAGGGTCCGCGCCGCCCTGACGGTCCGCGGCGCAAACATAGACCGTGGGAGCCTGAGATATCGTCCTGTGACGGAATATCGTGTCGAACTCGCCCCGGTAATCCTCGGCAAAGAAGACATTATGGTAGTCGAGCGGAAAGCCGCGCGTGCGCGAGCGCAGGCACCAGGTCACAGCCGAGAGCGATCGCGCCCCGCGCGGAACCGCGCCTGCCGCGCCGCGGATGTCCGGGCCGAGCAAGCCTGAGGCGAGGGCGGCAGCATCGCCATTGAAGAGGACGATATCGGCCGGGATGTCCTCGCCGCTGGCCAGCCTCACCCCCTTAGCGCGCCCGCCGCTGATAACAATCTCTTCAGCCTGCGTATCAAAACGGAAGACAGCGCCGCCGGCTTCAGCAAGGTGTTGCATGGCGCGGGCGAGGCCCAGCATGCCGCCTTCCGGAATCCACACGCCTTCCTGCTCGACATGGGCGATCAGCATGAGGGTGGCCGGGGCGAGGAAGGGCGAGGAGCCGACATAGGTGGCGTAGCGCGCGAACAGCTGGCGCAGGCGCGGATCGCGGAAGTGGCGGGAGAGGCGCTGCCACAGGGTCGTGAAAGGGTGCAGCCTGAGCAGGGCACGCGGGTCGCCGATGCGCGCGGCAAGGCCGGTCATCGACGGGCGCTCGGCGGACATGAAGGCAGGTTTCAGCACGTCATGGATAGCGGCACATTCGGCGATGAAGGCAGTGTAGGCGCGGGCATCCTCAGGGCCGGAGAACGCTGCGATCGCGTCGGCTGAGCGGTCCCGGTCGGCGAAAAGGTCCAGCCTCCCGCCCTCGCGCCAGGCATGGCGGGCGAGGATTGCGGCCGGGTGAAGCCGGATCGCCTCGTCAAGGGACTGACCGCCCGCCGCGAACAAGGCCTCGAACACCCAGCGCATCGTGAAGACGGTCGGTCCGGCATCGATCTGCACACCGCCATTTTCCACCTGGCGCATCTTCCCGCCGGGCTGGCCCGCGCGCTCGAGCACCGTTACCCGCAGGCCGGCATGGGCGAGATCGCTCGCTGCCGCGAGGCCGCCGGCGCCGGCGCCAATGATCAGGATGTGTGCCGGGCGGGCCATGCCCGTTCCTCGCAAAAAAGATGACAGGCCGTCCAGTGCGCTTTATGTTGCAATCAGGAAGAGTGTTTCCGGTCGGTCTGGGCAACCCGC
>DAIRTA010000088.1:2261-8822 GCA_036804125.1 Hyphomonas sp.
ATCCGGTTGACCGGGCCTTTGCCTGGGTCGTGCGCCGTTATGATATTCCGCAGGCCATTCCCGAGGCCCTGCTGGAAGGCTTTGCCTGGGACGCAGAGGGCAGGCGCTATGCGACGCTGGCTGCTGTGAAGGCCTATGCTGCGCGGGTAGCCGGCACGGTTGGCGTGATGATGGCGCTGGTCATGGGCGCGCGCAGCCGCGAGGCGCTCGCCCGCGCCGCCGATCTGGGCATTGCCATGCAGCTGACCAATATTGCCCGGGACATTGGCGAGGATGCCCGCGCCGGGCGATGCTACCTGCCGCAGGCCTGGCTCGCCGGGGCCGGGCTGGCAGAGCAGGACATCGCCGCGGCGTCGGACGCGCCTGAGGCTGTTCGCGCGATGACCCGCGCCCTGCTCGAGGAGGCCGATGGGCTGTATCGCTCCGGCCTTGCCGGGCTTGCTCATCTTCCGATGACCTGCCGGCCAGCCATAAGGGCCGCTGCCCTGATTTATGCCCGTATCGGCGGGGTCATTGCGCGCTCAGGCTATGATTCTGTATCCGGGCGCGCGGTTGTCAGCCGGCGGCGCAAGGCGGCGCTGGCAGCCAAGGCTTTCCTGCCGGGCGGGGCCCTGGCAGATTTTTCCAATGGCCCGGCCGATCCGTCCTGCCGGTTCCTGATCGAGGCGGTGCCGCCTCTGGCGACAGAAAACGGGGTGCCGGGCGCCGCCGGCTGGGCCTGGGCCATCGACCTCTTTATCGAACTTGAGCGGCGCAATGGCGTGCCAGGCCGGGCCTATGCCGGTGACGGCGCCGGAGCGCGCCATGCATAGCCTCCTCATCCTCGAACTGTTCGTCTTCAGTGGCACGGCGCTCGCCTGGGCCGCATGGGAATACTGGCGCACCGACAAGCTGATCAAGGCGCGCAAGGCCGAGGAAGCCAAGGCGGCTGACAGCGCCGGACCCGAAGGGACGGTCAGCGGCTGAGACGCGCGCGCACACGCCGCGGCATGCGGAAAGGCAGCATCATCTTGACCAGGGGCGAGCGGAGCCGGCCGGCCTTTATCGATTCATGCACGCCGGTCGCGGTCTCGCCGAACAGACGGGTTTCGATCACCGACCGGCTGTAGAAGGGCGTGTCTTCGAGCGTGCGCAGCAGGCGCGGCTGCGTATCCGCATCGCAGCGGGTGCGGCGCGGAATACGGAAGACAGGGGTATCCGGCAGGCGGGCTTCGGGCGGCGCTGTTACCCGTTGCAGGTGCCCGTCGGGGCCGAAGGCCAGTGCAAGTTCCTGCCGGTCGCCGCCCTTCAGCTCGGTGTTGTAGAGGATGGCGGTGCGCCCGCCGGGAAGGTTCAGGCGGGCCCAGTCCCAGTATTCAAAGGCGGATTCGAGCGGCTCGCGGCCGGAATTCGTGTCGAAATAGCCTTCGCCCTGCCAGCTGAGACGCGGATCGGTGAAGGCCACCTCGACAGAGGCGGCCGGCGCGACCGGGCACCAGAGATGCCGCCCGTCGGGTGTGATCGGGAAGGCTTCCCTGTTCCTGAAATGCGGAGTCAGCCGGATTTCGCCACGGACCGGGAAGGGCAGTGGCATGCCATATTCGGCGATCTCGGCAACCAGGCTGCCGGCCTCCCAGCGCAGGCAGCTGGGGCCGAGCCGGAAGTGCCCGGGGCGGCAGTCGAGGTCGGATACGCCGCGTTCCGTCATCGCCCAGCGCTGGCGGTCCGGCCCGTACAGCGCGATATTGATGGCGCAGTGATTCTGCGGCTCCCGCCGCCCTGACCAGGCATAATAGGGCGAAAACACGCTGCCGATGAAGGCGATCAGCGTCAGCCCATAGGTCCCGTCCGAGGACAGGGCATCTGCATACCACCAGCGATAGCCCCCGGGTGGAACGTCGGCAGCAAAGGCGTCCGGCGCCGTGGCCTGCACGGCATGAGGCAGGGGCATCGCAGCTGGCATCCTTCCGGCATGGGGTGTTCGTGGGGTGCGCATGCGTCAATTCAAATTGACAGTTAGAATTGTCCATATACCATGACAGTCAAGGAGGATCTGCCATGGACAGCGATGCCTTGATCGAAGGGATGCTGGAACAGGCGGTTGAGACCGCCGGCGCGCCGGGCGCGCCGCCCCTGCT
Organism: Hyphomonas sp.; assembly: GCA_036804125.1. Lineage (GTDB taxonomy): Bacteria > Pseudomonadota > Alphaproteobacteria > Caulobacterales > Hyphomonadaceae > Hyphomonas. The sequence continues at coordinate 4,379 of DAIRTA010000088.1, forward strand.
GATGAAGGCCATCCGCCATGCGCTGTTCCCGGGGGGCGCCCGTGTTCGGCCCAAGCTCTGCCTCGCGATTGCAGGCGCTTCCGGAGACGCCGCGGCGCTGGCCCCGGCGGCGGCGGCGGGCGCGGCGCTTGAAATCCTGCATTGTGCCTCGCTGGTGCATGACGACCTGCCGGCCTTTGACGACGCCGCTATGCGCCGCGGCAAGCCCTCGGTGCATGTCGCCTTCAGCGAGCCGCTGGCAATCCTGGCCGGAGACGCCATGATCGTCATGGCTTTCGAAGCGGTACTGAACGGGCCCGCGATTGAGCCGGCGATGCAGGTCGCACTGTTGCGCATCCTTTCCGGAGCGATCGCGCCGCCGGGCGGGATCATTGCGGGACAGGCCTGGGAGAGCGAGCGCGATGTCAGCCTTACGCGCTACCATCAGGCCAAGACCGGCGCGCTGTTCGTGGCCGCCTCGATGTGCGGCGCCGTGGCGGCGGGTCATGATCCCGAGCGCTGGCGCGGCCTCGGCGCGAAGCTTGGTGAGGCTTATCAGGTTGCCGATGACCTGCGCGATGTGCTGTTCGGCGACGAAACCCTCGGCAAACCGGCCGGGCAGGATGCCGCCAATGGCCGGCCGAATGCAGCCATGGATCTCGGCCTCAAGGGGGCCGCGGCGCGGCTGGAAGCGCTGATCGCCGAGGCCGTCGATTCGATTCCGCCCTGCGCCGGGCGGGACAGGCTTGCCGGGATCGTCGCGGCGCAAGCGGCGCGGCTGATGCCGAAAAGTGCGCTCCGCCGCGTGGCCTAGCCCTGGCGGGGCAAGGCGGCGGCCATGAGCCTCGCAGATGCCTTCCATCGCTGGCGCGCAAGGCGGGTGGCCGATCCGGCCTTCCAGGCCTGGGCGGCACGCTTCCCGCTGACGCGGGGGATTGCCCGGCGCAAGGCCGCCGGGGCTTTCGATCTGGTCGCCGGTTTCGTCTACTCGCAAGTGCTGGCGGCGGCGGTGGAAACCGGGCTGCTCGAACGGGCGCGCGAGGGGCCGCTGGATGCCGGCTCGCTTGCCGAGTCAGGTCTGGCAGAGGCCGGCGCGCAGCGCCTGCTCCGGGCCGCCGCGGCTATCGGCCTTCTCCGCCGGGAATCAGATGGGCGCTATGGACTCGGCGAGACGGGCGCGGCCCTGATCGGCAATCCGTCGGTTTTTGCCATGATCCGCCATCATCGCGTGCTGTATGCCGATCTGGCAGAGCCGGCCGCGCTGCTAAGGGAACGGCGGGGGGATACCGAACTCGCCCGTTTCTGGGCCTATGCGCCTGACGCCGGCACGGAGGCGGCAAGCGCCTATTCCGCCCTGATGGCGGCAACACAGGCGCTGATCGCGCGTGATGTCCTCGCCGCCCATGATTTCAGCCGCCACCGCCATCTGATGGATGTCGGCGGCGGGCTTGGCGTCTTCCTCGAAGCGGCCGGGCGCGAGAATCCGGGCCTCGCTCTGACAGTGTTTGACCTTCCGGGTGTCGTGCAACTGGCGGGGGAGCGGCTGGCCGGGACGCCCGTTGCCGGGCGCGTGCGCTGTGTCTCCGGCAATTTCATGGAGGACGCGCTACCTGAAGGCGCCGACCTCATCACGCTAATCCGTGTCGTCCATGACCATGATGACGGCCCGGTGCGTGCGTTGCTGGCCCGGGTCCGGGCCGCACTGCCGCCGGGGGGGCAGCTTCTGATTGCCGAACCGATGGCGGGAATCCGCGGCGCAGAGCGTATGGGAGACGCTTATTTCGGTCTTTATCTCTGGGCGATGGGGCGCGGCCGAGCGCGCCGGCCGGATGAATTGCGCGCCCTGCTCAAGGAGGCCGGCTTCGGGCGCATCCGCCAGGTCCCCACGCCCCAGCCGCTCCTCCTCAGCGTCCTGGCCGCATCCGCCGTGTGAGTTGGCCCCACAGGAGTCTCGGCCAGCGGGGTAAATTTCAATTGACACATTAAAGTGTCAATATAAGATGACACACATGAGACAAGACGCCACTCTGCCGGTCTTGGAACCTGCTGCGCCTGTTGCGGGGATTGCGGCGGACGGGCCGGGCAGGGCGCCGCAACTCACGGCCACGGCCATCCTCTTCGACGGCGACAGCCACGCAACCTGCCAGTCCCTTGCCCTCAACGCGCCCGAGAGCGGCGATGTCATTGCGGATGTGCTCTGGTCAGGAATTAGTACGGGCACGGAGCGCCTGATGTGGGAGGGCGCGATGCCGCCCTTTCCGGGAATGGGGTATCCGCTCGTGCCCGGCTATGAAGCGGTCGGGCGGATCATCTGGGCCGAGGATACGCCGGAGCGGGTCGGGGAATTCGTTTTCCTTCCGGGCGCCAGCTGCTTCAAGGGCGCCCGCGGACTGTTCGGCGCATCCGCCTCGCGGCTGGTTGTCAAAGGCGCGAAAGCGCACACGATCCGTCTCGCCGATCCGCGCGAAGGCGCGCTGCTCGCGCTCGCTGCCACCGCGCATCATGCCGTGGACGGGCCTGTCCTGCCGGACCTGATCATCGGGCACGGCGTGCTGGGGCGGCTGGCGGCCCGGCTGGTGATGGCGCTGGGCGGTCCGGCTCCCACTGTATGGGAAACCAATCCGCGCCGCCGGGACAGTCAGGCCTATCCCGTCATCGATCCGCAGACGGACGAGCGCCGCAACTATCGCTGTGTCTGCGACATGAGCGGCGATGCGGGCATTATCGACAAGGTGCTGCCGCATCTGGCGCGCGGGAGCGAGATCATCCTCGCCGGCTTCTATGCGCAGCGCCCATCCTTCGCTTTCCCGCTGGCCTTCATGAAGGAAATGCGCCTGCGGGTGGCGGCGGAATGGACCCTTGAAAGCCTCAAGGCCGTCAGCGCGCTCGCCGAATCGGGGCAGCTCGGCCTTGGCGGCCTGATCACACACAGCGCGGCGCCGGCCGAGGCTGCGGCGGCCTATGCCCGTGCCTTTTCCGACCCCGACTGCCTCAAGATGCTGATTGACTGGAGACCTGGTGATGCCTGACGATTTCCGCCTGACGCGGCGCAGCGCAACTGAAGCCTATACCGATGCCCTGCGCGCCGAGGCCGAAGAGGCGCCTGACGCCATTGTGCCCGGCGAAGTCACCAAGGAAACGCAGGTCATCGCCATCTATGGAAAAGGCGGCATTGGCAAGAGTTTCACACTGGCCAATCTCAGCTACATGATGGCCCAGCAGGGCAAGAAGGTCCTGCTCATCGGATGCGATCCCAAGAGCGATACGACCTCGCTGCTCTTCTACGGCCGGGCCTGCCCGACGATCATCGAGACCTCCTCGAAGAAGAAGCTGGCCGGCGAGGAAGTCGCCATCGGCGATGTCTGCTTCAAGCGTGACGGTGTCTATGCGATGGAGCTTGGCGGGCCGGAGGTCGGCCGGGGATGCGGCGGTCGCGGCATCATCCACGGCTTCGAGCTTCTCGAGAAGCTGGGCTTCCACGAATGGGATTTCGATTACGTCCTGCTCGATTTCCTGGGCGATGTCGTTTGCGGCGGGTTCGGCCTGCCGATTGCGCGCGACATGTGCCAGAAGGTCATCGTCGTCGGCTCGAACGACCTGCAGTCGCTGTATGTCGCCAACAATGTCTGCTCGGCGGTTGAGTATTTTCGCAAGCTCGGCGGTAATGTCGGCGTCGCCGGCATGGTCATCAACAAGGATGACGGCACCGGCGAAGCCAGCGCCTTTGCCGAGGCTGTGGGCATTCCGGTCCTTGCTGCGATTCCGGCTGATGACGACATCCGCCGCAAGAGCGCGAACTACCAGATCGTCGGCCGGCCAGGGGACCGTTGGGGGCCGCTGTTCGAGGAGCTGGGCCGCAATGTGGCCTCCGCGCCGCCTGTTCGCCCGAAGCCGCTGAGCCAGGATGATTTGCTCGGCCTGTTTTCGGCCGAGGATACCGGCGCTGATGTCGTGCTTGAGCCCGCCACAGCGGCCGACATGCGCGGCGCCAATGTCGACGAGCGACCCTCGCTCGAAGTGATTTACGAGGAGATCTGAGCGCTTATGGCTGCGTCCCGTCACACCCTGATCGAGAACGGGCGGCCAGCCGTGAAGGCCGAGGCGAGCGGCGAGGCGGCCGGAAGTTGCCATGCCGGAAAGGATGAGCTGCGGGCCGCGGCCGCGGCGGCAGGCAAGAGCGAAATTCTCGACCAATACGCCAAGGATTATCCGCAGGGGCCGCATGACCAACCGCAAAGCATGTGCCCGGCTTTCGGATCCTTGCGTGTCGGCCTGCGGATGCGGCGGACGGCAACGATCCTCTCTGGCTCGGCCTGCTGCGTCTATGGCCTGACCTTCACCTCGCACTTCTATGGCGCGAAGCGGTCGGTCGGTTATGTGCCGTTCAATTCCGAGACCCTCGTTACCGGTAAGCTGTTCGAGGACATCAAGGAGGCTGTCGAGCTGATGGCCGATCCGGAGCGGT
>DAIRTA010000089.1:0-8716 GCA_036804125.1 Hyphomonas sp.
CCGCAAAGCTCAACAAGGCGCTGTGGACCGCGCGCACCGAAGGCGAGGGCGGGGACGGAGACCTGCGCTACACTCTCAACAAGGAAGCGTCCGGCAACGTCCTGTCGCTGCTGATGCAGTCCGGCTGGTCGGGGCGGGCGGAGATCGGCCTTGCCGGGGATGATGATCTGAGTTTCCGGGTTTCGCCCGACGGTGCGGCCTGGACCGATGCGCTGAAGTTTGATGCGGCGACCGGCGCGGCCACCTCGCGCAACCTCGCGATTGCCGGGGATGCGTCTGCCCCGGCGCTCGACATCGAATACGGGGAGGGCGGCAGCGGCCTGTTCCGGGCGACCCGCTATGCGGACAATCCTTCCGCGCCGGTATTCTTCGGCCGCAAGGCAAGGGGCACGAAGGCGGCGCCGGCGGCCGTGCAGGCGGGCGATACGCTGATCGGCTTTCGCGGCTATGGCCATACCGGGACGGATTTTCCGTCCGGGGCGACGGTTTCAGCCTTCCTGCTCGAAGCGGCGGAAGACTTTGTGCATGGCTCGGCCTATGGATCGCAGATCCGGTTCTTCACGACGCCGAATGGCTCCACGGCGCTGCAGGAGCGGGTGCGGATCGCCGATAGCGGCGACATACAGATGGGCGGGGCCAACACCGTGATCAGCGCGGCGCGCCATCCGGTTCTGCGGGCCTACACCGTGGCCACGCTGCCGGCGCCGGCGCCGGCCGGGCAGCTGATCCATGTGTCCGACGGGTCAGACAACCGCTGCCTTGCCATCTCCGACGGCACGGCCTGGCGGTTTCCGGATGGGGATGTGGTGGCGTGAGGGGGCTAGGGCGGGCGCAGAAGCGTCTCCGCGTCTTCGGGGAATATAAGTTCGAGCAGGTGTCTCCCGAAACGTCGATTAGCATGTCGATGACTTCCCGCTGCGCGTTCCCGCATCCCTTTATCCAGCGTGCTGAGAAAAGTCGATGGATGGCGTAGTCTCTGGCGCGGAGCATTCGAATCGTGGGCCTGATACCTCTTCCTGTTGACTTGGGTTAAGGACTGTCTAGACCTTTTTTTGCAAGCGTGGGTGACGCTCGCGCGCTCGCGTCGAATGGCAGCTATTCTCGCCGGGATCAGATTTTTGGGGGGTGACGAACTATGTTCAAGCGTCTGTTCGGCAATAAAGACAAGCACGCCAGCTCCGTTCAGACGAGAACTTATCATGACATCGACGCGGCGGATCAGCGTTTCCAATTGACGTACCGATGGGATTCGCGCTGTGTTGTTATCCGTTAACGTATCCAGTTTAATGACCGCCGCCCCGGACTCTCGAACAAATTGCTCTACTGCCGCTGCCACGGCTTCATGTCGCTGACGTTCACGGAACATCGGCTGGGCGTGTACCAAGGCAACTCCAATGACGGGAACCGCCATGCTGGTTGCAGCGAACACAAGATCCGGATTGCGTTCTGTCGATGAATCTCTCGGGTACAAACAGTCAAACCCGTGCTTACCCTCAGCAACCGACAGGTTGATTCCGATCTTGCGGCAATGCGAGAAGGCTTTGAGCAACGGTGACTCGCCACCGCCCCAAGGGCCGCATATAAAAATGAATGTGTCGTATCGGGAGGGATCGACCTTGGAGATATCCAGCCCCTCAACTCCGCCTGCAGGGTGCCCCGCTACGTCGAACACATATCCAACCGCGCGCAACCATCCGGCAACCACCTCCATCGCCTGAACGTCGCCGAAAGTCGCCTTCTTGTCGCTGAAGCTGAACCATCCCGCGAGCAAAGTCCGAGCAGGCGCGTTCATAGCAGGTTGTTTGCCTCAAGGTAGTTAATCAATCGGCGGTCCTCGACAAGAGAGCCATTGGCCAATCCGTCAGCAATCATCGCGGCTGATAGAGCCTGTTCATCGTAATAACTACGCAGCGCTCCCATTTCGTACTTTTCATAAAGCCTCCTCCATGTCTGGCCTACACCGCTGGGGAGTTCAGTGTTTCTTTTGTAGGCTCCCCCCCCTTTGACGATCTTATTTTCAAACTGTGCATACGACCTCATCGGAAAGTGAAAGATCTCCATGGCTAAGCCTTTCACAACTGTCGCTCCGCTTGGTTCTGTGACGGAATGGTTGCCTTGCGAAACCTGAACATCGACACTGCCTCGATGAAGCACTTTAGGCGGAAGCGGGTGCCCTAGATTGTTCTTGGAAGTGACCTCCCGAATCGTCATACGTCGCAGTGAGTGTCCAATTTCGTTCGTTCGAGGCACGAAGTTGGTTCGCTCGACACTGACCGCGAAGGCGGCATTTTCGACACCAATCAGGATGTCTTGAAAGGTCGCTGCATCGGGCCACCAGAACTCGTCAGCGTCATTGTTGATTACCCAGTCCGCCCCAAGTTCTGCTGCTTGGCAAGCCATTCGAGTGACCCATTTGTGCTGAGAGTAGTCGTCTGACTCCTCAAGGATCAGGTCCAGCAATCCAGCTTGCTCGTACTCCCTAAGAATATCTGTCGTCCCGTCGATCGAGCGGTTGTCTGTCGCAATAAAATGGCTCACTCCGCGGCTTAGATGATACTCGATATTCTGCTTGATGATGTCTTCTTCATCTCGAACGAGAAGCGTCATCACTATCTTCAAATTACCCTCCAAGGACGCACATTTGCGTGTCTACTTTGGCATCCGACATTTAGATGAGGCTTCGCTGCAGTCGCTGCCATGCTTATAGCCGCTTGGCCAGTTCGTCGAGATAGGCCTGTGCGGTTTCCTTCATGGCGTCGGGCACTTCGGTCAGCGCCTGGACGCGCGCCTGCATGCGGGCGATCTCGTCCCACTCGGCCTGCGTGAAGCGCGAGATGGTCACGCTGCTGGCATGGCGGCGGTGATAGTTTAGCGGGCGGGGATCGAAGGCGATCTTGCCGAGCGCGGCGAGGTGGGCATAGACGCACCAGTCCCCCGCTACCCGGTAGGAGCGGATTTCCTTCATGTTCTTGCTAAGCGCTGCGGCAAGGGCCTCGCGCCGGAACATGACGCCGGACACGTTGGGGATGGTGTTCTTCACCGAAAGCCCCTCGGCGAGTTCGTCTGCCCCGTCATGGACAAAGGGCCGGCGCCAGCGCTCGCGGCTGATGTCGGCGACATAGTCGAGATAATGCGGGCAGAGGATCTGGCTTTCCTGGCTGACCTGATTGGACTGGGTGTAGCTCAGCACCACATCCTCGTTCTGGAAGGCCTCGGCGGCGACGCGCGTGAAGCTGGCAGCGGCCCAGTCATCGGCCTCGGCGATCCAGATGATGTCGCCGCGGGCGAGCTTCACGCCCTTCTGCCACTGCGCGAAGACCGAACCGGAATTCTCCGTGTTGGGCACAATGCGGTAATGGATGCCGCAGTCCTTGAGCAGCCGGGCGGCGACCTCGAGGCTGTCATCGCTGGAGGCGTCATCGAGGAAGATGATCTCCCAGACGGGCATTTCCTGGTTCAGGATGCTGGCGATGCGGTGCGCCAGGAAGCGGGCATAATTGTAGTTCGGCACGATGACCGAGATGCGCGGCTGGTAGGCGCCGGCGAGGCGCAGGAGATCGCCGGCATAGCTGATGAAGCCATGGGTCTCGCGGATCAGGTCGATGCCTGCCTGCGAGGCCTTGGCGCGGCGCGGGGCGGCCTTGACGAAGCGGACGAGCGCAGCGGCGAAGGTCGTGGGATCGTCATCCGGCAGTTCGATGACGGCAGGGCTGCGCGACAGGCTGTTGATGCCGGTCCGGCCGGCAACGATGAAGGCCGGGGTACCGCAGGCCATCGCCTCAAGCAGGCTGGAGGGATAGGGGTCTTCCCGAGAGCTGAGCGCATAGGCAATCGCGGCCTTGTTGAAGTCGCCCGTATTGCTCTGATAGCTGAGCATCCGGACATGGTCGGCCAGCGGGCCGGCATTCGCCAGCAGCGCATGACAGGCGGTCCGCATGTCTGGGGTGAGGGCGCCGATCCAGATGAAATAAAGGCGCGGATCGAGGCGGGCGGCTTCGATGGCCCAGCGGCAGAAGATGTCCGGCGCCTTGCGTTCGTCGCCGTAACCAACGCCGAGCACGATCAGCGCCTCGTCGGGCAGGGCGAGACGTTCGCGGATAACTCTGGCGGCTTCTTCCTTCTCGTCGAGCGACAGGATGGTTTCGGCCTTGAACAGGCCTTGCGGCTGGATGAACGGACGCGACCAGGGCTTGTCGAGGATTTCATCTTCCGAGCGCTGGCGGATGAAATCCGCCGCGAAGACGACATGCCGGCAATGTGTTTCAAAACCCTCGATGCCGTCTTCAAGGTTCATCTGGCGGATGATTTCCGGCAGTTCGTGGACCAGGCCCACGCTTTCGATGCCGGCCTCAGCCAGATAGGGCGTGATCCAGCCGCCGGCGCAGGAATTGACCACGGCGCTCGTGAAGCCCTGTTCGCTGAGCCGTTCCAGCGTCTCTTCAAGGTCCAGCGTTCCGGCCATGCTTTTCTTGAGGACCAGGAGCGTGCCATAGGCCTCGAAATTCGGCCGGAGCGGACCCTCGTCGCAGGCGATGATGGTGACGTCATAGCCGTGCTTCTGGGTCCATACCCGAGCGAGGTTGAGCGACAGGATCTGCGCGCCATTGCGCCACATATCATGCACAACGATAATGATCTTCGGGCGTTCCGGCTGGTCCATGTTCGGCACGGCCGGAACCAGGTCCCCGGGTTCTACGAGAAGTGTGCGGGGCGGTGACAGGGCGCGGCGCGTGGCGGCCAGCCACGCATAGCCATGATCGGTGTCCGGCTCGAGATAGGCGCCTTCGGCCCATTCGTTCCAGGCATTGATGAAGACGATGCGCTCCTCGGGACGGCTCTCGCGGCGGGTCATGTCGGTGACGGCGCTGCGCAACCATTGTTCATAAACGTCCGGGCCACCATCCAGCATGATGGCGGCATTGGCCATGCGCCGGGCCGTGTTGTCCCATTGCGGTGTGACGCCCCGGAACAGCTTGAAGCCGGGCCTTTGATAAGACGTACGGTCTTCGGCGAGGTCGGTCAGATCGTAGATGCGGGCGGCGAAATCATCGCCCGTAGGGATTACGAGACCCTCACGCTGGGGCATACCCATGTTGTTGGGCGCAAATTCGATAGCCCCGTCAAAGCCGTATTCGTCCGGCGAACCTTTGGCGAAGGACAGGGTGTAGGCGAGGAAAATCTCGCCGACATCATTATCCCGGCACCATTGCCGCCAGCGTCTGGCTGATGCGCGCGCATCCGGGAGCAGATCCGGGCGGTAGACGATGACAAGCGGGCGGCCGCTGATATGCAGGTAGTTCGGCGACGTGATGTAGCGGGAGATGTTCCGGATGAAGGCGATGTCGTCTTCCGGCGAATGATACTGGGCGATGAGCATCTGGTCTTCGCGCCCGTCCCAGCGGCGGCTCCAGCTTTCGTTGGCCCAGCACAGGCAGTAGGGGAAAGTGATCTCCTCATCCTGCGCGTAGGCATCGATGGGCTGGTCCAGCAGCTGGCGGCCGCCGAACCAGTAGAAATAGAAGCAGAAGCCTTCGAGCCCGTACTGATGGGCGAGTGCCGCCTGCCGCCGGCGGGCCGCCGGATCAGCGACGAGGTCATAATAGCCGAGTTCGCCGGGCCGGCGCGGTTGGCGGTGGCCTTCAAATTGCGGCCGGGCGCGGCGCACGTTCGTCCATTCCGTGAAGCCTTTACCCCACCAGCGGTCATTCTCCGGGATTGGATGGAACTGGGGCAGGTAGAAGGCGATGGCGCGCGCGAGCAGCTTGTCCGGCCGGGGCAGGGCAGAGAGTTCGACATAGTTCCGCCGGGGAAGATATTGCGACACGACATCCTCGCCGTGTTGCGCAGGGCTGGCGGGGCGCGAGTACTCGGTCCTGGACGCATACGCGAGCTCCGGATTAGACTGCGGCGGCGGCTCGTAATGCTGGGGCGGCAGGGCCCGCGGCCGGGGATCGAGCGCAGGATCAAAACGCCGGCGATCGAGCCCCGGCATCCGGGCGAGCTGCGCCGCGTTGCGCTCGCTCTCGATCTTCCAGTTCTGATAGGTCTTTGTCCAGGAGACGAGAAAGGGCGTTCTGCGGAACGCGAAGAGGGCCATCTGGTCCCGCCGGCTCCTGGAAATCGGCAGCTGGCGCCACATCGACCAGAAGAAAAGAGAGAAACGCCGGCGGAGATCCATGACGAGGTGTTTTCCCGATGATTCGTCTGCCATACACGCCTCTTTAACAACCAGTTTGCCGCCGGTTCATGCTCCTTTCCGCCAAATCCGGGCCGGATACAATCCCTCCGCAATTGCGGAGCGGACATTTCAAGCTTTGACAGGCCCGTGTAAGCAGGCCCTTATGAGAACCGCCTATTTCACGATCTGCTCGCGCAACTACCTCGCCTATGCACTCGTCCTGAGAGAGAGCCTGCTGGCGGCAGAGCCGGACGCAGACTTCTTCATCTATCTGGCGGATGCGCCGCTGACGCCGGAAACGGCCATGCCGGCGGCGGTGATCCCTGTGGCGGAACTGGTGCTGCCAGACCTGATGGACATGGCCTTCCGCTATACCGTCATGGAGTTCAACACGGCGATCAAGGCGGACTGTTTTCTCGACCTTCTGACGAAGCGCGGGTTTGACGCCGCGATTTATCTCGATCCGGATATCCAGGTGTTCCGGCCGCTCGCCGAAGTGCATGCCGCCCTGGCGGCGGGGGCTTCCGCGGTGCTGACGCCGCATATCCTCGGACCGCTGCCTGACGACGCCTATCCCGGCGAGATCGACATCCTGCGCAGCGGCGTTTTCAATCTGGGATTTGCAGCGTTTGCCGGATCGGAGGAAACCCTCGACTTCCTGCGCTGGTGGGCCCGCAAGCTGCATACAGACTGCTATTCGGCGCCGGAGCAGGGCCTGTTCGTCGATCAGCGGTTTGTTGACCTGGTGCCGGCTTTCATCCGCAACCTGCATGTACTGCGCCATCAGGGCTACAATGTTGCCTATTGGAACCTGGCGCGCCGAAAGCTGGTGAAGGACGAGGACGGGAGCGTTCGCGCCAATGGCGAGCCTCTGGTGTTCTTTCATTTCAGCGGCGTGCAGCCGGGTAATCCGGATGTGTTTTCCAAACATTCCGAAGCGCGCGGTGGCCCGGAGGCGGGAGCGGTCGCGTTCAGCCTCAGCGGGGCCTACGTCGCAGCGCTCGAGGCGGAGGGTCACGCAGTCTGGTCGCGCATCCCCTATGAATGGGGACGGTTCCGGGATGGCAGCGCGGTCCTGCCGCCGATGCGCCGCAGCCCGCCGGAGCACGGCCAGCCGGAGGACTGGTTCGCCGCGCCGGATACCGGCTACTGGAACGCGCCAGACCCCGGCGTGGACCAGATCGAAGGCCGGGTGATCACCCGCCTGATGATGGGTTTCTGGACGCTGCGCCCGGATCTGCAGGCCGCGTATCCTCTAGGCACCGAGGCGGGGCGGAGCGGGCTATACCGCTGGTTCAACCGGCACGGCGCAAAGGAATACGGCCTCGCGGCGGGACCATCCGCGACGCGGTTTGCGGACCGGCTGCCCGAAGGCCTGCGATCGGCTCTGAAACGCTTCGTCAGGGGCTGAGGCGGCAATTCTTCGGCTGCTGGCTTGATCCCGGCCGGAATTGCTGCTTGGGCTCTGGCTTGACCAGCCATCGCCGGGCGCGGCGACCGTTTCTGAGGCCGGCCATGCCGGGGCATCCAAGGGGGAAAAATGGGGCGTTCTTTTGTTCTCGGAGCGGGCGGGTTCCTTGGCCACCGTCTGGCCATGGATCTTGCCGCAAAGGGCGAGCGGCCCGTGCTGGCTGGCCTGCGCGCGCATCTTCCGGTCGAGGGCGAAGCCGACCAGATCGTGACGGGGCATCTCACGGATTTTGATGCGCTGGCACCGTATGCCGGGACGGGGGATGTCTTTTATTATCTCATCGCCTCGATGACGCCGGCGAATTCGACCGCGCAGCCCTCGGCGTTCATCCCGGCGAACCTCCAGCTGTTCGTCCGCTTCCTCGAATGGGCCGAGCAACGGCCGGGGGCGCGCGTCGTTTATGCCTCGTCCGGCGGGACTGTGTATGGCAATGCCCAGCAGGTGCCGACGCCGGAGACGGCGCCCCTCAATCCCGTCTCCTTCTACGGGCTGCTGAAGGCGGCGGCGGAGGATTACCTGCGGATGTTCATCCGCCAGGGCCGGCTGGACGGCGCCGTGCTGCGCATCGCCAACCCGTTCGGGCCTGGCCAGAAACTCAACCGGGGGCAGGGGCTCATCCCGGCGGTCATCGAGCGGATCAGGGCGGGCGAACCCATCGACATCGTGGACGGCGGGCAGGCGGTTCGCGATTATGTTTATATCGACGATGTGGTCGAGGCGATGATCCTGGGCGGCACGCATCCCGCCCTGCGCAACGAAACCGTCAATGTCGGCACGGGCGTGGGAACGAGCGTCATGGAGATCGTCACACTGGTCGAACGCGCAATGCAGGCCGAGGCGAAGAAGGTGCTGCGCGAGGGGCGCTCCGGCGATGTGGCGGTGAGCACGCTGGATTGCACCAAGCTGGCGCGCTTCACGGGGTGGACACCCACGCACAATCTGGAAGCCGGGCTGCGTGCCTGCCTGACAAGCGGCGCGACTCGGAAATGAGCGTGTGGGGAGAGACTGGAAGGCGTACCATTTGACGACGCAATACTCTCGGGCACTTGCGCCGCTGCTTGACCAGA
>DAIRTA010000090.1:0-8493 GCA_036804125.1 Hyphomonas sp.
AGCAGGCCCCAGCGCTGGTCCGGGCCATCATCCGGGCCGTCATCCGAACGGTCGATGCCATCGAGAAGGTAATCGGCCAGGAAGGGCTCGCGCCAGGAAGCGAAGGCGCCGCGCCCGGTATAGGAGTCCAGCGCCTCGCGGAACGAGCCGAACTCGGCCCGGCGCTTGGCCGCCTGCTGTGCCATCTTGTTGCGCATCAACAGCCAGGAGACAGGCGGGAAGACATGGTTCCAGAAATAATGGCGGCGCGACAGGATGACCGGGTCGGCCAGGACCAGGCCCTTGACCAGGTCCGGGCGCTTGCTGGCAACCAGCAGCGCGACGCAGCCGCCCATCGAATGGCCGCCGAGGACGACGCCCTGCGGCGCCTCGCGCTCGAGGAATTCGATGACATCATCGCGGTAGCGGTTCCAGGAGACGATGCCCCGAGCGGGCATGGTGGTGCGGCCATGACCGCGCAGGTCGAGCGCCCCGACGCGGGCCCGCAGGCCGAGCGGGGCGAGCATCGACTGGTAGGTCATGGCGTTGAAACCGGTGGCGTGCAGCCAGATCGCCGCAAACGGCTTGACCGGGTCACCGAACTCGATGCCGGCCATTTCGCCGCCGGCCTTCATCTCTTCCCGGAAACGCCGCATCAGGCGCCCGTCCTGCCGGGAAACCCCGCCGGCGCGGCCGGAAAGGCCGGGCCCGATTCGCAGGTGGCCTTACAGGATGGCAGACTGGGGGCGATCAGGGCGGTGCGTCTCATATTCAGTCACTCAACAGGTGGCCGGACTTCTGACCCCGAACCGGAACCGGCACCTTAACCATTCCCGCGCGCAAGAGAAGAGTCCTTGCGCCGCGCGGGCTGCGCAGGGCCCGGCCTGCCGGGAATCCGATAAGGGCCGGGGACAGGCGGCGGCGCTGACGGGGCGGCTGGACAAGGCCGCATTTCCCGCGTTGAAGTCGGCGTCCAGAAAACAGGGGATTCCAAATGCCTGTCCGATCTGCCCTCGCCCTGCTCGGCCTTGCACTTGTGGCGGCCTGCGCCAGCCAGCCGAAGCCCTGCACTGCCGAATGGATCGAATACCGCACCGATCGCACGCTGGCCCGGTTCGCCGCCGAGAACCGGCCGCTGGTGAGCGACCTCCGGCGCCTCGTCCGGGCCGATGGCCGCATCGATCCGGTGCAGGCGATCCTCTTGTCGGCCAAGGCCGACGACTTGCAGCGCTTTGCGCGCAGCTTCGAGACGGTCATCGTGCCGGAGATCAATTCGGCCGTGGCGCAGTGCGGCCGGGACGCCGATTTCGTGCCCGCCTTCACCGAATTCCTGCGCCGGCAGGGCGTTGGCGAGCCGGCGCTCGAATGGGTCGGGCCGGTTCTTGCGATCGCGCAGGGGCTTCAGACCGAGGAGACAGCCGGTCCGGACCGGCGCTGAAGAACTTATGCGTACACTGATCGTCGTTCCGGCGCGCTATGCCTCGACGCGCCTTCCCGGCAAGCCATTGGAACCGATCGCCGGGCGCAGCATGGTCAGCCGGGTCGCAGGCCTTGCCCGGCGCGTGGCAGACAGCACCGGCGCTGCGGCCTATGTCGTGGCGACCGACGATACGCGCATCCTTGAGCACTGCCGCGATCTCGGGCTCAATGTCGTGATGACTGATCCGGCCCTGCCCTCCGGCTCCGACCGGGCGCTGGCGGCAGCTGAAGGGCTCGGCGCCTCGCCGGACTTCGTCGTCAACCTTCAGGGCGACGCCCCGTTCACACCGGTGGCGCATGTCACTGCCGTCATCGAGACGCTTGTCGCCGTGAAGGAGGCCGGCGCGGCCACGCCATATATCCGCCTGAGCTGGGAAGCGCTGGACCGGTTGCGGGCGCACAAGCGCGCCTCCCCGTTCTCCGGCACGACACTCGTGACCGGGCCTGACGGGCGGGCGCTGTGGTTTTCCAAGACGGTCCTGCCCGCCATGCGCAAGGAGGCTGAGCTGCGCCGGCTCGCGCCGCTTTCTCCCGTCTGCCAGCATATCGGGCTCTACGGCTACCGGCTGGATGCCCTGCAGAAATTCTGCGCCCTGCCCGAGAGCCGCTATGAACGCCTGGAGGGCCTGGAGCAGCTGCGCCTGATCGAAGCCGGGATCAGGGTGCAGGCGGTCGAAGTCGAGCCCGGCCCGATCGCCATTCCCGGCATCGACACGGCCGAGGATATTGCGCTGGCCGAAAGGATGATCGCCGAGGCCGGCGATCCGGAAGCGGCCTGATGGCCAGGCTGTTCGCCGTGCGCCACGGCAACACCTTCGATCCGGGCGACACCGTGCTGCGGGCCGGCGCCCGCACCGACCTGCCGCTGTCGGTCTCGGGAAAGGCGCAGGCCGCGGCGCTGGCCCGCCATTTCGCGCCGACACGCTTTGCCGCCGCCGCCTGCTCGCCCCTGCTGCGGACCCGCGAGACCGCCCGCGCGATCCTGGCCGCGCGCACGGGCGCGCCCGCCCTGATCGTCCTGCCTTTCCTGACCGAAATCGATTATGGCCCCGATGAAGGCCGTCCGGAGACGGAGGTTGTCGCCCGGCTCGGCGAGGCGGCGCTTGAGGCCTGGGACCGGGACGCGATCCTGCCGCCGGGCTGGCTGGCCGATCCGGACGCGCTCCGCGAAGGCTGGACTGCGCTGCTCAGGCGCGCCGCACAGCTGCCCGCCGACGCAGCCGTGCTGGTGGTCACATCGAACGGGATCGCGCGCTTCCTTACCGATGTGGTGGATGCCGTGCCGGAGGGACTTGGGCGCAAGCTGAAGACCGGCGCCTTCGGGGAGGTGCTGTGCACCGCCACAGACAGCCGGATCAGCGCCTGGAATATCCGCCCCTGACACGGGCAGGCTCAGGCGACGCTGCGCGTGTCCTCGATGAATTTGGCGCCGGGCCCCGAGATCGGCAGGTAGAAGGCGACGGTCGTGCCCTCGCCATAGACCGACTGCAGAAGCATGCGGCCACCATGCATCTCGGCAAAGGATTTGGTCAGGGCGAGGCCGAGGCCCGTGCCTTCATAATTGCCCGCAGTGCGGCGCACCTGCTCGAAGGGTTGTGCCAGACGCGGAAGGTCTTCGGCCGGGATGCCAATGCCCGTATCGGTGACGGAGAAATACATGTCCACCCCGCGCTGCTCGACGCTGACGGTGATCCGGCCGCCCGCTTCCGTGAACTTGATCGCATTGGAGACCAGATTGAGGATCATCTGGCGGATCGCGCGATGGTCGGCATCGATATCGGGCAGGCGCGGCTGGACGTCGAGGATGAGCTCGATCCCCTTCTCCTCAGCCTTGCGCCGCACCATCCGCAAGGCGGCATCGACCGGATCGACCGGATCGATCGGCTGGGCGCTGATCGTCATCTTGCCGGCTTCGATCTTCGCCATGTCGAGAATGTCATTGATCATGTCGAGCAGGTGCTGGCCCGAGCTGAGGATATCGGCGGCATATTCCTTGTACGATGGATCACCCAGCGGGCCGGCGAGTTCATTGACCATGACTTCGGAAAAGCCGATGACGGCATTCAGCGGCGTGCGCAGCTCATGGCTCATATTGGCAAGGAAGGCCGACTTGGTGTGCGCCGCGTGCTCGGCCTTGGCCTTCTCGTCGAGATATTTGCGGGACAGCTCCTGCGCGCGGCCCTCGGAGCGTTCCAGCTCCAGCGCGGCCCGGCGGATCTTCTCCTTCTGGCGCTTCAGCTCTTCCTCATTGCGGACATTCTCGGTGACATCGATGCCGACCGTGATCAGCCCGCCATCCGCGGTCTGGCGTTCGACCATCTTGACCCAGCGGCCCGAGCGCAGCGACATCAGCGTCGTACGGGCGTCCTCGTCCGACTGGCGTTCCAGCAGCACTGCCCCCGAACGGGCGAGCGCGACGGTATCATGGGCCATGCCAGCCCGCAGCGTATCCTGCAGGCCGAATTCGATGGCGAAGGACCGGTTCCAGTAGAGAAGCCGCCGGCGCGCGTCCCAGAGCGCAAACGGGCCGTTGAAACTCTCGATGGCGCCGCGCAGGCGCCGCTCGGCGGCCCTGACCCGGTCCTCGGCCTGCTTGCGTTCGGTCACATCCAGCATGATGCCGCCGAACACCGGCTCGCCGGTGACGGGGTCGGACGACATGCTTCCGCGCAGCTCGATCCAGCGGATCGGATTCTGGTTCATCGGCAGCGCGATATGGATCCAGCCGATGGCGCGGGCCTTGGAGAAGGCGTCGCGAACCTGGCCATGGCTTTCCACCACGATGTGATCGAGCAGTTCGTCAAGTGCGACAAGCCCGCTGCGGGCAATGCCGAGCAAGGCTGCGGCCCCCTCGCTGAGGAACAGGGAATTGGTCGTCTTCGACCATTCCCAGTAGCCGGCGCGGGCGCCGCTCATGACCACTTCGAGAATGCGGTCGGACTCCTCCTTGCACGTCTGCTGGACGAGCATCTGGGTCTGGCGTCTCGACAGCCGGCGCACGAGGCCGAAGATCGTCAGCGCCGGGGCGGCAACCAGCAGGAGGGCGATCAGCAGCCGCGCAATGTCGCTGGGGCTGATCAGCGGCTGGTCCGCCGTGATGCACACATACAGCGCGCTGCGCGGCACCGGCGCGCAGGCCTTGCCGGCACGGCCCAGATCGGAGAGCCGTATCATCTGGGGGCGCGCCGGCGCTCCCGTCTTGGCGATTCCGGCCAGTTCCGGATTGCCGCGCCCGATCGCCGTCTCCGGGCCGATCAGGTCGATCCGCGCCCGGCTGGACGGTTGCGGCAGGACGCCCAGCGCATCGACAAGTGCGAGGAGCGGCCGCGATCCGCCTGCCGGGTCGAGGATGATGAGGTCTCCGGCCGCGGAGAGCCCGATCAGATCGCCCTCCGAAAGCTGGTCAAGAGCCGTCTCTTCGGCCGATGCGAGGCGTGAGCCGGCCGGGGATTGCCGGGCCTGGCTGAGGCGGAAGACCGCATCGATCTGCGGCGAGCCGGCGGCGATCTGGCTGGGCGCGATGTCCGCCCGGGCGGCAAAGCCGAGGATTTCGATCACGGTATCCGTCCGCACGGCCAGACCTGCAGCGATGCCCCGGGCCTCCCCCTGAAGCCGCGCCAGGGCGGCCAGGTCATCGGTCTGGCGCTGCTCCCAGGTTTTCAGGCCGAGGCCGATGGCCAGAAGCAGCAGGATCGCCGGAATCAGCCATTTCAGGCGCAGATTCTCATACGCCTCCTTCGCCGCAGGGCGTGGCAGGTGGGCGTCGCCGGAAGCTGAAGAGATCTCATCCGATTGCGACAAGAGCAGGGCCTATCTGGTCGGAGCCGAGGACGGCGATTCTGCTTTGTCGGGCTGATATCTTGCACTTTCGTTAACTTTCTGTGTGATCCGTTAACCTTTTTCAGGTTGCGGCGCGGCTTCGCCCAGCGAGCGCATCACAATATCAGCCGCATTGGCCGACAACCCCTCGGCGAACAGGCGCCGCAGGGTGGCCTCGGCCTCACGCGAGGCGCGCGGCTCGAGCAGCCGCCAGGATTCGAAGCCGGTCAGCAGGCGGGCGCTGAGCGCGGGGTTGACCTTGTCCGCTGCGAGAATGACCGGCTCGACCGCGCGGTAGCCGGAGCCATCGGCCGCGTGGAAGGCGGCCAGGTTCTGCATCGCGAAGACGGCGATGACCGCGCGGACGCGATTGGGATTGCGCAGGTCGAAATCGGGATGGGCGACAAGGCCGGCGATATCCGCCGCGCTGCCGGTTGCGGCCTGCACCGAGAACCATTTGTCCATGACCAGCGGGTTGCCGCGCCAACTGGCCTCGAAATCCATCAGCGCATCGTCCCAGCCGGCCGTGCGTTGCACGCACAGAGCCCGCAGCGCCGCCAGCCGCTCGGTCATGTTCGGCGCTGCGGCATAGGCCCCGGTCAGCAGCCGGTTCGCCGCGGCACTGTGTTCGGCGGCCAGCAGGGACAGGAAGGCCGTCCGCAGCGCGCGCTGGGACGCCTGGGCGGCGCCGGGATCGTAAGGCTGCGGCGAGGGCCGGCTGAGTATCTCGCGGATTTCCGCGCCAAGGGCGCTTGCCAGCGCCGCTTGCAGGGACAGGCGGGCGGCGGCGAGCGCGGCGCAATCTGCCGGCTGGGCCTCGACCAGCATTTCCGAGACATCCGGCAGGCGCGCGAGCAAGGCTGCAAAGGCCGGGTCAGCCAGCGCGCCGCGCACGGCCCCGGCCAGGGCCTCGGCCAGCGGAGCGGAAGGCGCCGCGCCGGGCGAACGGGC
The DNA here is from genome assembly GCA_036804125.1 of Hyphomonas sp. GTDB lineage: Bacteria > Pseudomonadota > Alphaproteobacteria > Caulobacterales > Hyphomonadaceae > Hyphomonas. The sequence goes on from DAIRTA010000090.1 coordinate 6,229, forward strand.
CAGCCGGAGAAGTTCATCGCGAACCAGCCGCTGGAACCCGTCCCAGGCATTGAACGGATCGGTTTCAGCCCGGGCAAGGGCAAGGCCGTCCTCGGCCGGCATCGAGCGGACGATACGGACCGGAGCCGAGAAATCGCGGTTGAGCGAAACCAGGGGGCGCGCCGCGCCGGGGCCGAGATCGAGGGTCAGCGTCCCGGATGCGGCCGCAAGCGTATACAGGAAAGGCGCCGCTTCGCGGCCCTTTGCGGCGAGATGGCCGCCCATCCCGTCAAGCAGGGCGACCAGCAGCGGGACCGGCACCGGCAGGTTGCCGGGATGGGTCGGGACCGACTGTTCGAAGGCCAGCCTCAGGCGGCCCTCGCCGGCCTCCCAGCTTTCGGTGACACGGACTTCCGGCGTTCCGGGCTGGGCGTACCAGCGGCTGAAGGCGGTAAAGTCCTGTCCCGTGACCTCCGCAAAACAGGCGTAGAAATCCTCGATGGTGACAGCCTCGCCATCATGACGATCGAAATAGAGGTCCATGCCCCGGCGATAGGCGTCCTCTCCGATCAGCCGGCGGAGCATCCCGATCAGCTCGGCGCCCTTCTCATACACGGTGGCCGTGTACAGATTATCGATGGCGCCATAGGTGTCCGGCCGCACGGGATGCGCGAGCGGGCCGGCATCCTCGGCAAACTGGCGCGCCCGCAGTCGGATGACATCCTTGATGCGCTGGACCGGGCGGGAGCGCATGTCAGCAGAGAAGTTCTGGTCACGGAAGACGGTGAGGCCTTCCTTGAGGCAGAGCTGGAACCAGTCGCGGCAGGTGATGCGGTTGCCGGTCCAGTTGTGGAAATATTCATGCGCGACGATGGATTCGATGGCTTCGAAATCGGCGTCGGTTGCGGTGGCCTCGTCCGCCAGCACATAGGCGGAGTTGAAGATGTTGAGGCCCTTGTTCTCCATGGCGCCGAAATTGAAATCGCGCACGGCGACGATATTGAAGACGCCGAGATCATATTCGCGGCCATAGACCTCCTCATCCCAGCGCATGGCGCGCTTGAGGCAGTTCATCGCCCAGGCTGCGCGCGGCGCCTCGCCCTTCTCGACATAGATGCCGAGCCCCACGGTCTCGCCGCTGCGGGTGACGAAGCTGTCCTCCATCACGTCATAGTCCCCGGCGCACAGGGCGAAGAGATAGGCCGGCTTCTTGTGCGGATCGTCCCAGACGGCGAAGTGGCGGTTGTTCGCAAGGGTTCCGGCCTCACCCGGTGTCCCGTTGGACAGGAGTATTGGACAGGCCGTCCGGTCGGCTTCGATCCGGACGTTGAACCGGCTCATCACATCGGGCCGGTCCGGGAAGAAGGTGATGCGGCGAAAGCCTTCCGCCTCGCACTGCGTGCAGAACCGCCCGCCAGAGATGTATAGCCCCGAGAGCGCCGTATTCGCATCGGGCGCAATCTCGACCACTGTTTCGAGCGTGAATGGCTCTCCTGGCGGATGCAGGAGGGTCAGCCCGTCCTCATCGAGGAGATATTCGGCCGCATCGAGGGTCTCACGGCTGGCCCCCCCGGCCCCGAGACGGATGGATTTGAGCCTGAGCTGCTGGCCATCGAGGCGCATTGCCCCGTCAGCCAGCGGGCGGATCGTCAGGCGGGCCTCAACCTCGGTACGCTTCGGATCGAGCCGGAAAGTGAGCGCTGTCTTCTCGATCTCGAAGGCATAGGGTCTGTATTCAGCCAGCCTGACCGTGTGCGGCGTTTCTGTTCGCATCGTCTATGCGGCCTCCGGACATCCAGCCTCGTATCTTACCGCGTCCGGGGTCGGCCCCGGTGCGGCGCGGAACTGTTGCCCTTACTGGCGAAAACAGGCAAGACCCGGCCATGCACCCCGCTGCCTTGCTTCGGGCGCTGCCTGTCCGCGCGGCGGCAGCCCTGATCGCCCTGATTGCGGCCGGGCTGATCACATATTTCTCCCTGGTTCCGCCTTCGGAGGTGCCGGGAAAAGGGCTGCCCGACAAGCTTTTGCACTTCATGGCCTATGCCGGGCTGGCGGCGATACTGACCGTCGCACTGGGCGTCCGCCGGGTTGTCATGAGTACGGTGCTGGCAGCCGGGCTCGGCGCCGGGCTGGAAGTCGCGCAAGGCCTGCAGGGCGCCGGGCGACAGGCCGAGATCGCCGATGCGCTGGCCAATCTCGCCGGGGCGATGCTCGGCGCCGCGCTGGCCTGGCGGATCCTGCCCCGGCCGAAAGCCTAATCGGCGGCTTCCAGTTCCTTGCTGTCGA
>DAIRTA010000091.1:0-8479 GCA_036804125.1 Hyphomonas sp.
GCGATATGTCGAGGAACAGGACAGAATGGCCTGCTGCCTTCAGGCGTGCTGCGACAGCCTCGGCATCGGCCGCAGCGCCCTCCCGGCCCGGTTCGCCGGAGAGGGCAATGTTGCCCTGCCCGTCGGACAGAAAGACGATGTGCGGGCTGCGGCGCAGGCGGCGCTCCCGGTCGGCCAGGGCAAGGCCCGCAGCGATCCCGGCCGCTAGCGGCGTTCCGCCCCCGCCCGGCAGGCGGGAAAGCGCCCGCTTGACCCGGGTCAGTGAGCGTGTCGGCGGCAGCAGGAGTTCGGCGCCCTCCTTGCGGAAAGCGATCAGCGCTGCTGATTCCCGGCGGGCATAGCAGCCGGAAAGAAGGTATTCGATCGCGCCCTTGGCCTCGGCGAGCCGGTTCATCGCTGAGGAGCCGGAGGCATCGACAACGAAGATCACGACCGCCTCGGAGCGGTGGCTCAAGCGCTTGACCCGGAAGTCTCCCGCCCGCACCGCAATCGCCGCGCCGCCCTCCGGGGCCGGTCTCAATTTCTGCCAGGGCACGGCAGCTGTCAGGGTCGCGATCAGGTCCAGCCGGCCGCCCCGGCGCGGATCGCCCGGCCGCGCCCCGCGGGGGCTGCCGCGCGTCGCCGATTCGACCCGCTCGCCGGACTTGCCGGGGGCGGCCTGCCTGCGCCCTGCCAGCCGGGCGGACCGGCGGCGCTGCTCTTCCCGGTCCAGCGTCAGGCGCACCGCCTCGACCAGACGGTCTGCCAGCTCCTGCGTGCCCGGATCGCCCGCATCTTCCGGGGTGTCCCCGGAGTCCCGGGGTTGTTCGTCAGGAGGCGGACGATCCTCCGGCGGCAGGGGCTGCGCCGCGCGGGGGCCGTAGACGAGCCGTGCCGCCTGCAGCGTGTCGGCTTCGCTGACCGCGTCGCGCCCGGCCAGCGCCGCAAGGCCAGTGGCTGCCGCGAGGCAGAAGGCGGGGGCCCGCATCGAATGAATGCCCAGCCCAGCGGCCGAGATGATGATCGCCTCCAGCGCCTCCTCCGGTATGGTGATCTGCGGCAGGCGCGCCCGGGCTCCGGCGATGATGGCCGGCGTGAAGGCTGGCGCCATCTCCTGCGCCGGGCGGATACCGCCGAGCGGGATCAGGAAGGCCAGACGGTCGATCAGGGCCGGTGGAATACTGTCCTCCTCACCCGCCAGGTCGGCAAACAGCAGGGCCGCGAACCGCGACGGGCGAGCGGCCGACAGGCCGTCCCGCTCGATCCGGATCACGCCATCATCCAGCGCGCCTGCAAGGTGCGCGGCGATACGGACCGGCAGGCGTTCCGCGAGCGGAACAAGCAGAAGCCCGCCATTGGCGCGCTCGAGGAGTCCCGGCTCGGTGACCAGGTTTCCGCCGGCAAGCGTGGCGGCAAGATCGATCCCGCCGATCAGGCGATCCTCCGTCACTGCAGCGGGCAGGCGCTGCACCGGTGCGCCGGGCCCGAGCCAGGCCCCGAGCTGGGCCTCGCACCGCGCACGCACATCCGGTGCCCCGCCCTCACAGATGGCGCCCTTGAGGCGGTGCGGCATCAGCGCCAGCAGGGCCAGTGCGGTTTCCGCCCTGCGCCAGGCGGCCTCCGAGGCCGCATCGATCTCTTCCCGGCAGGGGTCATGGGCCGCTCTTGCGAAGGCGGCCGCCCCGTTCATGCCCCGATCACCTCATCAGCGGCGCGGTCGACCCGCACGCCGGCATCGGTATCATCAAGGGGATCCTTGCGCAGCCGGTGGCGCAGGGCGGTCCGGGCGACAGCCTTGACCATCTCCGGGCTGACTGTGTCCACACCGGCAAAGGCTGCCCTCGCCCGCGCCGCACGCATCAGCGTCAGCTCGCCGCGCAGCCCGTCTGCGCCGAGCGCCACGCAAAGCTGGACGATCGTCTCGAGCACGTCTTCCGGCAGTGTGACACTGGCGAGCCGGGCCCGCGCCTCGACCACGCGGCGCCGCAGCGCCGAAGTCTGCCGCGACCAGGATTTGACAAACGCCGCCGGGTCCCGCTCGAACGCGTCGCGCCGGCGCACGATCTCCATCCGCTGCTTCAGGTCATGACTCGTGCGGACATCGACGGAGAGGCCGAACCGGTCGAGCAATTGCGGGCGCAGGTCCCCCTCCTCCGGATTGCCACTGCCGACCAGCACGAACCGGGCCGGATGGCGCACGCTCAGCCCCTCGCGCTCGACCACATTCTCGCCCGATGCGGCAACATCCAGCAGGAGATCGACGAGATGGTCCTCCAAGAGGTTGACCTCGTCGATATAAAGAAAGCCGCGATGCGCGCGGGCGAGCAGGCCCGGCTCGAAACGCTTTTCCCCCCGCGCCAGCGCCCGCTCCAGGTCGAGCGCGCCGGCCACCCGGTCCTCCGTCGCGCCGAGCGGCAGGTCCACCACTGGCGCCGGCATCCGCTCGACAGCCTTCCGTCCGGCGCTGCCGCACGCCTCGCACAGCCCGGCCTCGCTGCCCGGCGCACAGCGATAGGGACAGCCCGCAACGGTTTCGATCTCGGGCAGCAGGGCGGCGAGGGCGCGGATCGCCGTCGACTTGCCGGTGCCGCGGTCTCCAAGGGCAAGGACGCCGCCGATTGACGGATCGATCGCCGCCATCAGCAGCGCATCCTTGAGTTCATCCTGGCCGACAATGGCCACGAAAGGAAAGACGGTTTCCGGCACCCGCAAGGCCCTGATCCAGCAAAGTTGACACAAGCCTATGTCAGGCGTCGCCATAAAGAAAGCCGCCGGACCTCTCCGGCGGCCTCCTGGGATTCATTGCACCAGAGAGAGCCTGTCAGCTCTGCTCGGCCAGATAGGCGATCACATCGGCGCGGTCCTGCGGGTTGCGCAGGCCGGGGAAAGCCATGATCGTGCCGGGAATGAAGCGGGTCGGATTTTCCAGGTATTCGAACATGGTCTCCTCGGTCCAGACCACGTTGGAGTTCTGGTTGGCCGGGGAATAGCGGAACCCTTCGACGCTTCCCGCTGTGCGCCCGATAATGCCGTGCAGGGACGGACCGACATTGTTGCGGCCCGGCTGGACGGCATGGCAGGTCTGGCACTGGGCGAACACGCGGCGCCCGCGGGCAGCATCGCCGGTAAAGGCGGCAAAGCCGGTTGCTGCCTCGGCGGGAGCGGACGGCGTTTCAGCAGGCGCGGCGGGTTCCTCGGCGACAATGATTTCCGGCTCGGCCGCTTCCGGAGCCTCTGCTGTCTCTGTCGCAGGTTCTTCAGCCTCCGGCGGCGCTTCAGCCGTCTCCGTTGCAGGCGGCGCCGCAGCGGGCTGCGCGGGCGGGGCGGTCGTATCCGAGCCGCCGCAGGCCGCAAGCACGAGCGCAAGGGCGCCGGCAGCGGGCATCAAGAACCAGGGTGACGACTGACGCATGGGTTTCCTCCGATAACCATCAGGATTGCTTAGTATAAAGCGCGCTTTACGCCCGCCAAGGCCTCATGTCACGCAACCCCACAGGTCATACGGTCGCGCCAGGTGGACAGAGCGTCGCCATGGGCCTCGATATAGTGACGCAGCCAGACGGCATGCGCCTGCGGCTGCTCGGCCACGGCCCGGCCCAGCGCCTCAAGGGAAACCCAGCGTGTTTCGGCGATTTCCCCAGGGTCCGGCGCCAGTTTCCCCTCGGCCCGGCCAAAGAAGAGATGCGGGATTTCGTTCTCGATCATGGCGTTGTCGAGTTCGGCCCGGTAACGGCTCTTGAAACCGAAGACGAGAGGCAGGCTGAGCCCCGTCTCTTCCCTCAGCCGCCGCTCGGCGGCCGCGCGGGTCGCCTCGCCGGGCCGGGGATGGCCGCAGCAGGTATTCGCCCACTTGCCGGCGGAATGATACTTCCCGGCCGCGCGGCGCTGGATCAGGCACTCCCCCGAAGCGTTGAACACGAAGACGGAAAAGGCGCGGTGCAGCCGCCCGGACTGATGCGCTTCCCATTTGGCACCGGTCTCGATGGCGCGGTCATCCTCGTCCACGAGTATCAGTGGCTCGAACTGGTCGTGCATGCGCCCTCTGTCCCAAATCAGGTACAGGCTAGCGGCCCGGTCCGCGGCCGTCAAATTAGGTTGACAAGGGGCGTTTGCGGGAGCGGTCTACTCGACGGTCCAGCCGCGCGGCGTGCGCCGGGCATCAAGCGTCACTGCGCCTTCCCGGGCATCAGCCGGAATGATCGCCTGGCGGGGCGGCGCCATGAAGCGGACCAGGAGAGCCGCAGCGGCCAGCATGAGACCGGCGAAGGCCGTCATGATCGCAACCAGCCCGGCGACGAAGACCAGAAACACGCCCGCCAGAAACTGCACGGCGAGGAAGCTCGCCGAACGCAGGGCGCGAAGGGGGTGCGGCGGCAGGGTGCGGGCTGTTTCGGTCATGAAATCCTCTTAGACCCACAACATGGCGTCACCATGGCAGGCCGTCAACGATGCTGCGGCCCTGTTCACGCAAAAGCGAGGCCAGAGCGGGCCTTCGCCTAATCGAGCGGCGCAGCGAGCCCGCGTTCGAGGCGGATCTGGGTGTAGGCGGCATTGATCGCGGCGGCCTTGGCATGCGCGGTCCGCTCGAATTCGCGCGGCGCGCCCATATGGACAAGGCGGTCGGGATGGTTATCGGCCATCAGCCGGCGATAGGCGCTGCGAACGGTTTCAAATGGCGCATCATGGGCGACGCCGAGGATATGGTAGGGATCATCGCGTCCCGGCCCGAGATGGCTGGCCGAGATCCGCCGGAATGTCGCCGCATCGAACCCGAAGGCTTCCGAGACGGCCCGCAGATAGTCCAGTTCCTCGGCGGTCACGACGCCGTCCGCTCCGGCAATCTCGAACAGGCCGTCCAGGACCCCTTCGAGCAGGCAGGGCCGGTCGCCATAGCGCCGCGCGATCTGGCGCGCATAGGATTCATAGCCGCGGACGGTCTGGCGGGCGAGATTGAACACCCGCCGCACATTGCCGGCTTCCTCAGGCGGGGTCTGGAAGACCCGCGAGAAGACCATGATCTCCTGATCGCTGACATGGCCGTCGGCCATGGCGAGCTTGGCGCCGAGGCCGACAACGGCTGCGGTGAAGGCGGCGTCACCGGGATCGGGCGCGCAGCCGGGATCGGTCCCGTTACCGGGCGCGTCGCGATCGGTGTCCGGGTCGAAAAGGCGCCGGCCCGTCGCAAGGATTGTGTTCCAGAGGCTCATAGGCAGCGAGCTTATAACAGGGCCGGGCGCGCCTTGAACAGCGCGGCAAAGCTGACAAAGGAGTGATGCCCGTGCCGGGCTCAGTTCATCGGCTTGGGCGGCTCGTCTGCCGGTTCCGGGGCCGGGGCAGGCTCGGGCGCGCTGGCCGGCACGGCCTGTGCAGCTTCTGTCTCCGGTTCAGCCGCCTGGGCCTCAGCCGCCTGGGCCTCGGCGGCAGGCTTGCGCCCGAACGAAAGCAGTTTCGACAGGCGCTGGCTGCGCCCGATAGTGACCCCGTCCCGCTCCTTCTTGACCTGGCGCGTGCCCAGCGGGCCGCGCAGGTCGGCATAGCGGTTATAGCGCATCGAATAGTATTCATGCGCGGTATGGGTGAGCGGGCGCGGCGTCAGCACGAGGCCGTAGAGGCGCAGGCGTTCCACCACTTCATCGCGCAGGTGCATGCCCGGAAACAGATCGGCCTTGAAACCATGGCCCTTCATCCAGTCGCGAACCGCCCAGCTGCGCACGCTGCCCACTGTTGAGGGCCGGGCGCCCTTGTGGACATCCCAAAGGTAGAGGGTGGCGATGCCGTTGATCGCCGCCTCCATCGCATCATCCAGCACCGTGCCCGGCTGCTTGCCCTGGGCGAGGCTCGCGCGCAGGGCCAGCTTGCGGGCCTCAAGCTCCTGATAGGTGGAGCCGACCAGCGCAATGCCCTCCCGGTTGGCCGGGATCAGGGCGACATTCACGCCGTCGAGCTGGGGGTGGCGTATCGGCAGCAGGACGTCCGGGCCGACCGCCGGGTTGGCCGCCACCTGGGCCAGTTCGCTGACCATCCGCTTGAGATTGATGCGCATTTCATGGCCGACGCCCTCCAGCGCCGAATCGCGCCCGGCGCGGGCGTATTCACGCATCCGCCAGAGGTTCCACGCGACCAGCGCGAGCAGGGCGATCAGGAAGGCGATGCCGCCTGCAAAAAACGAATAGTATTGGGCTTCGCTCATTCTGAGGTCCCCTGCAGACGCCTTCGCGGCAAAGCAAGCTTCAGGCCATCCCGAATGGCCGACACAGCCCTTTTAACGGCGCAGCACGCGGCCCGCAATGACCTCAAGGCGCTTCATCAGGGCCGGATCCCGCGCCTCGGGCGCCGTTATCAGCGCAAAGTCGAGACAGGTTTCAATCCCCAGGGGCGAGTTGGCCCGCGCCGTGCCTGAAAGCGTCTCCGCGAGGTGGCGGATCGCCGTACGGGCGCGCGCGGTGTTCGCCGCCATGATCTCGAGGACATTGCTGACCGAAACCGCCTCCGTCCCCTCACGCCAGCAATCATAATCGGTGACCATGGCGAGCGTGGCATAGGGCAGCTCCGCCTCGCGGGCGAGCCTTGCCTCCGGCAGGTTGGTCATGCCGATCACATCCGCCCCCCACTGCCGGTAGAGATGGCTTTCCGCGCGGGACGAAAATTGCGGGCCCTCCATCGCCAGATAGGTGCCTGTGCGATGCACGCTGGCCCCTGCCGCTTCGGCCGCGTCTGCTGCCAGCGCGCTCAGCCGGGCGCACACCGGATCGGCCATCGAGACATGGGCAACGAGGCCGGGGCCGAAAAAGCTGCTCTCGCGCGCCACTGTCCGGTCGATGAACTGGTCGACCGCCACGAAATCACCCGGCGCGATGTCCTCGCGCAGCGATCCGCAGGCGGAGATCGAGAGGATATCCGTCACGCCCGCCTGCTTGAGGGCCGCGATGTTCGCGCGGTAGGGCACATCCGAAGGCGGCAACCGGTGGCCGCGGCCATGCCGGGGCAGGAAGACGAGTTCGGCCTTGCCGATCCGGCCGCGGACGAGGGTGTCGGAGGGCGCCCCCCAGGGTGTGTCGGCCGTCTCCTCGCGGCGGTCTTCCAGCCCGTCCATGGCGTACAGGCCGGAGCCGCCGATGATACCGAGTGTCCAATTGCTCATTCCTTGTCCTTCAACCGCTCAAGTGCAAGATCGATTGCCTGCATCAGCGCTACCAGCTCGCGCTCGATCACCCGCCAGATCGTGTCAGGATCAATACGGTCATAGCCGTGAGCCAGGAAGTTCCGGGTGCCGATGACCTGTTGCCAGGGCGCCTCTGCAGACACTTCGCGAACAAGGAAGCCTGGAAAATCCCGCTCCAGGCGCAGGACCGCCTCTCCAATAGCCAGCAAACAATAGGAAACGGCCCGGACCCTCAGCGTATCCGCGACAAACGCTTCATAGTCTTGCCCTCTGGCGAAACTCATAATCTCGTGAGAGAAACGGCTGATATCGTGCAGGTTGATCCTCGGATCCTTCACGCAAGCCTCAGAACACGCCGATCAGGTCGCGGGCGATCTCGCGCGCGAGAAAGGGATTGGTGATCGGTGTGGTCGTCAGGTCTACGGGCTGGCCGAGCACAGCTTCCAGTTCTTCTTTCAGAGCCACCAGTTCGAAAAGGGACAAGCTCTGTGGGCGCAGGGTCAAAAGGAGATCGACATCCGACTGTGCGGTCGCCTCGCCGCGGGCGCTTGAGCCGTAAAGGCCGAGCTTTTCAACGCCGCGCGCACGCAAGCGGGCAGATTGCGCTTTCAGGGTTTTGATGATCGCTGGCGTGTCCATCCCCGAAATCTCTTCCAACTTGCCTCCGGCGTCAAAAGGATTTCATGACCGGTTGGGCACTGCCTGTCCGGCAGGCCGTTACCCAGAAGAAAAGAAACCGCCGGGGTTCTGGCCCCGGCGGATTTGTCACTGACATGGTACCCTGAGCCTAATGCTTCAGTTTCCGCCAGATCCGCTTGTAGGAGAACCACAAGAGCACGGTCAGGATCAGGAGATAGATCATGCTCGCCAAGCCGATGCGGCGGCGCTCTTCCAGCTTGGGATCTCCCGCCCAGGCGAGGAACTGCGCGACATCATAAGCCATCTGCTGAGGCGTGGCCTCGGTGCCGTCCATGTACTCGACGCGGCCGGGCAGAAGCTGCGGGCCCATGGCGAGGAAGCCGCCCGGCGGAACGCGGCGCGGGTCGCCCTCGAAATTCGGTGTCACATCGCCGGGCATGTAGGGGTTGTAATACTGGCCGGCCGGCTGGACGAGATAGGTCGGCTGCTCCGGCCGGTAGGCGCCAAGCGCCTCAAGCCGGGAGAGGTCGATGATCGTGAGATATTCGATGCCGTCATCGGTCTCGAGGATCCGGTCTTCATAGAGATCGAAATCGGCATAGCCGAGCAACAGATTGTAGATGTAGTCCGCCCCGTAGTGACGGGCCTTCGTGATCACCGAAAGATCCGGCGGCAGGGCGCCGCCATTGGCCGCGCGGG
>DAIRTA010000092.1:0-2403 GCA_036804125.1 Hyphomonas sp.
GCTGCTGCAGAGCCAGGATGCGCTGCGCCTTGCCGAACGCGCGGCCGAGCTGCGCACGCTGTATGAGAGCCCCGCCATCCTGCGCCAGGAAAAAGGCGGGGAAATGACCGTCTACGGACCGTCCAGCCTGCTCAAGGCCGTGCTGGAGAGCGGCCGCAAGGGCCTCAAGATCCAGCGCTATAAGGGTCTCGGCGAAATGAATGCCAGCCAGCTCTGGGAGACGACGCTGGATTCCAATGCGCGCACGCTGCTGCAGGTCAGGATCGAGCATGCCGACGAGGCCGATGACCTGTTCACCAAGCTGATGGGCGACATTGTCGAGCCGCGCCGCGAGTTCATCGAGGAATTCGCGCTCGAGGCGGAGGTGGATGTCTAGGCCGCTGGCCATTTTGGTGTCATCCCGGAAAGTGCAAAGCACTTATCCGGGACCCCGATTCCAATGACTGTGCCTGCTCCCGGTTTCGCGGCGCGCCGCAAAACCGGGATGACGACCGGTGAGGCGCGGCGTGCCTCCAGCTCAGCTGTCCGGAGCGGCCTTGGGCCGTCCGGGATCACCCTTAAGAATTGATTTGGATAAGGATCAATCCGGCCGCCTCAGGACGTATCCGGCGGGGCGGCGAGGCGGGCGGCGATAAGGCTTGCGGCGTCGCGATTGGCCGCCTCCAGCAGGGCGCGGGCGGGCGGATCGAGCAGCGGCGAGGCCGCGCCGGGGATGTGCACGAGAGCGAGCGATACCCTGAGCGGGCGCGCCTGTAGCCGCCGGGCGAGGCGCCGGGCCTCCGGCAGGGGATCGGCGAGGGCGAGCCGCAGCGCCTCAAGCCGGCACAGGAGGCGGGCCCGGGCCGCTTCCGGGTCCGGCGCGCCGGCAGGCGGGCGGACGGGCGCCGGCGGCGTTATGCCGGGAACGGAGAGTCGCGGCCGCTGGGCGAGAGGAACAGGGCGCAGCCCCTTGCGGGCCGGACGCTCGCTCAAGCGGAAGACCGGGCGGCGGGCGCCTGAGCCCCCTGCCCTGTCCGGCCGGGGGCGGCCGGGAGAGGCCGAGCGGCGCGCAGGCGCGCGCGGGGGCGTCTCGATCCCCGCGGCCATGACGAACAGGCAGCGGCGCATCAGCGCCTCGGCGGGATCGAGGATGAGACGGCCGAGACGGCGCCAGGCCGCTGCCGGGGCCGCCACATCCTGCCAGCGCAGGATCACCGCCTCCGCCTCGGCCAGCAGCCAGAGGATCAGGCGGCGGGCCGGATCGGGAAGCACAGGTGGCGGGGCAGCGGGGTCCATGCGCGGAGTATGCCATGGCCGGGCCGGCAGGGGATACGATTCCCGAAATACCTTTCAGTGCCCTGATTTCATTGCGGCCAGGCCCTCTGCGTGTGGGGGATAAGTGCTCAGCAGGCGGACAGGATGAGTTCGACCCCGGCGAGGCGAACGCCCTGCTCGGTCAGCGCCGCCCCGCATGCGCCCGCGCGGTCGCGCGCCGCGGCCGGGTCCGGGATTTCGAGATGGAAGGCGGCAAGGCGCTCGGCCTCGCCTTCCCGGAAATACAGGCCCGCATCATCGAGGCGGATATGGCCGTCTTCCGCCGGGCGGCCGATGAGTGCGGCCCAGCGCGCCGCGAGGCGGGCCGGATCGGGGCTGGTCAGGGTCGCGCCGGTGATCCGGCCGGGGACGGCCTTCGCCCGCCAGTCCGGACCGGCCCAGCGCCAGCTCTCCGGCGGGCGGGCCTCGTCGATCGAGACGATGGCAGCGCCGATATCAGCCGGGTGGAGATGGCTGGCGGTGATGTCCTCATGCTCCCCGTCCCAGACGCGGCGGATACCGGCGGCATCGGCGCGGGCGCGGGCGGCGGCAACATCGCCGAGCTGGATCAGCACCATATAGCCGCCCGGCGGCCCCTCCGGCCCGCCGCGCTTCAGGAAGCGCTGCACCGGCGCCTCCGGCGTGACCGGGATGACAATTTCGAGGAACTGGTCGCCCAGGGCATAGACCCGGTTCGTCAGCCCGAAGAAGTCGATGCCGGGATCGAGGTAGGGCGGGCCGAGGCCGAGGATGTGGGCAAGCGTATCGGCGGTGGCGGGGCTGGCATCAGCGAGGACGAGCTGGCGCAGGCGGGCAAGGGTCATGGGCGGCCTCCGGGCGGGCAATGCCTTCCGGATAAGACCGGATTGCGCCGCGCCGCGCCAGCCCTGACGATGGGGGAGGCCGGTTTCAGTTTCCGTTCCGGCGCAGACACGCTAAACCCGGCTAGGCAGGATCAGTGGCAAGGGAGGACAAGCGACATGACCGGCGAGCATAAGCCCGAAGAGGACGAAACCCGGCAGAACCTGGGCTGGTTATGGGGCATGGGGCTGGGCGTGCTGATCGCGGCCGGCATCTGGTTCGGGCTGATGAGCCAGCGGCCGTCGCCGC
>DAIRTA010000092.1:2413-5958 GCA_036804125.1 Hyphomonas sp.
GGGACAGGCGGGCCTCACCCTGCCCGTGCTGGCCGCCGATACCGGTAGCGGGCGGGCGTAACGCTATCACGCGCCGATTGACAGCGCCGGGCCAAGGCGCCACCTGCCGGGCATGACCGATCCGGCGCCGCCCTCCCGCCCGGCTCCCTGCCCGGCCGAAACCGGCGCGCACGCCCATGCCCATGCGCATGGGCTCGACCATGCCCATGACCGTGCGGGCCACCCGCACCACGAGCACCATGCCGACATGGCGAGCGCCGATTCGCGCCGGCGGGTCGCGCTCGCCGCCGGGCTGACGGCGACCTTCATGGTGGTCGAGGTGATCGGCGGGATCCTGTCGGGATCGCTGGCGCTGCTGGCCGATGCGGCGCACATGCTGACCGATACCGGCTCGCTGGTGCTGGCCTGGATCGGCTACAAGCTGGCCGAGCGCCCGGCCGATGAGGCGCGCTCCTATGGCTTTGCCCGCACGCGCATCCTGGCCGCCTTCACCAATGGTATCCTGCTGATGCTGCTGGCGGCCTGGATCGTCTGGGAGGCGATCCAGCGGCTGATCGCGCCGGAGGAGATCCTCGGCGGGGTGATGCTGGCCGTGGCGATTGGCGGGCTGGCGGTCAACCTGATCGCCTTCCGCATCCTGCATGGCGGCGCCAGCCATGACCTAAACCTGCGCGGGGCGCTGTGGCATGTCATCGGCGACCTGCTGGGCTCGGTGGCGGCGATCCTGGCGGCGGGAATCATCCTGCTGACCGGCTGGATGCCGGCCGATGCCCTCCTGTCGATCCTGGTGGCGGGGCTCGTCGCCTTTGCCGGGGTGCGGATTGCCCGCCAGTCAGGCCATATCCTGCTTGAGGGCACGCCGGAGGGCCTCGGCCCGAAACGCATCGCGGATGACCTGATGGCGCATGTGCCGGGCCTGTCGCGGGTGGCGCATGTGCATACATGGGCGCTGACCGAATCGAAGCCGCTGGTGACGCTGGAGGCCTTTGCACGCCCCGGAGAGGACAGCGAGGCGATCCGCCGGGCGGTGAAGGAACGCCTCGCCGAGGCGTTCGGTGTCTCGCATGCGACGGTGGAGGTCGTGACCGAGCCCGGCTGAAGGCGGCGCAGGCATTGCGGCGCCGGGCGGCGCCCTTTAAGCCTGCGAGCCGGCCCCCATATGGGCACGGGCCCGAGAGACAACCGACACGAGGACACGCCGCAATGACCGAGACGCGCCATGCCGAAATCCTGATCCTCGGCTCCGGCCCGGCCGGCTGGACCGCGGCGGTCTATGCCGCCCGCACGCTGCGCGACACGCTGGTCGTCACCGGCCTGCAGCCGGGCGGTCAGCTGACCATCACCACCGATGTCGAGAACTGGCCGGGCGATGCCCATGTGCTCGGCCCCGACCTGATGGTGCGGATGCAGGCGCATGCCGAGGCGATGGGCGCGAAGGTCGCGAACGACCATATCGCCAGCGTCGATTTCTCCCGCCGCCCGTTCCGCGCGACCGGCGAGAGCGGCACGGAATACACCGCCGATGCGGTGATCATCTCGACCGGGGCGCAGGCGAAATGGCTCGGCCTGCCGGGCGAGGAAAAATTCAAGGGCTTCGGGGTCTCGGCCTGCGCGACCTGTGACGGCTTCTTCTATCGCGGCAAGGAAGTGATGGTGGTCGGCGGCGGCAACACGGCCGTCGAGGAAGCCCTGTTCCTGACGAACTTCGCCTCGAAGGTCACGGTCGTGCACCGGCGCGACAGCTTCCGGGCCGAGAAGATCCTGCAGGACCGGCTTTTCAAGAACCCGAAGGTCGAGGTGATCTGGAACCATACGCTGGACGATGTGATCGGCGGAGGCGAGCCGCCGGGCGTGACCGGCGCGCGCCTGCGCGACGTGAAGACCGGCGCGGTGCGCGAGGTCGATGTGCACGGCATCTTCATCGCCATCGGCCATGCGCCGGCGACGGAGCTGTTCACCGGCAAGCTGCCGATGAAGGACAATGGCTATCTGATCACCGAGCCGGGCTCGGCGCGCACGGCGATCCCCGGCGTGTTCGCGGCCGGGGATGTGACCGACGAGACCTACCGCCAGGCGGTAACGGCGGCCGGCATGGGCTGCATGGCCGCGCTCGAGGCCGAGCGCTTCCTGTCCGAACAGGAAGCCGGGGCCGAAGCGGTCGCGGCGGAATAGGGCGGCAAGAAAAGGCCCGTGCGTTACTGCGCCGGCACGAGATGCGGCCGGGGCGCGAGGCTGGCGGCCTGCGCCGCAAGCTGGCCAGCCCAGAAGCTCATCGGCTTGTGGCGCACCCGCTCCTCGGCGATGGCCTCGGCCACGGCTTTCATCCCGCCCCGGATCGCCGCGTGCAGCGCCGTCAGGGTGAGGATATCGCGCTGGGCATGGCTGCCGCCAAAGCGCTGGGCGATGCCGCGCACGGCGAGGATCGTCTCCGCCGCCTCGGCATACTGCCCGGCCGCGAAGGCGGCAAACCCCTCCGCCAGCGGAAGGCCGACCGCGCGGGTCATATAGGCATTGTCACCCTCCCCTTCAGCGGCGCGGCGCATGGCGGCCAGCGTGCGGGCGGTGAGGTCGTCCCGGCCGGCGCCGGCAAAGGCCATGAGGGCGTGCAGGTCGTTGAAGGCGTAGAAGCCATCCTCGGCGGCGCGCTCCCAGACGCGGGCGAGACGGGCGAAGCGGTCGCCGGTGTCCACTCCTTCAAGATGCAGCCGCCAGAGCAGCGCCGAGGCATCGACCAGCTCCAGGAGGATATCCGTATCCGGATCAGGCCTGACCCGCGCATCATAAAGGCGCAGGGCCTCGTCAAGGTTGCCGGAGTCCATGTAAAGCAGCGCAAGGTGCCACCAGTTGTGATAGGCAAAGCCGCTTTCCGGCGACCAGGCCTCGGCATTGTCGCTGAGCCAGGGAATACCGGCCTCGACATCGCCGCGCATCTCATGGACATGCGCCACCGCATGCACGGCCCAGCCATCGCGCGGGTCGAGACCGACCGCCTCGGTGCCGAACACCTCGGCGAGGAAATAGTCCCCGCATTCCTCCAGCCCGAAGGCGGCCATGCCGAGCAGCGGGCCATAACCATCCTCGCCGCGCGAGAAGGCGCGCAGGGCCTGCATCGGCCCGTCGCGCAGGTCGCCCTGCAGGCCGAGGAAGAAACAGCCGACATGGGCGAACTGGACGGCGAGCAGGTCGCGCGGCGCCTCCTGCGCGATGCGGGCCTGGCGGCGGTAGCCTTCGAGGAAGCGGCCCTCCAGCCAGTCGCGCGCGGCGGCGAGATGCAGCCGGTCGCGGTCATTGAGGCGCGCAGCGGCGCCGGCGCGCAGGCTGCGTTCGGCCTCGCCGGCAAAGGCCTTGTCCGTCTGCTGCACGATCAGCGCGGCTCGCGCCGCCCAGGCGCTGCCGAAATCGGGGTCTTCGGCGAGGGCGGCATCGAGGGCGGCGACGGGATCGCCGCGATAGAGGCGGATCAGCCCGAGGGCGTCATTGTAATGCGCGAGCGCCGCCTCTGACGGGGTGGAAACCGGGTTTCCATAGCGGTCTTTCAACATGGG
>DAIRTA010000092.1:6058-8398 GCA_036804125.1 Hyphomonas sp.
GCGCCGCCTCTGACGGGGTGGAAACCGGGTTTCCATAGCGGTCTTTCAACATGGGAGGAGGTCCTGTCTGTATGTCCCTGCCGGCAGGCGCGCCGGCATGGCCCCTGACTAGAACCGCAGGCGCACGGAAGATAGCACACGCGTGGTAGGGTAATGGAGGAAAAAATTATCGTGTTTGTTTTCAGGCACCTGCGCCGGATTCCGGGGGCTGCGCCATTGCACCGGGAGCGGCCTTGAGTCAGAAAACCGCACCGGTGGTACTGTACCGCCGGTAGGGTTTTCCAGGTCGATGGCTGTCCAGGTTCTCAGCAAGGGCGAGCAGACGCGGGCGAGGCTGCTCGACATCGCGCAGGCGGCGGTGCTTAGCAAGGGCTTCGCGGCGACCTCGATCGAGGAGATCATCGCCGAGGCCGGGATCACCAAATCCGGCTTCTTCTATCATTTCCGGGACAAGAACGATCTCGCGAAGGCGCTGCTGCAGCGCTATATCGACGAGGAATCGGAAATGATGGAGACAATGTTTGACGAGGCGGACAGCCTCAGTGAAGACCCGCTGCACGGCTTCCTGATCTTCCTGAAGATGCTGGCCGACCGGCTGAGCGACCTGCCGAGCGGGCATCCGGGCTGCATGGTTGCGGCCTATTCCTATCAGGAGCACCTGTTTAGCCGGGATATCCGCGAGATGTATGCGGGCGGCCAGCTCGCCTGGCGGGCGCTGTTCCGCGAGCGGCTCGACCGCATTGCAGCCAAATACCCGCCGAAGATCGCGGTGGAGTTCGATGCGTTGGCGGACATGTTCTCCGCCATCGTCGATGGCGGGATCGTGCTGTCGAAGGCGATCCGCGATCCGAAACTCCTGCCCCAGCAGGTGATACTGTATCGCAGCTTCATCCGGGCGGTATTCACCGGCACCGGGGACTGACGCCTCCGCCGGTCAGAGCGTGGCGGCGGCGAACTCCTGCACCGCGCGCGGGCGGGCCTCCGACAGCAGCGCCTGCAGCCGGGCGGCGCGGGACTGCATCACCCGGTCGACTTCCGTCTCCGGCGTGATGGCGAGGGCGGCCGCAAGGGCCGTCTCGATCTCGGCCTGATGGCGGCGGGCATCGAGGGCGGCGAGCGCGCGGGCCCATTGCCAGCGGATGGTAACATCCTGCGGCGCCGCCGCCGCGGCCGCCTGATGATGCCGGCGCGCCTCGCGCAGGCTGGCGCCCATCACCGCTGCGCCGATCGATCCGCCGCGGCGCTGCACCTCGACATGCCAGACACTGAGGAAAGCATGCGCCCAGGGATTGGCCGGATCATCGGCGAGCACCGCCTCGGCGAGGGCGCGCGAGGTCTCGGCATGGCCGGTGCGCCGGGCCTCGGCGATACTCATGGGCCGGACGATCAGGGAAAGCGCGATGGCGCGCTGCAGCCGGCCTTCGACATGCGCGGGATTCTCGGCAAGGGCGGCTTCGGCGGCGGCAAGCGCCCGGTCCAGCAGGGGCCGGGGCGGATCGGCCGACCCGCTGATCGCCTCGGCCAGCATGACCCGGGCGCGGAACGCCTCGGCCTCGGCGGAGGTATCTTCGGCGCAGGCCTCGATGGCGCGGCTGAACTCCCCCGCCCGGAAGGCGGCGTCGGCCTCTGCCAGGTCGGCCTGCGCGCTGAGCGGGGCCGCCAGAAACAGGACGGCGATGGCAAGGCTGCGAAGATTCATCGCAGGGGAATATAGGGCGAAGCCTTCCCGGCGGCGAGCGGCTTGTGGCATGGCTGGAGCCATGACGGACAGTTTCGAGGCGGATGTGGTGGTGATCGGCGCGGGCGTGATCGGCCTTGCCGCGGCGCGCGCGCTCGCGCTGGCCGGGCGCGAGGTGATCCTGACCGAGGCCGAGGACCAGATCGCGCTGCATACCTCCTCGCGCAATTCCGAAGTGATCCATGCCGGGATCTATTATCCCGAAGGCAGCCTGAAGGCGCGCCACTGCGTCGCCGGGCGGCGGGCGCTGTATGCCTATCTGGACGCCCATGGCGTGACCGCCCATCGCTGCGGCAAGCTGGTGGTGGCGATCGGCGCGGCCGAAGCTGCCGAGCTGGAGACAATCAAGGCGCGGGCGGAGGCGAACGGCGTCGAGGACCTGCGCCTGATCGCGGGCGAGGAGGCCCGCCGGATGGAGCCGGCGCTGAGCCCGCAGGTGACGGCGGCGCTGCACTCGCCGGTCTCCGGCATATTCGACAGCCATGGCTATTTCCTGGCCCTGCAGGGCGAATTCGAGGCGGCCGGCGGGCAGCTCGCCTTCGGCACGCCGGTCCTGAGCGGCGCGGCGGAGGACGGGCATATCCGGCTGGAGACCGGCGGGG
>DAIRTA010000093.1:0-8349 GCA_036804125.1 Hyphomonas sp.
AGGCAGGCCGAACATCAGCACCCGCCCCCATTGCAGGCCATACTCATCCGGCGGTCCCTGCAGGCAGAAACCGGCCGTCAGCCAGAGCGCCGCGATGAGCGTGATGATGCCTGCCCTCCAGGTGATGCCCGATGTCACGACGAGACCGACGGCGACACCGAAAATGAACTCCATGGTCATCGGATGCAGCGCGAGCGTCAGGAAGCCGGTTGCAATGTGAGTGGTCAGCCCGGCGAGTGAGGCAGCGGTGACGATGCCTCCCCAGACTAGCATGGCGAACGGCAGGAAGCCGCGCGGCAACAGCATCAGGATGGCAAAGACCGCGTAGAAGTAGATCTCGTGAATGAGCGTCCAGCCGATCGCGAGAACCGGGTAATCCTCCTGCGGGATCAACAGGAACGACCGCACGAGGTAGCCTGTGGACAGCGCCTGTCCTTCGCGGTCGATCCCGCCGGTCACGTCCACCATGAGCGGGCTGATGAACAGCGCATAGAGCGCCATCGCGCCGGCCGCCGCCCACCACAGGGGGTAGATGCGGCTGATCCGCGCGAACAGGAAGTCGAGGCTGGCCAGCGGGCGGTGCGGCTGGCCATGCGTCACCCAGACCATGATGAAGCCGGAAATCACGAAAAAGAGATCGACTCCGCCATAGCCATTCAGGAACAGACCGGCTACAAGCGGCTGCTCGGTGCTGCCATTCTGTTGCAGGAGAAGACGTTCAAATGCCGCGCCGTGAAACACGGCCACCAGCAGGGCGGCGATCCCGCGCAGGGCCTGTATCGACTGGAGCTTCATTCGCGCCGCCCGACCCTTCTCTCACGCCACACAAATTCTTATCTGCCGGTGTAGCAATCGTGCAACGAGGTTGCCAGACTTTCGACACATCTGATGTTTTAGAATGACTTACTGATCCCTGACCCGCGATGCCCATGCCTGATGATATGAAACAAGAGCCCTCAGCCAGAGACTATGGCACGCCGAAGCCCGTGCACGTC
Organism: Hyphomonas sp.; assembly: GCA_036804125.1. Taxonomy (GTDB): domain Bacteria; phylum Pseudomonadota; class Alphaproteobacteria; order Caulobacterales; family Hyphomonadaceae; genus Hyphomonas. The sequence continues at coordinate 996 of DAIRTA010000093.1, forward strand.
TTCCGCAACGGCGTGAATGTGGCCTTGCGCCAGATCCTGGCCCTGATCGGCCTGATCCTGATCGTGATCGCCATTCCGGTGGCCATCATGACGCCGCTCCTGCCGATCGGCCTTCCGATGGCGATCGTGGGTGTTGTCCTGCTCGGGCGCAACGCTGTCTGGGGCCGGCGCTGGATGGAAGGGGTGATGCAGCGGCATCCGCGCCTTGAGCGCTTTGCGCCAAACTGGCTGATGAAACTCGTCTTCCGCCGCGAAAAGCGTCACTGGCCGAAATAGGCTGCCTTGCTGCGAAGGCCTTGCCCCGCAGGCAGGCGCCTTGCTAGGTTCGGAAAGCCTGATGGTATGGCTTCGGCGCGAGGGCTGGCGGATGACCCGATCTATGCGATGGCTGGTCCTGGCCGCATTTGGCCTGGCGGCTGCAGCCTGCTCGGCGCCGGGCAGTGATGCGCCGGCGAATGGCGAGCGCCGCTCGACAGTTTTTGATCCGTTTCCGTCCACCTATGCGCCCTATCCGTCCGAAACCGTCTTCATCACGAATGCGACGATCCTCGATGGCGCCGGGGCGCGCCTCGAGGCTGCGAGCCTGCTCCTGCAGGACGGCAGGATCGCAGCCATCGGCGTCGGCATCAGCGCGCCGGAGGGCGCGCGCCTGATTGATGCCAGCGGCAAATGGGTGACGCCCGGTATCATCGACAATCACAGCCATCTCGGCGTGTATGCCTCGCCCAGCGTTGAGGCGCATAGCGATGGCAACGAGATTTCCGGCCCGGTCACGGCCGAGGTCTGGGCCGAACATGGCATCTGGCCGCAGGACCCCGGCTTCACGCGCGCGCTGGCCGGCGGCATCACCGCGATGCAGATCCTGCCGGGCAGCGCCAACCTGTTCGGCGGGCGCGGGGTAACGCTCAAGAATGTCCCGGCCCGGACGATGCAGGCGATGAAATTCCCGGAGGCGCCGCATACGCTCAAGATGGCGTGCGGCGAAAACCCCAAGCGCGTCTATGGCTATGGCCGCGGCGTGATTCCGGGCGGCGCGCCGTTCAGCCGGATGGGCAATGTCGCGGGTTATCGCGAGGCCTGGATCAAGGCGACGGAATACAAGCGCAAATGGGACACCTACCTTCGCAATGGCGGCGAGCGGCCCGCGCGCGACCTCGAGCTTGAAACCCTGGCCGGTGTGCTGGCCGGGGAGATCCTCGTCCACATGCATTGCTACCGGGCCGACGAGATGGCCATCATCATGGATATGTCGCAGGAGTTCGGCTACCATGTCGCAGCCTTCCATCATGCGGTGGAGAGCTACAAGATTGCCGACATGCTGGCCGAGTATGACACCTGCTCGTCAATGTGGGCGGACTGGTGGGGCTTCAAGATGGAAGCCTATGACGGCATCCGCGAGAATATCCCGCTGGTGCATGCCGCAGGCGCCTGTGCGATCGTCCATTCCGACAGCGATATCGGCATCCAGCGCCTGAACCAGGAGGCGGCCAAGGCCTGGGCCCATGGCCGTCGCGTGGGCCTCGACATACCGATCGAGACCGCCTGGCAGTGGCTGTCGCTGAATCCCGCGAAGTCGCTCGGCATCGATGAAGTGACCGGCACGCTGGAGCCGGGAAAGATGGCGGATGTGGTGATCTGGTCCGGCGATCCGTTCAGCGTCTACACGCAGGCCGAGCAGGTCTTTATCGACGGCGCCTTGCTGTATGATCGCAATGATTCGGCGCGCCAGCCGGTGATGGATTTCGAGCTCGGCCATCCCGGAGAAGGAGACCGGAAATGACCCTGCGTTTCCTCCTCGCCCTGGCATTCCTCAGCCTGATGCCTGGAAACGCCTTCGCCGAGCGCATCGCCGTGTTCGGTGATCGCGTCTGGACGGGTACGGAGCAGGGCATGATCGAGAATGGCGTGGTCGTGATCGAAGACGGGCGGATCGTCTCGGTGGGCACGGAGGCGCCAGCCGATATCACCCGCGAAGTGCGCGCTGCCTGGGTCACGCCGGGGCTGATCTCGGCCTTTTCGCGCACCGGGCTTGCGGAAGTCTCCGGCGAGCGCTCGACCAATGATATATCCGCAAGCGGATCGCCCTTTTCCGCTGCGCTGCATGCGGCCGACGGATATAATCCGGAGGCAACGCCGGTGGCCGTCATGCGCGCCGACGGCTTCACGCGCATCGCGGTAGCGCCGGATGCGGCGGGCCGGATTTTTGGCGGGCAGGGTTTCCTCGCTGATACGACCAGCGAGCCCGGCGGCATTTTTGCCCCCAGGGCCTTTGCCTATTTGGTCCTCGGTGAACGCGGCGCGACGCTCGCCGGCGGCTCGCGGGCAGCCGCATGGGCCGCGATCCGCGGCGCCTTCGACGATGTCCGGTTCTTTTCGGCGCGCTACATGGCCCATAGCGAGGGCAATGTGCTGACCCGCATGGACGCGCAGGCCCTGATCCCGGCGGTGCGCGGCGACCAGCTGATGCTGATCGAGGCCCGCCGGGCCAGCGACCTTGAGGCCATAATGGCGTTCAAGGCAGAGAATCCCGGTGTGCAGATTGCGATTGTCGGCGCCGATGAGGCCTGGCGGGTGGCGCCGCAACTGGCGGCCGCCCGGATTCCGGTGATTATCGATGGTGTCTCGAACTTGCCGGCGAGCTTTTCCCAGCTGGCGGCGACGGCGGAGAATGCCAGCCGGCTCGCCGCGGCCGGCGTGGATTTCGCTATCGTCAACTTCTCCGACAACAGCCATCAGGCCCGCCTTGCCCGGCAGAGCGCCGGGAACGCCGCTGCCAACGGGCTCAGCTTCGATGCGGCGATGCGCGCCCTCACAGTAACGCCGGCGAGCCTCTACCGCCTGGAGGGGCTCGGGCGCCTTGCCCCCGGCGCGCGGGCGGATGTGGTGGCCTGGGATGGCGACCCGCTGGAAGTGACATCGGCGCCGGAGGCGGTGTTCATTGACGGGGCAGACCAACCCCTCGACAACCGCCAGACGCGGCTGCGCGACCGCTATCTGAGCCTCGATGAGGGTGAGCTGCCGCTCGCCTATCGCCGCTAGCGGGCTTTGTTAACCTTCCATACATGTTCGCCCCCTCAGGTTTCACCCTGCAGGCGAGCGCGGCGGGCAGCGTCCACCGCGGACGGGCCTGCCCCTTAGGCGCTTTCGGGACGGACCATGCTGCTCGCCATCCTGTCCTTCTTCATCCTGGCGACCGGCGAAGGCCCTATGGGGGCCGCACTGGAGGCGGCCGAGGCGCCTGTGACCTTCCGGGCTGCCTTCACGGTCTCCCTGGAATCCCCGGCGGCGGCGTACACTTTCAATTTCGATCCGCGCCGGCCGCATGCCGAGCGCTGGCAGGCCCTGTCCCGCACAGGGCAGGATCCCGAACTGGACCAGGTCGCGGCCAACTGGGCGGCCGAGCCGGCGCCGGATGGCTGGCTGCTGCCGGATGGCCTGCGCGCCGCGCTCGGCACGTCCGTGCAGGTGGATACGGGCGGCGCCGCCTGGAAGATCGGCTTTCGCCATACACCCAGCCGCAATGCGACCGAGATCGAGCGCTGGGCCGCGCAGCGCCTGGACGCCGTGGCCTGGCTCGATCCGGTCGGCGAACGTTTCCAGAGAATCGACTACCGGCTGCCGCGCCCGGTCAGCGGGCCGTCTGGCGGCAGGCTCCTGAAATATGACCAGGTCTATCATCTGCGCACCGAGCCGCGCTGGGGCTTGACCTATGTCAGCGGCTTCAACATCGCACTCGAAGCGCGGGCCGGCTTCCGGACGATCGAGCGGCGCTACCGGATGCGGGTGGTCGATGCCGATTTTTTCTTTGCCACGCCGCAGGCCGAACAGGATTATCTGGCGGGGCGGGCCGTTGCAGCGCCGACAAGGGCTGGATTCACCCCTTCCGGGCGCTAATCTGCGCGCATGACGATTCACCTTGTGAAACTCTGCGTCGGGGCCGACGATATCGATGACCTTGCCGCCTGGCAGGCCCGATTGATGAAAACCCTGCCGCAGCCGGTCCATCACACCCGCATGATGCCGAAACGCGCCGGGGACCTGCTCGCGGGCGGCTCGATCTACTGGGTGATCAAGCGCGCCATCCGCGTGCGCCAGCGCGTGATCGATATCCGCAGTGCCAAGGATGGCGAGGGGCGGGAGATGTGCGAGCTGGTGTTCGATCCTGAACTCGTGCGCACCTATGCCCAGCCGAAGCGGCCCTTCCAGGGCTGGCGCTATCTGAAGCCCGAGGAAGCCCCGCGCGACCTCAAATCCGGCGAAGCAGCCGTGGACATCCCGCCGACGCTCGACGCCGCCCTCAAGAATGCCGGGGTATGGTAGCCGGACAGGCCAGCCGTCAGGATGTGTAACAAAAGGAAAGGCCGGACCGATGCCGCAATTCAGCATGATCCTTCTCACGCCCGAGCAGGCACAAGGCGCCGACATTCTCGACCACACGGCCGGGACGCCGCTGCGCGAGGGCGGCGGCGACGAGACCTATCGCTGCGGCGCCTGCAAGACGACGCTGCTGGTCGATGTCGCCCATCATGACGCGCACGGGGTGGTGATCCGATGCGGCAAATGCGGTCGGCTCAACACCGAGCCGCATCATCATTAGGCCGGGCGCTCAGCGGGGCCGGTGCTGTGTGCCGAGCCCGGCTGTGATGAACAGGGCGGTGGCCGGGGCCGTGACATCGGCGGTGTGCCACACGCCCGGCTCATTGATAACGTACTCACCCGGCCCGATTGTGACCTTGCCGGTGCGGCCGTCGGGCCATTCCTGATGCAGGGTGATCTCGCCTGCCGTGCACAGGACAAGCTCATCGCCGTTCGGGTGCATCTCCCAGGACTTCCAGGGCTCGCTGAAGGTGTAGAGGCTCACCAGCCGCCCCTCGGCGCCATCGCTCGCGTCATGGCGCGCGCCATAGGCTTCGTACCACTGCATGTCCCCGGTCATTTCCGGCTCGATCGTGGCGGTGGCGCCAAGCCCGAGATGAACGGGCGTTTTGAACAGATTGCCGCGGGGCATGGGGCACTCCCTGATCCAGGACCCTACCCTTGCGTCAGGATAGATCCGGGTCAACCTCCCGCCTAATCGACACGGCCCCCTGCGGCGGCTATGGGCGCGCATGGCAGACATCCTCGCAGACTATGGCTGGCTGATCCTTGCGCTGGCGGCAGCCGGGATCTTTGCCGGCCTCATTGCCGGCATGTTCGGCATTGGCGGCGGCTCGGTGATCGTGCCGACCCTGTTTTTCCTGTTCGAGGCGACGGGGCATGGCGCGCAGGCGATGCATGTCGCGGTCGCCACCTCGCTGGCCACCATCATCCTGACCTCGGCCCGCAGCGTCCAGGCCCATCACCGCCATGGCGCGGTAGACTGGGCGATCCTGCGCGGCTGGACGCCCTGGATCATGCTCGGCGCCGTGCTCGGCATGGGGCTCGCCGGGCTGATGTCGAAGGATGTGCTGCTCGGCGCCTTCGGCGCGCTGCTGGTGCTGCTGGCCCTGCAGCTGTTTTTCGGCCGCCCGGAATGGCGGCTCGCTGCGCAGCCGCCCGGCGGACTGCCGCGCGCCGGGCTTGGCACGGGGGTCGGGGCGCTGTCGGCGATCATGGGCATTGGCGGAGGCACTTTCGGCGTCACGCTGATGACACTGTGCGGCGTGCCGATCCACCGGGCTGTGGCAACGGCGGCAGGCTGGGGCATTGCCATCGGCCTGCCGGGCGCGCTCGCCGCCATTCTCATCGGCCTTGGCCGCGAGGGCCTGCCGCCGGGCTCGCTCGGTCTCGTCAACCTTCCCGCTTTTGCAGTGATCTCCGTTTTCACAGTGCTGATGGCGCCGGTTGGCGCGCAGGTCGCGCACCGGCTGAATGCGGAGCGGCTGAGGCGGCTGTTCGCCATCCTCCTGACCCTGGTCGCTGGGCGCATGCTCTGGCAGGCCGCCGGGCTCTAACCCCGCCAGAATCGGGCTGTCAGCACGACGAACACCGCCACAAATTCCAGCCGACCGAGCAGCATGGCGATCGCGCAGACCCATTTGGCAAAATCCGTCAGTGTCCCGTAATGCCCGTCGGGCCCGATGACCGGGCCGAGGCCGGGGCCGACATTCGAGACACTCGCGGCAGCGCCGGAAATCGCCGTCAGCGCATCGAGCCCGGTGAGGGAGAGCAGCGCGGCGGAGACAAGAAAGGTGACGATATACAGGAAGATGAAAACCATCACCGATTGCAGGACGTCTTCACCGATCGGCCGGCCGGCATAGCGGACCGGCACCACCCGGTGAGGCTGGACCATCCGCTTTGACCAAGCCAGCAGGGCCTTCGCTGTAATTTCGATACGGAACATCTTTATACCGCACGCCGCCGAGCCTGCGCATCCGCCGAGGAAGCTGGTTATGAGAAAAACAACGACCACGAAGTTGCCCCAGCTGTCATAGCTCGCCGAGGCATAGCCGGTGCCCGTGATGACGGAGACGACATTGAACAGGATCGCCGGCGGATCGGCATTGCCGGTCGTGCCGGCAGACAGGATATAGACAAAGATCAGGAGGCTGATGAACAGGATAAGCCCGAGCAGGAGCCGGACCTGGGGATCCACCAGTATCGGCCGGAACCGGGCCTGGAGCAGCGCCATGGCAAGCAGGCTGAAGGGCAGGGCCGCGATGATCATGAAGACGATCGCGACATAAATAGCCGCTGTGCCGGCATAGTCCCGGAATGACGCGTCGGAAGCGGTAAATCCTCCTGCCGAGACGGTGCTCATCGTGTGCACCACAGCCTCGAACCACGACATGCCGGAAAGATAGTATCCGATGGCGCAGGCGAGGGAGACCACAACATAAGTCGTGCCGATGAAGGTCGCGATGTCGGTGATCCGTGGCAGGAACTTGCCGCTGATGTCCGTGCTTTCCAGGGCGAACAGCTGCATCCCGCCGACACGCAGCTGCGGCAGGATCGCGATGGCGGTAACGATGATGCCGATCCCTCCGATCCATTGCAAGATGCCGCGCCAGAGCAGGAGGCCGCGTGGCAGCTCCTGCAGGCCGGTGAAGACGGTTGCGCCGGTTGTGGTCAGTCCCGAAATGCTCTCGAACAGGGAGTCAGTGAGGGTGTATCCTGCCGCGATGAACGGCACGGCCGCGACAGCCGGAAGGAAGACCCACACGGAAACCGTCAGCAGGAACGCCTCGCGCTGGCCGATCCGCTCGCTGCCGCCGCGCGACATCAGCCAGAATGTCCCGCCGGTCAGTCCTGAAAGGAAGGCTGAGGCGACAAAGATATAGGCTTCCGGATCACCATCCACGATGTCGACCAGCGCGCACGGAATCATGGCGACCGCGAACAGGCCGATCATGATCCCGAGGGCCCGGATGAG
>DAIRTA010000094.1:0-8297 GCA_036804125.1 Hyphomonas sp.
TGGGCGACAGGCGCGAAGCCGTAACAGCCTTCAAGGAAAAGCGCGCGCCGAAACTGACGGGGGAATAGGGCGTCTATGCGCCTGCGGCAGCGGCCCTGCCTTTGGTTTACAACATAAATCAACGCTTCGCCGGATGGTGAGCAGTGAGAAAATCGAGGCTGTTGGCAAGCACCTCATAGCGCCCTCTGGTGGTTCGCAGGTAATGATCCTCGCCGTCCAGTTCGATAAAGGTGAGCCCCGCTCGCCGGCCCCAACCGCTGGCAAACGCTCTCGATTGGGAAATCTCGACGACCCAGTCATTGCGCCCATGCAAGAGGAAAACAGGCATCCTGTAATCGGCGGCCCGGTCGGCCGGCGTGACTTCCCTGCGCACGGCGGATTCTGAAAATGCGTCGCTTCCAACGTATCGCAGCCAATAGCTGTAGCCCGAAGAGTCCCGTCCATAACGCGCCATGTGGTTGTAGATACTAGTCACGGGGGCCACGGCGACAATGCAGCCGACCTTGTCGGGCGCGCGCAGTCCGCTCATCAGGGCGGCGTAGCCGCCATAGCTCGCGCCAGCAACGCAGACGCCGCGATCATCTGCAATGCCAGACTGTTCGGCCCATGCAATCGCATCGACAATATCGTCGATCATGCGGCCGCCGAACTCGCCGAATCCCGCGTCTCTGAATTCCTGACCATAGCCAGATGAGCCACGAAAGTTCGGCTGGATCACGGCATAGCCCGCTGAAGCGTAGGCCTGGGCCCACCAGTCGAAGCTGGCTGTATCGCGCGCCTCAGGCCCCCCATGGGGGAGTATGATTGTCGGGAAGGGCCCTTCTTCGGCTGTCTTGCCGGGTGGCAGGGTCAGATAGCCGGGAATCTCAAGCCCATCGCTCGCGCGATACCGGATAGGGGTAATGGTCGCAGGCGGCCTGTCCGCAAGTTGCGGGGCAACACTGCCAAGGGGGGAAAGCTCCTTGCCGATCGCATCGTAAAGATAGAACTCGGTCGGAACACCGGGGGCTTCGGCGGCCAGGGTGAATACGCTGCGATTGTCCGAATAGGACTGTATCCGGACAGTCTTGTTCAACGCTGCCTCTATGCGGTCCTGCAGGTCTGCCATCTCCGCATCGGTGTAATAGTGCTCTTCAAGGTCATCGTGGCCGTAAAACCCGATGATATCCGTACCGGTATTGTCCTTCAGCACCCCCAGGTTTCCGAGAGGCATGCCGTCGATGGTCAGGGGCCGGATAGTTCCATCATCAAGCTGGATCGTATGGAGACCATAGCGGTCGTCATAATCGGCCTGCACAATCACGCTTTGCCTGTCGCCGGACAGGCCGAGCACACTCATCGGTTGAATTCGCGCATTTCCCATCTGGAACACGCGCCGGCGCGTACTTGCAGCTTCGATTGCGAAATCGCCCCGCTGGTCATTATGGATGACATGGACTGAAGGGTTACAGTTCTCGTCGACCAGCGTGTCAATGATCGACGCATCCCTGCGAGGCAATTCGCGTCCGCGCCCACTTGCCAGGTCGACTTCGAAATGCCGGCTCCTCACGCCCGCATTGATATTGCCTATCCGGGAACCGGTATAGGCTGCCCCTGACACGCGCGAGATCACTTGCATCATGATCTTGTCTGGCTTGCTCGGACATATCGATACAAGCTGCGTCAGATCCACATACAGCCCGGCGTCGCGCATGAGGACGGCATACTGGTCGCTCGTGACATTGAAGGCGATCGCCCGCCGGAAGTCATAGTGGCGAAGGCCGGAGGACGTTCTGATCCGTTCATACGTCGCAGCGTTGCTGACAACATGCTGATTGCTCGCCCAGTAGAAGTTCAACAGCCGGATCGAATCCGATGACGAGTACAGGACTCTCGGTTCCGCGCCGGTCTCCAGATCATAGACGCATATGGCAGGCTGGCCCCCAGGGCTGCACCCGAGGGCCACATGACGGCCGGATGGCGAGATTTTCGCGTCCCAGACCCCATCGGCGCGCCCGTAGAGCGAGGCAACTTCATTTGCAGCTGCACCGGATGCGACCCACCCGGCCAGAACATAGACAGCAACGTATCGCCATAGCGGCATGTCAGCCCTCTTTATCCTTATACCTTTAAATAGATGACTTTTGTTTGTCTCGCAATCTCTGGGCGAGCGCGCCACGCTTGTAAATCCCTCCCGGCTTCGCTTGTCCGATGGGCCCATTTGACGCCGTTCCCGGCCCATACTAAGTCCTTAAAATCGTGGTGATTTGGCCGGCCGGCTTGCAGCCACGTTAAACAAGTCGCTAAAGGGCCGAGATGCGGGCAGCGCGCCCGCCTTTCCCCCAGCGCGATGCGTTTTATCCCAAGCGGGCCGACAAGGACGCTTTGCCATGCCCATCCGCATTCCCGATTCCCTGCCAGCGGCTGCAACCCTGCAACGTGAGGGTGTGGCGGTCCTGCGCGAGACTGATGCCGTCCGGCAGGACATCCGCCCGCTGCAGATCGGCCTCCTGAACCTCATGCCGAACAAGATCCGCACCGAGACACAGTTCGCGCGCCTGATCGGGGCAACGCCCCTGCAGGTTGAGCTGACGCTTGTGCGCGTGGGCGGGCATACCCCGAAGAACACCTCGCAGGAGCATCTTATCAGCTTCTATCAGGCCTGGGAGGATATCCGGCACCGCAAGTTCGACGGCTTCATCGTAACCGGGGCGCCGGTCGAGCAGATGCCGTTTGAGCAGGTGACGTACTGGGACGAACTCCGGCAGATTTTCGACTGGACCCAGAGCCATGTCCATTCGCCCTTCTATGTCTGCTGGGGCGCGATGGCGGCGGCCTGGCACTTCTTCGGCATAGCGAAGCATCCGCTCGGTTCAAAAGCCTTCGGCGTTTTCCGCCATCGCAACCTTGATCCGGCTTCGCCCTACCTCTCGGGGTTTTCGGATGATTTCTCGATGCCGGTCTCGCGCTGGACTGAAGTACGCCGGGAAGACATCCTGTCGCGCAGCGCGCTGCATCTCCTGATCGATTCCGGAACCGTCGGGCCCGCCCTGATGGAGCATCCCGAAAGCCGGAGCCTCTACATCTTCAACCATATCGAGTATGACTCGTTTTCGCTTGCCGAGGAGTTTGCAAGGGACCGCGAGACCGGAAAGCCGATCCATGTGCCGCACAATTATTTCCCCGGTGACGACCCGTCGGCGCCGCCGCTGAACCGCTGGCGCAGCCATGCCCATCTGCTGTTCGGCAACTGGATCAACCAGACCTATCAGACCGCGCCTTTCGACCTGGATGAAATTGGCCGGGCCTGACGGACTGTCAGGCCACGCCGCTGAACATGGCGCTTCGCCAGCCGGAGCGGTCGAATGGCGCCCATTGGCCTTCGGGCTGGGCCAGCCGGTCGGCAATCGCCACCATCACAAGAGGATTGACGCCGAGGCCGATATGGCTGGCGTGCACGACAATGTTTTCGGTCTGCCCGCCTTTACGCGGGTCCTGGACCGACCCACGCCAGGAGACGATTCCGTCTGTCTTGGTGAGGATCGATGTCGTCGGCACAGGGGGCGCCGTTTCGAGATCGACATACCTGCCGCGTTTCTCGGGCTCGGTCGCAGGCCCGTTGATCACTTCGAACAGGCGGCTCGGCGCGGAATAGCGGCGATTGTTGGTTATCGGGCTGCCCAGAGAGATCACGCAGCGGACCTTCTCCGGGTGCGCCTTCGCCAGTTCACGTGCGAACACGCCGCCGAGGCTCCAGCCGACGATCGAGATCTTGCGTCCGGATTGCGAGAAGGCGCCTTCGACAAGCTCGCTCATGGCCTGTTCCCGGGCGGCATCAAATTTGACGTTCCGTCCAAGGCTCCATCCGTGTGCAGAGTATCCAAGATCATCAAGCACGGCGCGCATCGGACGGGTCGAGATGTCACTTGCCATGAATCCCGGCAGAACCAGAACCGTGTGACCGTCCCCTTTCGGAAGTGATTTCATCTGGCGGCGAAGCAGTCCGAACGTGGCAAGCTCGAAGAGGCCGCGGCCTTCCGTCATTGTAAGGACGATGGGCGGCGGCTTGGCCGATGCTTCCTGAGCGTTCATGTTTGCCTCGTCAGTGGCGGGCCGAACCGGTCCGGGAGTCAAGAGTGTTCTGAATCCGGGGCTTTCGCAAGCGCTTCTTGCAAATGGCGGCGGCCAGATCAGCCGGATGCGGATTTGGAGGCGCGCGCCGTCCTGGCGGCTGACCGCTTGCGCGGTGGAGCAGGTTTGGCAGAATTTGCTTTCGAATCAGGCTTCTCCTCGCGAACGCCTGGGGTCACAGTGATTCCGGCGGCGGCCGCCAGGTCTAGAAAACTATCGCGCAGGCATTCGGAATAGAATTCCGGATCCGGCATGACATTTCGGTCTGCGGTGAAGCTGATAGTCGCCTCGTCCATATAACTCTGGACGACATGCCCGAGAGCAACCCCGTCTATAAGGCAGAGCAAACCCTGCATGCTGACCAGCTGCGCGCCGCAGGAATAGATCGGAACGGGGGGGCCGGGCACGTTGGTGACGACTGTGTTGATCACGGGTTTCATGAAATTGGCGACACCCAGGCCTGAATACAGCCGGGCACCGAGTGCCATGAAAAGTGCCGGAGAGACCTTGCTGGCTTCGGTCATCTGCCGGGCGCCGATTGCATTGGTCATTTCCTTGGACCGCTGCGTCTGCTCGTGTACATAGATAATCCGTTCACGGGCATCGGCGATATGGGATCCCAGCGGAACGATCATCGCCGACACCTGATTGCCCATCGCGCCTTTTTCTTCTTCAGCCCTTACCGAAATTGGCGCCATCGCGGTCATGGTTGTCTTGGGCAGGTCGTTCTTGGCCGTCAGATACTTGTTCAACGCGCCTCCGATGATCGTGAGCATGACATCGTTGACCTTGGCGCCTTCCGACAGGGCGCGCAGTTTCTTGATGTCGCGAAGGTGGTAGGACTGTCCCTCCACAACCCGGTGCGGGGAGACTTTCACATTGAAGCGTGTCCGGGGGGCTTCAATGGCGGCCTTGAGGCCGAAATTGCCCTTCAGCATGCCTCTGGCTGCCCGGTACACGCCTGGAATCGCCTGAGCGCCAACGCCCATTTGCCGGATCGGGTTGACCCACGCGCGGACATACCCCTTGGCAAACATGCCGACGCGATTGGGATACTTGTCGGGCTTCCAGGTGTCCGGGACATTCGGCGGCGCCGTGCTCGGCGTCGGCGTGTGCAACGCGTTCATCAGGTCGATGCCCGACATGCCATCGATCGCCGCGTGGTGGACCTTGGTGACGACGGCGAACGATCCGCGCGGTATGCCTGGAATATTGTCGAGCCCCTCGATCACCGTGAACTCCCACGGCGGCCGGCTGAGATCGAGCGGGCGCGCAAAGATGCGAGCGGCCTGGATGCAGAGCTGGCGCCAGTCGCCGGGCTTCGGCAGCGCGAGATGCCGGACATGGAACTCAAGATCAAAGTCCGGATCTTCGATCCAGTAGGGGTAATCGATACTGAACGGCACCTTGACGAGCTTTTGCCGCATCGTTTTCGACAACTGCATTCGGGACGCATAGAAGCTCAGGATGTCCTTGAAACGGACGAAACCGCCGGGCGCCGTCGATGGATCGTAGATCAGTAAGGACCCGATATGCATCGGCGTTGCGGGCGTTTCCAACGCCACAAAAGAGGCGTCCATGCCCTGAAGCTGTTCCATGCTTTCCTCCCGGCGGGGCAGCTCTGAACCCATGGGGGTGCGGCCTGCCTCCTGTCTGGGAGCGATCTTGCCTGCTGTCCGGCTTTTTGACCAGTGCGGTTCACCAGGCAGGGGAATGCGCAAAGCGGCGTTTTACGTTGTTCCCGCGCCGGACTATTTGAGGCGCGATTGTGGTGATCTCGCCGGCCGGCTTGCAGCCACGTTGAACAAGCCGCTAAACGGCCGAGAGGCGGAGGGTGCTCCGCCTTTCCCCCATCGCGATGTGTTTGATCCCAACCGGGCTGACGAGGACGTTTTGCCATGCCCATCTCCTGTTCGGCAACTGGATCAACCAGACCTGTCAGACCGCACCTTACCGGCTGTAAGAGATCGGGCTGAAGCCTTCCCCGGTCTGAGTGCCGGCTCGTCGAAGTCATCCAGGGAGGGAACCCGGCCGAAGGCGATCTTGGCGCCGGCATAGCCTCCCGGCAGCTCATTACGGGTGCCAAGTGAGATAGCGCCGCCGCCATAGCGCCGGTTCAACTCATCCATCGTATCCGTAATCCGGTCCCAGCGCTGCCGGCTTGTCCGTTGGATGCCGTGCTCGAACAGGTCCTCGCTGACCTCACCGGGACGGCTCAGCCCGTGCAGCATGATAGAGACATGCTGAAGCCTGTGACCCCTGAGCTTCGCCGCGCCGGCATCGAACAGGCGGCTCGCGGCAGCCAGGAACGTATAGTCGTCGCGGGCTGGAGAGAAATGCTCTGTGCCTGACCAGTAATTTCGCTCTGCCGCTGAAATCGACACCTCTGCCGCGCTTGCATTGTAACCTTCGCGGCGCAGTCTCTGCGCGGCCTTGGCTGTCAGCATACGGAGGCATTCGCGTGCCTTCTGCGGACTTTGCCAACCCTGCGCGAGCACGCGGCTATGACCGAACATCCGGCGCGTGGTGCCGGGCTTCGAGACAGCATAGCCGTGCAGCTGCAGCCAGAGACGCTCCCCTTCGACGCTGGACCAGATGCTGCGCGCCTGCTTTGGCGACGTGTTCCACAGCTGTGTGACGGTGCTGATCCCGGCAGCCTCAAGCCGCCGGCGCATGCTGCCGGCTATCCCCGGCAGATCGCTCAGATCCAGACCGGCAATCTGCTGCAGCAGGGTGTCCGGATAGAGAACAGTCAGTCCCGCCGGTTTTTCCATCTCGGCGGCGACCTTGGCGAGGAACTGGTTGGGCGCAAGGCCGATGGAAGGTGTCAGCCAGGGGCCGATATTCTCCGCCAGCCCGTCGCGCAGCTGCCTGGCAATCTGCAGGTAGCGCTGCTGTTCGGACCCGATGAGGCTGCACTCCATCTCGTCCACGGACCAGACACGCTGAACCGGAACATGACGGTCGATTTCCTCGAGGATGCGGTGGTGAAGCCGGACATATTCGTCGTGCCGGGCCAGCGGCAGGATAATGCCCGGGCAGAGGGCCCGGGCCTCGCGAACCGGCATCCCCCGCTTCACTCCCGCCTTCCGGGCCTCATAGCAGCAGGCAATCAGGCTGGTATGCGCTGAGGGCAGAGGAACAACGCCGACAGGCCGGCCCCGGTATTCGGGAACGAGCTGTTTCTCCGCATTTGCGAAGAATGCGTCGAAGTCGAGATAGAGGGATTCAATACCAGCTGGCTTGCGCATCGGACCTCCACTCTTGGAACATAGAGTGAACAAACGGCCATGTCGAGTCCCGGCGCCCTTTCCCCGAACGGCAAAGCGTTCCAGATAGCGATCTGTGTTTTGTTACCTGGAGGCGGCTGTCCCGATGCATACAAGTTTCGCCGCCGAGCCCGATCATGTCACCGAAATCCGCCGCCAGCTGTCGCGATGGGTGGCGGAGAAGATGCCGCGCGAGAAGCGCCGGCAATGGGACCGGGAGGCGACCTGGGACAGGGCCCTGTTCCGCGAAATCGCCGGGATGGGTCTGATCGGGCTGACGATCCCCGAGGAATATGGCGGGCAGGGGGAGGACATCTATGCCGCGGCCGCAGTGATCGAGGAGCTCTGCCAGGGCGGGCCGACGATGGCGGGGCCCTACATCCATGCCGCGTTCTATGGCGGCCTGAATATATCCGAGAACGGAACGGAAGAGCAGAAAGCCGCCCTTCTGCCACGCCTGGCGCGGGGCGAAATGTTCCTTTGCTATGGCCTGTCCGAGCCGAATGTCGGCGGTGACCTGCCGAGCGTGGAGACACGGGTAGAGCGGCAGGGAAGCGAGATCGTCATAAATGGCGCCAAGCGCTGGTGCACCGGCGCCGACTGGTCAGACTATATCTATTGCCTTTGCCGCTCGGGCGAGCCCGGTGCGCGCCACGGCAATCTAACCTTTGTCCTTGTGCCGACGAACGCAAAGGGCGTGACGATGCAAGCCATCGAGCATGCAAACCTGCGCTATACCCATTCGATGGATGTGTTCCTTGATGATGTCCGCCTGCCGGAAAGCGCTATCGTCGGCGGGCCGGAAAAATGGAACAGGGGCTGGGAGGCCCTCGCCGGCCGCGCGCTGGATGTCGAGAAGATCGAGATCACGGCGGTCGCCTATGGCCTCGCCCGCGCGGCGCTGGAGGAGGCCTGGCA
>DAIRTA010000095.1:0-8222 GCA_036804125.1 Hyphomonas sp.
GGCTTTTCCAGGATGACGAAGACGGAAGGATCGATCTCGCTGCCGACCTCGAAATCGGTCCAGATGGCTTCATTGGCCTTGACCCCATTATAATGCAGGCGGACCCGGCCCGGCTGCACCCAGCGCGAGCCGGGCTTGGTGAAGAAATGGCTGTAGCGGCGTTCATGCCAGCCGCGCGGGGTTTCAAAGCCGGCATAGACTGTGGCGAAATCCGACTGGCGGATGCCGAAGCGGGTGCGCCCGCCCGAAGGGTCGGTCAGCTCGATTATGTAGGCCGGGGCGCCATCGATCAGGTCGTCCACCAGCCGCACCTGGCTCCAGCCTTCATCGAGCCCATTGCGAATGGCGCCGAAGCCAAAATTGCTGGCCCACATTGCCCTTGCCTGCTCGGGGTCCATCGGCCCGTCCTGTGTATAGGTGGTCTCGCCATCGAAACTGACCAGCATGGCGAGTGTGTCGCCACTCCAGGCCTCGATGCGCACGCGCCCTTCGGCGGTGTGGGAGTCGGTTTTCTCGTCGGAATATTCGCGCCACATGGCATAGCGGTCCCACAGGACTTCGGTGCCATCCGGACGGCGAATGATATTGTAGCCGGAGAGGAAAACGGATCTGACGTCCCGCCATTCTTCCCCGCCGGCGGCCTCATGTGCTGCCAGAAGGATATCACGCGCCGTCAAATCCGGGCGGGCCTGGACCGCAGCCGGCATTTGCGCCCGCGCGGCGACGGGCGGCGGCGGGCCATCGTATGCAGGAGCTGTTTGGGAGGCCGGCGCGCTGGCGCAGGACGACAGGAGAAGACCGCCAAGGGCAGCCAGAATACCGCGCATCATCAGGGTTGCTCCACGATCATGACATGCGCCTCGGCCAGATCCTGCCGGGCGGCCTTCAGGGCCTGGTAGTCCGGGCTGTCCCAGAACCGGCGGATGGCCGCCTTATCCGGCCATCTGGAGATTACGGCGCTCGCCCCGTCGAACAGGCCGCCCTCGAGGCTTTCGACGCCCGGCGCACGCACGAGATACTCCCCGCCATGTTGCGCGATCAGCGCCGCAGCCGGCGCGCCATACTCTGTCAGGAAACGCTGCCGGTCCCGGATGTTTGCAAAAACAATCATATATGCCGCCATGACGTCCCTTTCGGCTTGGCCGCCTGTTCTCAAATGATATACCTTTTATCTGAGGGCGCTGCGGGCCCTCCGTCAACCGGTCAGGTCCTCCCATGAAGCTCTTGCGCGCTGCCACACTCACCGTTGCCGATCTCAACCGCACAGTTGGCAACTACGCGGCCTATTTCGACTATCGCGAAATCGAGCGCGGCGAGGTGGCGGCCGAATTGGCCGCAAGCTGGGATGCGCCGGCTACGGCCGGGCGGCCCTATGTGATCATGCAACCCTCTTCGGGCGCCGAGATCTATCTGCGCTTCATCGAGCAGCCGCCCGTGCCCGGTTACAAAGCGCTCAGGACCTTTGGCTGGAATGCCATCGAGATCTGCGTGGAGGATGTGCTGGCCGCCAATGCGCGTGTCGAGACCTCGCCCTTCGAGATCATCGGCCCCCCACGCGAGATCGAGGGCCTGCCGGCGATTTATCCGATGCAGGTAAAGGGGCCGGATGAGGAGATTGTCTATCTCACCCAGATTCGCGATGACCTGCCCGCTTTCGACCTGCCGCGTGCGGCCAGTCCTATCGACAAGCTGTTCATCCTCGTGCTCGGCTGCAGCGACATGAAGGCGTCGCTTGCCTGGATGCGTGAGCATTGCGGCATCGAGATCGGCCGCGAGGAAATGCAGATCGTCTATACGATGCTGGCGAAAGCCTATGGCACGCCGATGGACGAGCTGCACACGATCTCGACCATGATCCATGGCCGGGATGTCTTCCTCGAGCTTGACCAGTATCCCGCGGCCGCGACACCGCGCCCGCACCATGCCGGCATGCTGCCGCCTGGCTGCGCGATCGGCACGCTCTGGCACCCGGATTTTGACAGCCTGCCGGGGCCCTGGATCACCGAACCGGTGAACCGCGAGGGGCCGGTCTACAAGGGAAAGCGCGCCGGCACCAAGCGCGATCTCGACGGCGCCCTGATCGAGATCGTTGAAGGATGAGGCCGCACGGCCGGACGGCGAAGCGATGAAGCGAATTGTCCTGAAAGCGGCGCTGGCTGATACGCCGAAGGCGGATGATTTCACGCTGATCGACACGCCCATGCCGGCCTGTCCGGATGGCGGCATTCTTGTCCGCGTGGTCCACCTCTCCCTTGACCCCTATACCGGATCGCACCTGCGCGGCCGGCATATGGGCGAGGCGCCGCCGGTGCCGATGCAGGATGCGATTCCGGGCGCAATCGTCGGACAGGTGATTGAGAGCCGCCATCCCGGAATGAAAGCAGGCGAATGGGTCCACAGCATGCAGGGCGGATGGCAGGAAGTCTGCGCGCTCGGCCCGGAGGCGTTCCGCCGGATTGATCCCGGCCTCGCGCCGCTGGCCGCGCATATGGGTGTGCTGGGCATGCCGGGACTGACGGCCTGGGCCGGGATTACCCGGCTTGCGAAGGCCAGGCCTGGCGATGTGGTTCTGATTGATGCGGCGGCAGGAGCTGTCGGCGGCACGGCCGGGCAGATTGCCCGGCTGAAGGGGGCAGGCCGGGTTGTCGGCATTGCCGGCGGCGCGGAGAAATGCCGTATCGTGACGCAGGTCTATGGCTTCGATGCCTGCATCGACTACAAGGTCGAAGGGTGGCAGGAATCTCTACGCAGTGCCCTGCCCGAGGGCTGCTCGGTATTTTTCGAGAATGTCTCGGCCGAGATGGCGATGACCGCGCTCAGCGTCTCAAAGCCCTATGTGCGCGGCGTGCTCTGCGGACTGGTTGATGCCTATCACAGCGCCTCTCCGGCGCCGCATGCCCTGAATGCAGGCATGATCATCGGCAAGCGCGCACAATTGTTCGGCCTGGTTGTTTACGACTATTATCCGAGCTGGGACGATTACCTCACCGAGGCCGCGCCATGGATCGTGGCGGGCACGCTGAACGTCGCAGAAGACCGCGCCGAAGGCCTGGAGGCGGCCCCTGCCCTGTTCGAGCGGCTGATGCGGGGCCAGAACATTGGCAAGGCGGTTGTCAGCGTCGCGCCGGAGGCGGTGTGATGATCAGGGTACGGCGCGGCTATTGCGACGGGACATTCGGCCAGCTGCACTACTACCAGGCCGAGCCGCCCGAAAAGCCCTCTGCCCTGCCGCTCTACTGCCTCCACCAGAGCCCCAAATGCGGGTTGGAGTTTATAACATTCATGCCATCGATGGCGGCTGACCGGGTGGTGATAGCGCCGGATTATCCGGGATACGGATTTTCAGATCCCCCGCCAGAGGAAGCGCTGGCGACGATACCGGCCTATGCCGAGGCCTGCTGGCAGGTCGCCGACACGCTCGGGCATGACCGGATCGACCTGTTCGGGAACCATACCGGCGCCAAGGTGGCCGCCGAAATGGCGCTGCAGCGGTCTGACAAGGTCGGCGGTATCGTGATGGTCTCGGCCGCGCTGCTGACACCGGAGGAGCGGGCTTGGTTTACGGACTACTTCACGCCGATCCCGCTGGACGAGGAAGGGACACGTATCACTACGATGTGGAGCCGCATCCTGAAGCGGCGCGGGCCGGGCACGAGTCTCGAAATGCTGTCGCGCTCCTTCATGATGAACCTCCTGGGCGGAGAGGCCTATGAATGGGGGCATGCAGCGGCCTTTGCCTATGACCAGCCCTTTGTGGAGGCGCTGAGAACACTTGCGCACCGCATCACGATCCTCAATCCCGCCGATGATCTGCAGGACTGCACCCGCCGGGCCATCGGAATGCTGCGTAATGGCGAGGTCATCGAATGCCCGGACTGGGGCTATAATTTCATGGATGTCTGGCCAGAGGACGTGGCCCGCCTCCTGCGGCAATCCCTTGGCGCGCCGGCTCAGGCCTGAACGCGCGCGGCCTCCGGCGCTGTTCCGGCGCGGGCCTCGACAACACCTTTCGAGCTGTAACGGTAGCGCCCGAGGAAGAGGATCGGGATCGTGAACAGGAAAAGCAGGATGGCGGACTTGTTCAAGGTCCAGTCCCAGCCGTGGCTGTCGGCAAAATTGTTCATGATGGTTGGGCCGAAGCCGGCTCCGGCCGCGAAGAATCCATACAGCGCGCCATAGATCGCGGAATAGGATTTCATCCCGAAATATTTCGAGACGAGATAGGCCATGAAGTCATACTCGACGCCAGCGCCGAAGCCGATCATCAGGATCGCGATCGTTGCAATGGCGGGCGAAACCTCTCCCGTCAGGAACCAGAGGGCCAGCGCCGGCGAGGCAAGGAAGATGAAGGCCACGCCCGGTGCCCAGAAATGATCGATCAGCCAGCCGCCGACGAGCCGCCCCATCAGGACCGCAAGGCCGGTGAGCGTGGCGAGGCCCACCGCATCCGGCACGGAGAAGCCTTTTGAGGAGAGCAGCGGCACGAGGCTCGGAATGATCGCGCCAAGGGCGTAGGAGATGGGCACAAAACACACCGCCAGCAACCAGAAGCGCCAGGTGCGGACGGTTTCGCCCAGCGTCATGCCCGGCAATACCAGCCTTCCGCCTTCGCCCGCGAGCAAGGGGGGTGCCTTGTTGATCGGGAAAACCATCATCGCCAGCGGCGGCACGAGAATCAGGGCCATGAAGGCAAAGGCCATGACATTCTGGAGCGCCAGTCCCTGCGCCTGGTATTGCGGCCAGACGAATTTCAGCGACATGTAGATCAGCCAGATGACACCGGCCAAGGATATCGCGAGCACGGGCAGCTTGTAGCGGGTGATCGCGGCATCGCGGGCAGATTCGTCACTGATGTCACGCAGGCTGAGGAAAGCGATCGGCAGGGCGATGATGAGCGGGAGAAAACCGAGCAGCAGATAAGCCGTGCGCCAGCCATCGGTGGAAACGATATATTGTGCGAACGACTTGGCGAGCGCCCCGAAAACACCGGTGGCAATCAGTGCAATCCCGAGCGCAATGCCGCGGCGATTGTCGAACCAGTTATTGATCGGGCGGGTAAAGGTGATCGGCAGCGTGCCGACACCGGCCACAGCCAGGAGGAACCAGAGAAAGAAATAAAGCGGTATGCTGCCGGTGTTGAGCGACAGCCCCATCATGGCGAGGCTGAAAGTGACGATCGAGATCAGCGCGACCCGGCGGGCACCGAACTTCTCTGCCACCCAGCCGATCACGGGCGACATGAAGAAAGCGCCGAGCGTATAGATCGCCAGCGCGCTGTAGACCTGCCCGCGGGTCCAGCCGAACTCCGCGCTGAGCGGGCCAACCATGACATCGATGGTATAAAATGGCAGGGGCGACAGGCCGAGGCCCACCCCGACAGCCGCTGCGCTGAGGACTGGCCAGCCCCGGCTGAATTCTCCTGCTTCGCCAGCCTGCGCCATGCGATGCCCTCCGCCCTTTTCTTGCTTATACTTGCCGCATCACGGCAAAACGTATTGGTATATCATTTGCCGGGGAGGTCGAGGAAAAAGCACATGGCGAGTGTCACGCGGCGCAAATTTGCCCTGATGACGGGCGCGGGCCTGCTGTCTGCCTGCTCCCCGGCACGGGCGCCGGCACTCGGGCGCCGGGATGCAGCGGATGTCATCATCATCGGAGCCGGCCTGTCCGGACTGCATGCGGCGCGTATGCTCGCGGATGAAGGGCTCAAAGTGCTGGTGCTCGAGGCAGCCGGCCGTCCCGGGGGCCGCATGCTGACACTTGATGATGTGCCCGGTCAGCCAGAGGCCGGCGGGCAGCAGGTCGGCCAGACCTATGCCCGTATCCGCAGCACGGCCAGGGATCTCGGGGTGGGAATACAGCCCTATCCTGAGCGCCTGCGCGGGACGGCGCTGGCTGTTGGCGGACGGGTTCTGGCCCTCAGCGAATGGGCCGGCGCGCCTGAAAACCCGTTTCCGGAAGCCTACCGGCCACTTACGCCTTCGGCCGCCCTGCTTGTCGCGGCAGGGCGCGCCAACCCGCTTGCGGACAATTATGCCTGGCGGGAAATCATGCCGGAATCGGATGGCCCCGCGGACGCCTTCCTCGAGCAGGCCGGTTTCGGGGCCGAAGCGCGCAGGCTGATCGATATCTCCGTCAACGCCAACCGGCTGTCGACCTATTCGATCGTGAATGTCTGGCGGTCGCTGACCCTGTTTGCCGAGGACAGCGCCATTGGCCCTTCCGAAAGGGTGGCGGGGGGATCATCGCGTCTGACAGAGGCCATGGCGGCGAGCCTTCCGGGCAATGCCCTGCGGCTTGGCGCGCGTGTCCGGCGGATTGCCGATCGCGGCACACATGGGGAAGTGGCCCTTGAAGGGGGCGAGACGCTTACCGCCCCGGCTGTGATCTGCAGCCTCCCCTTCTCTGCCATGCGCGGCCAGGTCGAACTGGTTCCTGCAGAGGGAGACCCGGCAGCTGCCCTGCGCGCCGAGGCCATCGATGGGCTGCCCTACACCCAGATCCAGCAGGTGCATCTCGAACCGCTCAACCGGTTCTGGGAAGCGGACGGCCTGGCCGCAGACATGTGGACGGACACGGCGATTGAGCGCGTTTTCACCAATTTCGACGAAAGCGGCGAGATCGCCAGCCTGACCTGCTGGATCAATGGCGACGGCGTGCAGGCTAGCCGAAGTGATGCGGACTGGTTCGACCTTGCTGCCCGCACCCTTGAGGCGCTGCGCGGCGCAAAAGTCCGGGGGCTGAAGGTAACGCGCTGGGATGAAGCGCAGCCGCTGAATGGCGGCGCCTATATGCACTGGGCGCCGGGCCAGATCGGCCGCTGGGCCGGAAAGATGGGCGCCCCTTCAGGCCATGTCCACTTCGCCGGGGAGCACCTTTCTTTCCTGCATACCGGCATGGAGGGCGCCATGGAATCCGGCGAGCAGGCCGCCTATGCGGTCATGGAGGCGCTGCGCCCGGTCTGAGGCCTAATCCTCGCCGTGCGTGCAACTTGCCTGCATCCAGCGCAGGTTGATACCGATCCGGTCGGCTCCGCCCTCGGTCCAGCTATAGGATGCGGCGCGGGGATTATCCGCCTCGTGAACATACAGCGTCAGTGAGGGCCGCCGGTCACCATAGGGCCAGTCGACATCCCGCAATTTCAGCCTAACGCGCCGGGGTTCCGGCTCATTGGTCTCGATCGTAACTTCCCCACCCTGATCATGAAGGCTGAGCCCGCGGCGGAATTCCCAGTCACTGAGGCCCTCACCGGAATCGCCATGCGCCACGCCAGGCAGGACAGCGGCCCAGCAGGTAAACATCCGGGCCCGGCGCAGATGGGTTTCTATGCGCTCTCCGTCCCGGCTGACGCGGATGAAAAACTCGTTCTCCGACAAGGTGAGTTCGGCGCGCGGCGGGCCCGGGCCGTCCGGGCGGGGAAATACCGCGCCGCAACCCTCGCCGGAGGCAACGCCGGCGAAGCCTCCCGCGCTGCGGCGCCAAAGCAGGCTGCATCCGAGCGGACGGCCTTCTGCATCATTGATCACCTGAACCAGCCTTCCGTCTCCGGAAAGGCTGATGTCATGAACAAGACGCATGTCTGCCGCTCCTTCGACATCATGAGAGGCGAGCAGCCGGCCCGGCCGGTCTGCCGACGGCTCGATTCGCAGGCTCTGCAGAGGTCCGGTTTCGCCCGGCATATAGCCGGCCTCCTGAGCAAAGAAGACCTGACGGTCATTGCTCCACACGCCTTCCATCATCTTCAGGAAGTCAACCCGGTCCCTTTCGAGAAAGGCCGGGGCATCGGCGCTGACCGCGGGGGTCAACCAGCCTATCGCACAAGCGACGGCCATGAAGGCCACCAGTCTGCGAAGGCGCATTCCGGCAAACGAAACGGCGCCAGCCGGATGAGACTGGCGCCGCTCGGAAGTCGTGTTCATGCCCGCTGTATCAGAAGCGGACGCGCAGTTCCGCGCCGAACTGCGATCCGCGGCGCAGCGTGCCGAAGAAGGCCCGCGGGGCGCCCCGCGAGGCCGTAAGCGGCGCCACATTGGGGCTGAAGGCCGGAATGAAGTAGGGCGTCTGCAGCCAGCGTGTCGCCATGATGATCGAGTCTTCATTCGTCAGGTTCTGTCCATAGGCGGCCAGTGTCCAGCGATCTGTCTCGAAACCGAAACGGGCCCCGAGTATCGTCGCATCACCGGTTTCCGCCTTGTTGTGCACCTGCACGAATTTCGAGCTTT
>DAIRTA010000096.1:0-8158 GCA_036804125.1 Hyphomonas sp.
CTAGTTCGTGCCCGCCGCGACAGCCGGCGACTGCAGGAGCGCGAGGACCGAAGGGGTCGGATAGCCATCCGCCAGGAGGCCTTCGGACTGCTGGAAGGCCTGCAGCGCGCGCCGTGTGCGCCGCCCGGCAATCCCGTCGACGGCGCCGGCATCGAAGCCGCGCGCATTGAGCCCGGCCTGAAGATCACGGATTTCGGCCACGGTCAGCGGCGGCAGGTGAACCGGCCAAGGCGTGATCGGCCCGACGACGCCATTGATCGCATTGGCGGAAAGGCCGACGGCGAGCGCGTAGGAGTCCGCCCGGTTATAGGTCTTGAAGACATTGAAGTTCTTGAACAGGAGGAATTTCGGGCCCTCGGCGCCGGCCGGCAGCCAGAGCTCGGCGGATGACGCCGGATCCGGCGAGAAGCTGCCGCCCGCCAGCGGCGCGAGACCGGCCGCAATCCAGTCGGAGAGCAAGCGCTCGCTGCCATCGGCAAGGCGGTAATCGAAGCCAGGAGGCACCAGCACCTCGATGCCCCAGGGCTCACCCATGCGATAGCCGGATCGGGCAAGGTAATTGGCGGCCGAAGCGAGTGCATCGGCCTCGCTGCGCCAGAGATCGATGCGGCCATCGCCGTCGAAATCGACGGCATAGGCAACGAAGGTCGAAGGCATGAACTGGGTATGGCCCATGGCGCCGGCCCAGCCGGAGACGAGATCAGAGCGGCGCGCCTTGCCGCTCTCAAGGATGCGCAGGAGCGCGATGAGCTCATCCTCGGCGAAGCGCTGGCGGCGGCCTTCAGTGGCCATATTGGCGAGGGCATTGGCGGCGTCATCGCGGCCGATGAAGGCGCCATGGCTGGTCTCCATACCCCAGATGGCGACCAGCACCTGGCGGTCGACGCCATAGGCCGCCTCGATCGCCGCGAGCGTCGGCGCGAGGTCGGCCATCTTCTGGCGCCCGGTATTGATCCGTGTCTGGCCCATCGGCACGCGCAGGTAGTCCCATATGGGCTTGGCAAATTCGGCCTGTTCGCTGGGCGCAGTCTGGGTCTGGATTTCCGTACCGAGCCATAGCGGCATCGGCGAGATGTTTTCGAGCAAGGAGCGCACGAGCGCGGGGTCATGGCCGGCAGCCAGGAGGCGCGTGGTGAAATCCGTGCGCCAGGCATCCATGCCGGCATGGCCGGAGCTGCGATAGACCTGCGGGGCGGTTTCGGGCGGGCGCGGCGACGTCTCGCCCGGCGGGGCGGGCGTGGCGCCGGAACCGGGCGGCGGCGCGGCCGGCGCATTGGCACACGAGGCGCCCAGCGCCCCGATCAAGGCGGCCACGGCAAACCGCGTATGCAACCAGCCCTGCCCTATCATCGCCCTGACCTCCAGAAACGGGCGCGCGGCTGAACGCCCCTGATTGACTCGCCGGACCGGATTCATTACGTGCTCCGCTTTCTCAAATCCTAACCGCCAGGCTAGACCCATGAAAGTCCGTTCGTCCCTCAAGTCGCTCAAGGCACGTCACCGCGACTGCAAGGTCGTGCGGCGGAAAGGCCGGGTGTATGTGATCAACAAGACTGATCCCCGTTTCAAAGCAAAGCAGGGATGAGTCTTCGATGAACGGGGATTGAGGCGCCAGAATGGCGGCCCGCATCGCCCTCCTCGATCTCGGCCGGGTGGTCCTCGACTGGGATCCGGCCCGACTCTACCGGAAGATATTCAGCGATCCGGCAGAGTGCGAGCGCTTCCTCTCGCAGGTCTGCACGATGGACTGGCATCTGGCGCATGACCGCGGCGCGAGCTTTGCCGAGAATGCGGACCCGCTGATCGCGAAATATCCTGAATATGAAAGCCAGATCCGCGCCTGGGGCGGGCGCTGGGGCGAGATGTTCGACGGCTATGTCCACGGCACGCCGCGCCTGATCGAGCAGCTGTTCGGGCGCGAAGTGCCGATTTACGGCCTGTCCAACATGCCGGCAGAGACCTGGCCGATGATGAAGGATATGTTCCCGCTGCTGTCGCGCTTCAGGCATGTGGTGGTCTCCGGCGCAATTGGCCTCGTCAAGCCGGAGGCCGCGATATTCCACTATACCCGCTCGAAGATGGGAGACCCGGCGCCAGACGAGGTGCTGTTCATCGATGACAGCCCGGCGAATATCGCGACGGCGGACGCCCTCGGCTATCGCACCCACCTGTTCCGGAACGCCGCCTCACTTGAATCCGCACTGATTTTCGAGGGGCTGCTCTGAGCCCTGTGATGAAGGATTGCCCGCGCCTTCTGGCGCTGCATATTAGCTTCATGCGCGCCATGCTCTTCGCCCTGGCCTTGGCCATCGTCCCTGCTGCAGCGAGCGCGGGGCCGCCGGACAGCCTGTTCGAACGGCTCAAATCCGCCCAGGATGAAGGGGAAGCCTCTGACCTTGCCCAGGATATCTGGGCGATCTGGTCTGAATCCGGCTCGCCGACAGCCGACCTCCTGATGGAACGCGCCCTGGCCAGCGCATATCGGGGAGAGACCGGGACGGCCCATGAACTGCTCGACCGGGCGATCCTGCTGAAGCCTGACTTCGCCGAGGCCTGGCACCGCCGGGCCGGTCTTTTCCTGATAGAGGAAAATTACGCCGAAGCGCTGCGCGATCTCAACGAGGCGATACGCCACGAGCCCCGCCATTTCGGCGCGTGGACAGCAATGGCGCGGATCTTCGAGCGCCTCGGCGCCAGCCAGGAGGCCTTGCAGAGCTATCGCGAGGCGCTGAAGATCTATCCGCTGATGCCCCAGGCGCGGCAGGGCGAGGCACGCCTCGGACACGCAGCCGAAGGCGTCGACCTGTGAGACGCATGCTCACGCTGGCAATGATCACCTTGGCGGGACTTGGGGCAACCGCCTGCGTGACCAGTCTCGCCTATACGGCGCAAGTGGAATCGGCGGTGCCGGCCGCGGGCCAGATCATCGACATTGCCGGCCGCCGCACGCATGTCGTCAATGATGGCCGCGACGGGCCGGTCGTGCTGATGATCCATGGCGCGAGCGCCAATGCCCGTGAATTCAATGTCTCCCTGGCCCCGCACCTGAACGGGGATTTCCGCCTGCTGATGCCGGATCGGCCCGGGCATGGCTATTCCGAACGCTTCAGCGGCGCCGAACAGCTTGGCGCGCAGGCCGGGCAGATGGCCGGCGTTCTCGATACGCTCGCGCCGGGGCAGAAAGCGGTGGTGGTCGGCCATTCCTTTGGCGGGGCGGTCGCGCTGCGCCTCGCGCTCGACCGGCCAGAGCTGGTCTCGGGACTCGTGCTGCTGGCGCCGGTGACGCATGACTGGGGCTCGGGCGGCACGGCCTGGTATAACCGCCTCGCGGCCCAGCCGGTCATCGGCCCGGTCTTTTCGCAGATCGCGCCACTGGCCGGGCCGGCGGCCGGACGCGGCGGAGTGGAATCGGTCTTCGATCCCGCACCGGCCCCGGAAACCTATTTCGAGACGGCCGGCATCGGCCTCGTCTTCCGCCCGCCAAACTTCCGCGCCAATGCGCGCGACATGCACCACCTGCGCCGGGAACTCGCCGCACAGTCTGAAAGATATGGCGAGCTGGATCTGCCAATCATTGTTTTCTCCGGCAGCCAGGACACCGTATTGAAGCCCCAGCTGCATACGGGAAAGCTGAAGCAACAGGTGCCGATCGACCTCGTCGCACTGAAGGATGAGGGCCACATGCCCCATCATGGCCACGCACCGGATGTCGCACAGGCGATCCGCCGTCTCGCCATTGGCCGCGAGTGAGGCTAAGAGCCTCCGGTCTGTGACCCAACCCCACAATCTTCAGAGGACCCTCCGCCATGGCCGATGACAGCTCGATCACGCTGAACAGTGAGGCAACGCGCGAAAAACTGCGCCAGACGGTCGCCAAGATCGAGCGGCTGGAAGAGGAAAAGCGCGAGGTCGCCGAGCAGATCAAGGATGTGTTCGCCGAGGCCAAGGCGCTAGGCTTCGATACCAAGGCACTGCGGCAGGTCATTCGCCTGCGGAAGATCGAGCGCGCCGAACGCGAAGAGCAGGAAATGCTGCTGCAGACCTATCTGATTGCGCTCGGCGAGGCGTGAGATTGCGCCGCGGGCCAAACCCGGGTTAGCTCCCAGCCATGCCCCGCGACGTCGATGAACGCAAGAAACGCGCCGCTCTGCGCAAGCTGCGCCGGGCCGCTGACCTGGCCGAAAAGGGCCTCGGCCCGCCCCTGTCGGAATGGGAGGCCCGGTTCCTGGCCGAACTCGAAACCCGGATCGAAACCTATGGCTCGGCCTTTGCTGACCCTTCCAAAGGCGATCGCGGCGAGGCGCTGTCGTCCCTGCAGCGGCAGAAATTGACGGAAATCGACCGCAAGAGCCGCGGCAAGGCGAGACGGACGCTGGGCCGGCGGCGCGCCAAGATCCAAGCGCCGGGCATCGCAGCCGCCAGCGCCGAACCCGCAGGCGAGAACGCAGCGGGGGAACGGGCCTTGCAGCCTGTTCGCCAAGGCGCCGAAAGCCCGGCCAAGGGCGCCAGTGTGACCCGGCTGCGGCAGCAAAAACCTGCCCTGCGGGTAATCGAGGGCGGCGCAGCAAAAAAAGACCAAACCTGATGGCCGCCCGCTGCGTATAGGAAATCATGACAGAGCTGACCTCCCCTGCCCGCCCCCGGTGCGTTGTTATCACCGGGGCCTCGACCGGTATCGGCCGCGCGGCCGCTCGCCACCTGTCCCGCAAGGGCTGGACCGTGTTCGCCGGCTTGCGCAAGGAGACCGAATGCGGGCACCTGGTTGACGGGGCTCAGGGCGATCTTCGCCCGATCCGCCTTGATGTGACGCGCAACGAAGATGTGCAGGCGGCAGCCGACACGATCGCCAAGGCTCTCGGCCGCCAGAAGCTGACCGGGCTCGTCAACAATGCGGGTATCGCGAAGATGGGGCCTCTGGCGATCCAGCCGCTGGAGGATTTCGAAGCGCATTTCGCTGTCAATGTCTTCGGCATGCTGCGCGTGACGCAGGCGATGATCCCGCTGCTCGGCGCCGAGCAGCGGCGCGAAGGTCCGCCGGGGCGGATCGTCACGATTACCAGTGTCGGTGGGCGGATCGCCTCACCCTTCCTGGGCGCTTACACCGCCACCAAGCATGCCAATGAAAGCATGAGCGACAGCCTGCGCCGGGAACTCGCCGTCTATGGCATCGACGCCATCGCAATCGGGCCCGGCTCAGTGAAGACACCGATCTGGGACAAGGCCGAGCGCGACAACCGAAACGGGCTCTATCAGGACAGCGACTGGGCCGGCGCCATCAAGATTTTCGAGAAGACAATGCTTGAAGGCGGCCGTTCGGGGCTCGATCCCGATGTGATTGCGGAGACAATCGAAACCGCGCTGACCGCCACCCGGCCCAAGGCCCGCTATGCGCCCGTGCCCGACAAGCTGACCAATTTTACCATCCCGACCCGGCTGCCGAAGCGCTGGCTGGACGCGATCTTTACCCGGCGCTTCGGGCTCAAGCGATTGAAGTCCGGCTGAGGCAGGCTCAGGGGCACGCGCCCTGATCAAACCGCCAGGCCCGGAAGTGGACCGGCCGGCCATTCGAATAGTTGAGCGCATAATGCGGCCCGCTCTCGGTCAGGCACAGGCCAAGGCGGCGTGCCTCGGCGCGCAGTTCCGCCGCCTGAGCCGTCATGACGGGTTCGGCCCGGCGATCCTCGAAATTGAGCAGGTAGACGACCGGATAGGCGTCCGGACTGGCGGGCAGCTGCCGCTGCGTACGGGGGGGGTGCAGGTTCTGCGTGCCCAGCGACATGACATAGGACGCCTCGGAATAGCCAAGCGCGAGGACGCGATCCGGCACCGGCACATTGCAGAGGGCGGCCTCTCCCGGAACACCGCAGACATCCTCAAGCGCCTTGCGGGCCGCTTCTGTCGGCTGCAGCCAGTCCTGCGCCGGCAGCATGACGGCACGGATATGCCATCCGATCGCGAGGCTTGCGAGGACAGCGAAGACGATGGCCGAGCCCGTGCGCCGCCGCGCGGACTCGATCAGCGCAAGGCCGACAAGCGTAAAGCCTGCCCACCACAGCCAGAGCGGGAAGCGGCCGGCGCTTTCCCAGGCGTTGAGGATTTCGGCATGCGAGGCGGTGGTGAAACGCCGCGCGGCATCCTCCATGAGGTATGCGGCGATGCCGGTATAGGATGCGATCAGAAGCAGTGCGGCGCCGAAAGCGAACAGCACCATTCCAACCCCCCGCGCCCGCGGCATGCGCTGGCCGTCCATCAGCTGCACCGCGCCAAAACCGCAGAGCAGCGCAAAGGCCGGATAAGCCGGCAGAAGATAGTGCGGCAGCTTGGTCGGCAGCAGTTCGAAGAACAGCCAGACCAGCAGCCCCCAGGCCAGCAGGAAGCGCAGGCCGTCCGCGCCATGCCCAAGAGCGGTGAGCGTGCGCCCGCGCAAGGCGGTCATCGCCGCCATCAGCCCGGCGCCCAGCAGCAGCGCCGCCGGGAAGAAGGCGAGCGGCATGACCAGCAGGTGATAGCCCGGAAGGCCGCCATGCCCTTCCGAGGCGCCGCCGACCTTGTCGCCGAGATCCTGCCCGACCGCGCCCTGAAGGAAGGCGCCGCCGGTAGCCAGCTCTATCCAGACAAACCAGGGCAGCGCGACGGCCGCAAACAGCGCCGGCCCCCACCAGCGCGCCAGCGGACGCCACCAGCGTCCGCCCTTGCCGAGACGGCGCCTGTCCCAGAGCCAGAGGCCAAGCCCTGTAAGCCCGGCCACCAGCAGGGAGACCGGCCCCTTGAGAAGGAAACCGGCCGCCATGGACAGCCAGAAAATCGCCGCCAGCCGCGCGGTGCGCTTCGGCGGGCGAACATAGAGACGGCCGAGAGCGCCAAGGCCGAGCGTGGTGACGAAGGCCAGCATCGCATCGGTCTTGGCGATATGCGCTTCGGAGGTCAGAAGGATCGTCGCCCCGAAGAGGGCCGCACCGAGAAAGCTGGCGCGCCTTCCAACCAGCGGCAGCCCGGCCCAGAAACAGGCCAGCGCCGCCCCGGCGGCGCCCAGCCAGCTCGGCAGGCGATAGGTCCAGATCGCCTTGGCCTCCGGACCCGTGGTGGCGGCAGTTGCCGCCGCCTGCAGCCAGTGAACCCCGACCGGCTTCTTGTTGCGCAGCTCGTCCTGGTAACGGATGACGACAAAGTCGCCGGTCTCCAGCATCTGCTTGGAGGCCTGCGCAAAGCGCGCCTCATCGCGGTCAAGCACAGGGATCAGGAAGACGCCTGGCGCCGCCGCGCCAAGCGTGATCAGGGCCAGCAGCACCCAGGCCCGCCAGCCGGTGGAAAGTCTGTCGAGCAATGTCATGCGCGCTCCATACCCGGACCCTGCGGCGGCGTCCTGCTGATTTCACTGTGTTCAGGGCCGGATCGCAAGTGCATCCGGGGCTCGCCAACCCGTCCGGGCGCCGTTAAGACGCCGCATCACCCTATCCCCCTCAGAAAGACGCCCCTGTCCCCGTGTCCGCCGCCCTGGAATTCTCCGTTGTTATCCCCGTGCATAATGAGGCGGGAAATGTTGGCCAGCTCGCCGCCGAAATTGCGGCCGCGCTCGACGGGCGGGCCTATGAGATGATTTTCGTGGATGATGCCTCCAGTGATGAGACGCGCGCCGCCCTCGCTGGGCTGAAGGACCGGCATCCGGCGCTGCGGGTGCTGGGCCACCGCAGGAATGCGGGCCAGAGCCGCGCGATCCGCACCGGTATCAAGGCGGCGCGCGCGCCCATCGTCGGCACGCTGGACGGAGACGGGCAGAATGACCCGGCCGACCTGCCGGACCTCTACCGCCAGCTCACACGGGCCGATGCGCCGCACAGGCTGAAGATGGTGATGGGGCGGCGGGTGAAACGCCAGGACAGCGGCTGGAAACGTTTTGGCAGCCGGTTTGCCAACCGTGTGCGCCGGCGCCTGCTGCGCGATGACTGCGACGATTCAGGCTGCGGAATCAAGGTCATGGACCGGGCCGCCTTTCTCGACCTGCCATATTTCGACCATATGCACCGCTTCATGCCGGCTCTGATGCGCGCCGACGGGCACGGGGTGGAATTCCGCGATGTCAATCACCGCCCGCGCGGATCGGGCCGCTCGAACTATACCAATTTTGGCCGGTTGCGCGTGGCGGCAGCGGATATACGGG
>DAIRTA010000097.1:0-8135 GCA_036804125.1 Hyphomonas sp.
TCAGGCTGCGCCTGCAAACAGCGAGAAGGGGAGGGCAGCCACAACGGCTGCAGAGAGGCAAGTCGCCAGAGTTCCGGCCAACAGGGTTTTCCAGGCAAGCTGAAGGAAGGTGTCCCGGCGCTCGGGCGCGATGATCGAGAGGCCGCCTATCAGTATGCCAATCGATCCGAAATTCGCAAATCCGTTGATGGCGTGTGCAGTGATCATGCGTGTGCGCGGCGTCATTCCATCGGCTGGAATTTCTGCCAGCTGAAGGAAGGCGACAAATTCCGTAAGAACAGTCTTTACGCCCAGCAGGGAACCCGATCGTGCCGCCTCTTCCATCGGCACCCCGACCATGTACATCAGGGGAGAGAAAAGCCAGCCGAGCGCGCGCTCGATCGAGAGCGGCCCTCCAGCTATGTCCGGCAGCACTCCAAGGCCTGAATTGATAAGGTAAAGTAGCGCCAGCGCTGCAATCAGCATCGTCACGATGTTTGCAACAATCTTGAGCCCGTCTGTTGCACCTGTTGCAAAGGCATCCATCGTGGACTGATATTCAAAGTCCGGCTCGTGAACACGCTCCTGTCCTTCGACTGACTCCGGGACGAGGGTCAGCGCGACCGCAACAGCCGCTGGCGCCGCCATGAAGGACGCAACGAGCAGCTGCGCGAGCGGATTTGCCATCAGCCCCTGCAGGAAGACCGAGTAAAGAACCAGCACACTTCCCGCTACAGTGGCAAACCCGGCCGTCATGAGGATAAACAGTTCAGACCGCGTCATGTTCTTGATGTAAGGCTTTACGAGTACAGGAGCTTCCGTCATGCCCATGAAGACGTTGGCCGAAACCGCCAGCGACGTCGCCCCGCCCAGCCCCATGAAGCGGCGGAAAATCATGGCAAAACCCTTGGTCACCCAGCGCAGGATGCGCCAATGCCACAGAATTGCGGATAGCGCGGCCACAACGATGATCAAGGGAAGCAGATGGATCGCGAAGATGGGGCCTGGCTGGCCTGTGAGGCCCTCCCAGCCGGCCTGCGACCCGAAGACCGGACCAAAAACAAAGCCCGTACCATAAGCGGTCGCGGCAATGAGGCCGTCGACAAGGCGGTTTGCGCTGAACAGGGCCTCACGAAGGAACGGAACACCGAAGAGAAGCAGCGCAAAGGCGAATTGAATAAGTGTCGCCCCGAGGATCACCTTCCAGGGGAAAGCGCGGCGGCGTTCCGATAAAATCCAGCAAATCCCATAAATCAGGATAATTCCGATGAGAGCCCTCGCATTATCCCAGCCCCAGCCTTGTGCTGCTTCCATACCCTCGCTTCCTTCGAATCTTGGTTCTGAAACCAGACCTAGCCGCCCCGCACCCATCGGGAAAGCGGACAACTGAGCCGTCCTTCCATTCGGCACATGCAGGCTTATGGCAACCAGGCTGCATCAGAAGCGCAATGCATCAGAATAGGTGGTCTGGGGACGTCCCCAAGGCCTTTCTGGCCGTCACAAACGAATTTGGCGGCTTGTGCATCTGCGAGCGGCCTGAACTCGCAGATATCCTGCCCCTGTTGGATTGAGGTATGTCAGCCGAGTTTGCAGACGCAGATCTTGTTGCCATCCGGATCGCGGAAGTATGCGCCGTAAAAGGTTGGCATGCGGTTGCCGGGAGCGCCTTCGTCTGCAGCGCCTAACTCGATCGCCTTGGCATAGACCTTGTCGACGGTCTCCTTGTCCTTGCAGCCGAGCGCAGGCATGACGCCATTGCCGCAGCTCGCGGACGCCTTGTCATACGGATCGCCAATGGCCAGCATCGGCTGTCCGGGGGCGACGCCATAAAACTGAAGGCGGTCATTGGCGAAGAAGCGGCGGGCGCCCATTTCGCCGAGTACGGCATCATAGAATGCCAGCGCTTTTTCCTTGTCATTCGTTCCCAGCGTTACATAAGCGAGCATGACGTCCTCCTGTCTGCCGGAGATGTAGCAACCATGTCCCTGCGCTCGCATCAAGACATGACGCTAGGGAGATGCTTGACGCTGACGTGAACGTCTGGTGTGACACCGCCAGTCTCATACAACCGTTCGAGGAGTCCTCCCATGTCCGAGATCCGTTTCGATGACCGTGTCGCAATCGTTACTGGCGCTGGCGGCGGCCTTGGCCGCGCCCATGCTCTCGAACTTGCCCGCCGCGGGGCGAAAGTTGTCGTCAATGACCTGGGCGGCGCCATGGATGGCACCGGCGGCAATTCGGCCGCGGCTGAGGCCGTCGTGAGTGAAATCCAGGCCGCAGGCGGCGAGGCTATGGCCAACGGATCATCCGTGGCGGATGTCGCAGGCGTCAGGAAGATGGTCGATGACACCATGAATCGCTGGGGGCGAATTGATATCATCATCGCGAATGCGGGGATTCTGAGGGACAAATCTTTCGGCAAGATGACGGTCGAGGACATCGACCTGGTGCTTGCGGTTCACCTGCGTGGCACCTTCCTTCCGGTGCATGCAGCGTGGGAAATCATGAAGACGCAGAACTATGGCCGCATTGTTGTCACGACTTCCTCGACAGGACTTTATGGTAATTTTGGCCAGGCGAACTACGGAGCGGCCAAGCTCGGCGTCGTCGGCATGATGAACTCGCTCAAGATTGAGGGCGCAAAGAACGACATCCGGATCAACGCGGTTTGCCCGATTGCCGCCACGCGGATGACTGAAGGCCTGATGTCCGGGCAGGCCCTTGCCGCGCTTCGCCCAGACTATGTCACCCCCGGCGTCATCAATCTCGTCAAGGACGATGCCCCCACCGGCATGATCCTGTCAGCTGGGGCCGGGGCATTCTCAATGGCGCGCATAGTCGAAACGGCTGGCGCATTTGTCGGCCAAGGCGAGGCGCTGACTGCGGAAGCCGTCGCCGCGCAATGGGACGCCATTACGGATGTCTCGAAAACCCAGCCTGCGTTCAAATCCGGCGCCGAGCATGGCGCCAACATTTTTGCACGCGTGGCCGAGGGCATGAAAGTCTGACTCCCGGCAAGGATCGTCAGTCTCCCCCACCATCACCCGAACCAGCTTCGGAACCGGACATTGCTGGTTCCGGGGCCGGGGTCTGATCCTTTTCGGACGGCCCGCGTGGGTGGCGCTCACTATCGATAAACAGACCCGGGGCCAGCGGCCCCGTATCGCCGCCGCCCCTTCGCCAGTCACCTGGCGGCCGCCGCGGAGGGCGCCAGCGAAAGAAGACAAAATAGATGACCAGCAGAAGCAGCAGGACAAGAAGGAGCTTACCCATGCAGGCGCCTCTGGTCTGTCACTCGGCCGCGCGCTTGAGATAAATCGAATTCTTCGGCATAGCGAACACACGCTCTACCATCGGTAGGAAATACTCAAGCGGCTCGCTCTGATAATCCGGATCGAAGGCAGCCTGATCATATTTATGGCAGAATTCAGCCGTGTACTGAAAATATGGGTGATCGCGGAACCGGTCGCGCATGTTCCTGTCGAGCCCGAGATGGTGGAAGAAATAGTAGCCCTGGAAGACACCATGATTGGCAACCATCCAGTGGTTCTGTTCAGAAACGAACGGCTTCAGGATTGCGGCCGCGACGTCCGGATGGTTGTAGCTCCCAAGCGTGTCGCCAATGTCGTGGAGCAGCGCACAGACGACATATTCCTCATCCCGCCCATCACGGTGTGCGCGCGAGGCAGTCTGCAGAGAGTGTGAAAGCCGATCGATGGGAAAGCCGCCAAAATCCCCATCCAGCAGCCGGAGGTGATCAATGACGCGATTGGCCAGACCCCGATTGAAGTCCATGGAATGGCCTGCAATGATCGACCAATCCTCTGCGGTTCCCTCAAGCATTTCGCGAAACTGCGCGCGCGCGTGTGTTTCGTGTCCGTCGGCCATGGCATGTCTCCTGCTGCGCAGAGTTTAACGCGAATTGGCCCGGCTGCAAAGTTGATGTGTCAAATCGGCCGGCTTCCCGGTTTTGCCGCCGCGTGCACCGAAAGGACGAACATAAAAATCCCGGCTGTCCGCTTGGGTTGCGTGATGCGTGCGGCCAAAGGGAGATGCAGCGTTATTCGTCAATGGCCTCAAGTTCAGCAGCATGACGCGCCTTGTCGGCCGCGCCTTTGGCTTCAGGGTCGCGGTCCACGAGCTCGATGACGGCCAGAGGCGCATTGTCTCCGGGCCGAAAGCCGGCCTTCAGGACACGGGTATACCCTCCGTTGCGGTCCTTGTAGCGCTCACCCAGCACGCTGAAGAGCTTGCTGACGGCCTCCTTGTTGCGAATCTGGGCGATCGCGGCGCGCCGTGCGGCAAGGTCACCTTTCTTTGCGAGCGTCACCAGCTTGTCCATGATCGGCTTCAGTTCCTTCGCCTTCGGAAGAGTGGTGACGATCTGCTCATGCTCGATCAGGCTCGACGCCATGTTTGCAAACATCGCGCGGCGATGCTCGCTGGTGCGGTTGAGTTTGCGGTGAGCTATCTGATGACGCATGATTGTGTTCCTTCCGGGAGAGTAGAGACCCGGACCTCAGTCCTCGGTTAGATGTGATCGTCGTATTTCTTGGCCAGGCCTTCGATGTCCTCAGGCGGCCAGTCCGGCACTTCCATGCCGAGATGCAGCCCCATGCCGGCCAGCACTTCCTTGATCTCGTTCAGCGATTTGCGCCCGAAATTCGGTGTCCGGAGCATTTCGGCTTCCGACTTCTGGATCAGGTCGCCGATATAGACGATGTTGTCGTTCTTCAGGCAGTTGGCAGAACGCACGGAA
The DNA here is from genome assembly GCA_036804125.1 of Hyphomonas sp. Taxonomy (GTDB): domain Bacteria; phylum Pseudomonadota; class Alphaproteobacteria; order Caulobacterales; family Hyphomonadaceae; genus Hyphomonas. The sequence goes on from DAIRTA010000097.1 coordinate 4,739, forward strand.
AGCTCGAGCTCGTCGACCTTCTTGAGAAGGACCGGGTTGAAGCCAAGGTCGGTTTCCTCGATTCCACCAGCGGCATCCAGAACCGGCTCCTCGAAGTTTATGAAGAGCTGCAGCTGGTCCTGAAGTATGCGCGCGGCATAGGCAACAGCGTCCTCAGGCGACATACTGCCGTCGGTTTCGACATCAAGTGTCAGCTTGTCATAATCGAGCACCGTGCCTTCACGAGTGTCTTCGACCTGATAGCCGACCCGGCGGACAGGCGAGTAGATTGCATCGATCGGGATGTATCCGATCGGAGCGTCATCCGGCCGGTGCGCATCTGCCGGCTGATAGCCCTTGCCGGTTGCCACGGTAAATTCCATGCGGACCTCGGCGCCACCATCAAGCGTACAGATAACATGGTCGGGGTTGAGGATCTTCACATCTCCGGATGTTTCGATCTGGCCCGCCTTGACCTCGCCTGGCCCTTTCGCACGCAGAACCATCCGCTTCGGCGTGTCCGATTCCATATAGACAGCCACTTGCTTCAGATTGAGCACAATCGTCGTCACGTCTTCGCGCACGCCCGGTATCGCCGAAAACTCGTGCACAACGCCATCGATCTGAACGCCGATAATGGCCGATCCCTGCAGGGATGAAAGCAGCACGCGGCGCAGGGCGTTGCCGAGGGTCGTGCCGTACCCGCGCTCAAGCGGCTCAACAGCCAGCTTCGCTTTGCGGCGGGCATCATATCCAGCCTGAACCACAGGACGGTTCGGGCGGATCAGCACTTTCCAGTTACGGTCGTTTACGGTTGCCATCAGATTTCCTCAGACGAAACGGCGGGGCCAGCCAGAATGTCCTGGCCGGACAGGGAATTCAAAGAATTAGACGCGGCGCCGCTTGGGCGGGCGGCAGCCATTATGCGGAATAGGCGTCGTATCGGTGATCGAGGTGACGGTCAGACCGGCGGCCTGCAGCGCCCGAAGCGCGCTCTCCCGGCCCGATCCCGGCCCCCGGACAAGGACTTCGACCGTCTGGAGACCGTGCTCCATTGCCTTTTTGGCTGCATCCTCGGCCGCCATCTGCGCTGCATAAGGGGTCGATTTGCGGGATCCCTTGAAATCCATGACGCCGGAAGAGGACCACGAAATCGTGTTTCCCTGCGCGTCTGTGATCGTCACCATCGTGTTATTGAAGCTCGAGTTCACATGAACAATACCGGAGGTAATGTTCTTGCGCTCCCGGCGGCGGATGCGGGTGGTTTCGCGGGCCATGGCTTGGGTGTCCTATTTCTTCTTGCCGGCGATCGGCTTCGCGGGACCTTTGCGGGTCCGTGCGTTTGTATGGGTACGCTGACCGCGAACGGGCAGTTTCTTGCGGTGACGCAGGCCCCGATAGCATCCCAAATCCATCAGGCGCTTCACGTTCATTGACGTATCGCGACGCAGATCGCCTTCGACCATGTAGTCCGCATCAATGGTCTCGCGGATCTTGATGACCTCGGCGTCAGTGAGCTGGTTGACCCGGCGCGACGGCTCAATCCCGACCTTCTCGACGATCTCTCGCGCCAGAACCGGGCCTATGCCATGAATATAGCGCAGCGCGATTTCCACACGCTTGTTCGCCGGAATGTTCACGCCTGCTATACGGGCCAAGGCCGTTTCTCCTCAAGCGATTGTTCAAAACTAAATGCGCGCCGGACGGGTGCGGAGCCCGTTGCGCGCATCGGCGGTTAAGCCTGAAGCTAAGTCTGGAGGCTTATAACTACGCTTTCTCCGCCGTCAACTCACATGCTGCGCCCGTCAGGCGGTTTGTTTCAGCACCAGATCAATGTTCTGCGAGACAACCTCGATACTCGCCATGCCGTCAATCTCGGTGAGAATACCCCTTTCCGCATACAGCGGCACAAGCGGGGCAGTATCTTCATAATAACGTTCCAGGCGGCGCGAAAACGTCGCTGGATTGTCATCAGGGCGACCCTCAGCCTCAAACCGGCGCGTCACCCGCTCAACAAGCCTGTCGTCGTCAACAACCAGACGCAGAACCCTGTCGACCTTCTGGCCGAGTCTGTCCAGCAATCCGTCAAGCGCATCGGCCTGGGCCAGCGTGCGGGGAAAGCCGTCAAAAATGAAGCCGGCGACCTCGCGCGGCTGGTTCAGTTGTTCCTCTATCAGCGCAATCACGATTTCGTCGGAAACGAGCGCGCCTTCGTCCATGACCCTGGCGACCTTCTGGCCGAGAGCGGACCCGGAGGACCGGGCCGCCCGAAGCATGTCGCCTGTAGAGAGCTGCACAAACCCCTGTTCAGAAACAAGCCGTTTTGCCTGAGTGCCCTTGCCGGCCGCCGGCGGCCCGAACAGGATAAGATTCACCTGCGTTTTCCCCCAAGTTTGGACTTTTTGATCATGCCTTCATACTGATGCGCGATGAGGTGCGACTGGATTTGCGTCACGGTATCCATTGTCACGGAAACGACAATCAGCAACGACGTACCGCCGATATAAAAAGGTATCTGCGGGAAGTAGATGCGCAGGAACTCCGGCAGAAGACAGATAAACACGAGATAGAGGCAGCCAATCGTCGTCAGGCGCGTCAGAACATAATCGATATGCGCCGCTGTATTCGATCCGGGCCGGTAGCCCGGTATGAAGCCGCCATACTTGCGCAGATTGTCGGCTGTTTCCTGCGGATTGAACATGATCGAGGTGTAGAAGAACGTGAAGAAGGCGATAAGCACGCCATAGGTGATGATGTAGGTCCATGTGCCGGGAGCGAAATTAAGCGCGAGCCAGCCCATGACGCCTGGAGAAACGGCGTCCGCATCTGTTGCCGCGCCGCCCATGAATCCGACCGCAGTCAATGGCAGCATCAGGATGGCTGTCGCGAAAATGGGCGGGATCACGCCCGAAGTATTGATCTTGAGCGGCAGGAAGCTGCGCTGCCCCTGAGCGAAGCCATGCGCCTGCTGACGCTTCGGATACTGGATCAGCAGCCGCCGCTGCGACCGCTCAATGAAGACGATGAATACGATCAGCGCCAGCACCATGAAGGCGATACCGAGCACGAAGCCGATATCGACTGAGGTCGTTCGCGCCTGCGCGACGAGGTTGTAGATGGCCCTTGGCAACTCGGCGACGATGCCGGCAAAAATGATAAGCGATATACCATTGCCGATACCGCGAGCCGTTATCTGCTCACCCATCCACATCAGGAGCATCGTGCCGCCCGTCAGCGTCACAACGCCGGTCAGGATAAAGAACCATCCGGCAATGCCCTCCAGGCGGACGGATGAGAGCCCTGACGCAATGGCGAAAGACTGCACGAGCGCAAAGGCCAATGTCAGGTAGCGGGTATATTGATTGAGCTGCTTGCGGCCCGCTTCGCCCTCTTTCTTGAGCTTCTGGAGCGTCGGGGA
>DAIRTA010000098.1:0-8121 GCA_036804125.1 Hyphomonas sp.
TAACTTCGGATAATCCGCATCTTTGCAGGCAGATCGCCTGAAAAACCGCGCTTGCGGCGATAACTTGCGAAACAAGATCCTGGAATGATCTTTCCCCGGATCACAAACTTGTCCGGCATTTATCGCAAACCTGTTCTTATAATTGCCCTTGCAGATACGTTATCCCTTGCAAGGATAATCAGGAAACAAGCGAAAGATAAGTTTCGCCATACAATCTGCCGCGTTCGGGCCCTCCACTCACAGGAAATCCCCGTCCTTGTACGCCCTGTTTCCTGCCAGCGCCTTTGCGTGCGCGGCGCGCCGCTTTGTGCTCCACTTGCGCCCATCAAGCCAGGGCATCGGGCCCCGGACGATCAAGGCGAGACCAGAGTGCAAGAGCCCGGCGAGACATCGCGCAAAAAGGCGCGCGCGGCCAATGACAATGCCGCCGGGCGGCGCGTCATTGTCCTGTTCCCGCCGGACCTTCCCGTTAACGAAGCCGAACTGCAGCTTGCCGAGACCTGGCTCTCCGGTATCATTGGATCCCTGGCCCGGGCAGAGGCGCCGCCGCCGGACAATGACAATATCGGGTGCAGCAGATGAAACGCGCCGCAATCTATGCACGGGTCTCGACCGGCAGGCAGGCCGCCGGAGAACTCTCCCTGCCTGACCAGGTCAGCCAGTGCGAGGGGTTTGCGAAGGCGCGGGGGTTTGAAGTCGCGCATCAGTTCATCGACCGGGGTGTCTCCGCCCGGACGGACAAGCGCCCGGAGTTCCAGCGGATGATTGCCCTCGCCCTCGGCCCGCACCGGCCGTTCGATGTGATCCTCGTGCACAGCCAGTCCCGCTTTGCCCGCAACACCCGCGACCTCCTGATCTATCAGGGCAAGCTCGCCGAGGCGGGCGTCTCCCTGATTTCCATCACGCAGGACCTCGGCGAGGGCGAGACGGCGGACGTGCTGCGCACCATGGTCGGGGCGCTCGATGAGTACCAGTCCAGGGAAACCGCCAAACATGTCGCCCGCTCGATGATCGAGAATGCAAGGCAAGGCTTCTGGAATGGCGCCTCTGCACCTTTCGGCTACCGCACCTATGCGGCCGAGACGCGCGGCGCGCGGGTCAAGAAAAAGATCGAGATCAATCCGGAGGAAGCCGAGACCGTGCGCCTCATCTTCCGGCTCTATGTGCAGGGCGATGGCCGCTCCGGCCCGATGGGTGTCAAGCGCATCGTCTCGCGCCTCAACGCAGAAGGCTACCGCAACCGGCGGGGCCAGCCGTTCCGGGTCCAGTTCCTCGACAAGGTCCTGCGCAGCACCGCCTATATCGGCGAGCACTGGTTCAACCGCACCGACTCCCGGCGCGGCGTGCAGCGCCCGAAGAGTGACTGGGTGCCCTTTGCCATGCCGAAGATCCTCGATGAGGCGACCTTCTTTGCCGCTCAGGACAAGCTCGACCGGCAACACCCCCTGAAGACCCCGCCCCGGATCGTCACCAGCGACGTCCTGCTGACAGCGGTTGCCAGATGCGCGGGCTGCGGCGCGCCGATGCGCAAGCTCACCGGCAAGTCGGGCCGCTATCACTACTATCGCTGCGCCCGCAAGGCCGACTCCGGCGCCTCGGCCTGCAGGGGCAGCGCCATCCCAATGGGCGAGCTGGACGGCATCGTTCTGGATGCGATCGAGGACAAAATCCTTGAACCGGGGAGGCTGAGGAGGCTGACCGAAACTCTGGTCAGCCACGCCAGCGAGCGCGCCGGCGGCCTCACGCAGCGCCGGAAGGCGCTCGACGGCGAGCGCCAGAAAGCAAGATCCCAGGTCAGCGAACTCTACCGCCTGATCGGCTCAGGCGAACTGGCGATGGACGCCACGCTCTCGGCGCACATCAAAGGCCTGCAGGACAAGGCCGCCACCCTCACCCGGCAGATCGCACATCTCGATGCCGAACGCGCAGCGCCGCTCGAAGCGCTTTCGGATGAGGCCGTCGCCGGGTTCGGCCAGGCCGTCTCCGCCGCGCTGCGCAATCCGGGCAACCGGGGCTTTGCCAAAGCCTATGTCCAGGCCCTCATCAGCGAGATAACAGTCTCCGACCGCGAGATAAGGATTACCGGCCTGGAAGCCGCCCTGGCGCAAAGCGCCGCAATCTTTGCGAAGAAGGGAGAACTCGTGCCCGCCTTGGCACAAGAATGGCGCACCCGAAGAGATTCGAACTCCTGACCCCCAGATTCGTAGTCTGGTGCTCTATCCAGCTGAGCTACGGGTGCCGACCATTGAAGAAGCGGGACACATACAGGCCCGCCCCCCGGCTTTCAAGCCTCAATCACTGCCCGGGCCCGGGCGCGCGCGATGCCTCATAGACCCCGCGGGCGATGGCGCGGGCCAGGGTGCCGGCGGCCAGCTCGCCAAGCTGGGCGAGCGCCATCGGCGCCGGCTCGGGCAGCGGCTGCCTGCCGGTCGAGACGGCAAACACGACATCGCCGTCAAACGGAGCGAAAACCGGACGGATGGCCCGGGCAAGGCCTGCCTGGGCCATCTGGGCGAGGCGGCGGGCCTGGTCGGGGCTCAGCGCGGCATCGGTCGCCACACAGGCCAGCGTCGTGTTCTGCAAGAGGCCGGGATTGGCCTTGGCGGCGCCCCAGTCTTCCGCATCGAGGGCGAAATCCGGCGGCGGACGGGCGCTGCCAAATTCGCCCGCGATTTCATAGGGCCAGGCCCAGAAGGCGTCTGTGCCCGGCATGCGCACCGAACCGAAAGAATTCACCGCAGCGATGGCGCCGACCGTCAGCCCGCTTGAAGTGACGATACTGGCCGATCCGGTTCCGCCGGGCACCGCCCCGGCCCGCGCGCCATAGGCGGCCCCGGCCGGCCCGAGGCGGAAGGTCTCGCTGGCGGAACGGGCCGCGGCCAGGCCAAGAGCCGGATAGGGAGACACCTCGCCCCAGCCCTTGTCGCCGCCATTGGCGAGATCATAGAGGATCGCGGCCGGAACGATCGGTGTTGGCGGCACGCCGGCCTTCTGGCTGAGGCGGAAGCCCCGCCCGGCCGCCTTCAGATAGCCGGCGACGCCATCGGCCGCAGCCAGGCCGAAGGCAGAGCCGCCCGACAGGCAGATCGCATCGACGGCGCCGGCCACCAGCATCCCCTGGCCCAGCAGGTCCGTCTCGCGCGTGCCCGGCCCGCCTCCGGCCACGGCGACAGCCGCGGTTATGGGCGCATCGGGGAGGATGACGGTGACCCCGGTGCGGACGCGGGGGTCCTCGGCCTGACCGACTTTCACACCGGAAACATCGGTTATGAGGTTGCGTGCCCCCGGCTTTGCCATGCTATTGCCCTCCACGATCGAAAAACCGGCTCTGCCGCGCGTTTAACCCAGTTCGCACGCGCGCCTATAGAAGGAAAATTGCATGTCCCGCCTTGCTGCCCTGGCCATCGCTGCCCTCCTGCCGGCCTGCGCGCCCTCCCCCGTTACAGCCCCGGCTGAAAACCGCGTCGCCGCGCCCGCCGAGCCCGTGACAGAGGAAAGCGCCTGGACCCGGGGCGCGATGGTCGCGGCGGCCGATCCGCGGGCCGTCGAGGCCGGGCTCGACATCCTGCGGCAGGGCGGCAATGCCATCGATGCGGCCATCGCTGCCCATGCCGTTCTCGGCCTGGTCGAGCCGCAAAGCTCCGGCATCGGCGGCGGCGCGTTCATCGTGTATTATGAGCGGGCAACCGGCAGCATCACCGTATTCGACGGGCGCGAAACGGCGCCAGCGGCCGCCGGTCCGGACCTGTTCCTGAATGAAGACGGCACACCCATGGGCTTCCTCGAGGCCTGGCAGTCCGGGCGATCGGTCGGGGTCCCCGGCCAGATCGCGCTGTACCAGACCGCGCATGAGACCGCCGGACGTGCGCCCTGGGCCAATCTGTTCCGTCCGGCAATCACGCTTGCCGAAGAGGGCTTCATTGTCTCGCCGCGCCTGGCTGAATTGCTTGCCAACCCCCGCCTGCGAGCCGTGATCCGTCTGGGAGATAATCCTGTGACGGCGGCCTATTTCTATCCCGATGGTGAGCCGCTGGCGGCGGGAACGCGCCGCAGCAACCCGGCCTATGCCGCCACCCTGGCGGCCATAGCCGAGGAAGGCCCGTCGGTCTTCTATGGCGGCGGTCTCGCCGCCGAAATCGTGGCCGCGGTCAATGAAGCCCCGCATCCCGGCGCGATGACCCTGGCCGATCTTGGCGGTTATGAGGTGCGCGTGCGCGAGGCGCTGTGCGGGACATTGCCGAGCGGCTACCGCCTTTGCTCCGCCCCGCCGCCAAGCTCTGGCGGAATTACCCAGACGGCGATCATGACGCTGTATGACCATCTCAAGCCGGCCGCGCATATCAATGCCGACCCGGCGCTGCGCCTGAAAGCGTTCGTCGATGCCCAGCGCCTGGCCTATGCCGACCGCGACCATTATGTCGCCGATGCCGATTTCGTCATGGTGCCCGCCAGCGAACTCATTGATCCAGACTATCTGGAAGCACGGGCGGCAGAAGCTTTCTTACCGGACGCACCGGTCTTTCCCGGTGATCCGGGCGTGGCGCTCGGCCGTGAGCCGCTGCGCCCGCTCTGGGGCGAGGATGCCACTGCGCCCGGCGCGGGCACCACGCACCTGTCTGTCATCGACCTCGAGGGCAATGCTGTTGCCATGACCGCCACCGTCGAGGCGGCCTTTGGCTCCTCGCGGATGGCAGGGGGATTCCTGCTAAATAATCAGCTGACCGATTTTTCCTTCCTGCCCGAACAGAATGGCAAGCCTGTCGCCAACGCCGTGGGCCCCGGAAAGCGCCCGCGCAGCTCGATGTCGCCAACCCTTGTCTTTGATCCGGAGGGGGAGCTGTTCATGGTCACGGGGTCTCCGGGCGGCAATTCCATCGTCGCCTATGTTGCCAAGACCCTTGCCGGCGTTCTCGAATGGGGCCTGAGCGCCCAGGAGGCCGTGGACCTGCCCAACATCATCGCGCGGGGTGATACGGTCGCTGTAGAGGTTGACGTGGCGGGCGGGCCGGAAGCGGCCGAGGCCCTGCGCGGCTTCGGCTATGAGGTCGAGGAACGCCGCGGCGAGAATTCCGGGCTGCATGTCATTATCGTGCGCGAGGATCATCTCGAAGGCGCCGCTGATCCGCGCCGCGAAGGTGTCGCGCTGGGACTGCGCTGAAGCGTCCGCCGGCTGTGGCCAAGCTCTACTTCACCTATGCGGCGATGAATGCAGGCAAGTCGACCATGCTGCTTCAGGCCGCCTTCAATTACCGCGAGCAGGGCATGGATGTCCTGCTGCTGACATCCGAGCTTTATGCCGGACATCCCGGAGAAGAAATCAGCTCACGGATCGGTATCCGCGCCGAAGCCCGGCTGTTCTCTCCTCAGACCGATCTGTTCGCCCTTCTGGCTGAGCGCCGTAAGGCAGGGCCGCTGGCGGCCGCCTTTGTCGATGAGGCCCAGTTCCTGACCAAAGACCAGGTCTGGGAGCTTGCCCGCGTGGCCGACCGGCTTGGCATCCCCGTTCTGGCCTATGGCCTGCGCACCGATTTTCGCGGCGAGCTGTTTGAGGGCTCCGCGGCCCTGCTGGCGATCGCCGATTCGCTGCGGGAAGCCCGCACGATCTGCACCTGCGGGCGCAAGGCCACGATGGTTGCGCGCCTTGGCCCGGATGGCCGGGCGCTGACCGAGGGGGAGCAGATCGAAACCGGAAAGGCGCATTATGTCTCGCTCTGCCGCCGGCACTGGGAAGAAAAACTCGGGCGTCCCGGCTCGGACCGTGACTCTTGAGAAAAACTGAAGGGTCAAGCTGCCCGATTGCCATTCCGGCCTTAAAGCGTCATTTCGGCGGACTACACCGTTGGGAGTTCCGAAATGAGCGCTGACAGCGCCGCCCCGCAGCCTGCGGCGGCCACAAATCCGAATGCGCCGACAGAGGAGACAGTCCTGACCGTCGAGCACTATACCGACCGTCTCTTCCGCTTCCGCACGACACGGCCGCGCAGCTTCCGTTTCCGGTCGGGCGAGTTTGTCATGATCGGGCTCGCCAAGCCGGATGGGCGGCCGCTGCTGCGCGCCTATTCGGTGGCCTCCCCCGCCTGGGACGAGGAGCTTGAGTTCTATTCCATCAAGGTGCCGGACGGCCCGCTCACCTCGCGTCTTCAGCTGATCCGGCCGGGTGACAAGGTGCTTCTCGCCCGCAAGCCGACCGGCACGCTGGTTCTGGATGCGCTGACGCCGGGCGAGCGTCTCTACCTGTTCTCGACGGGTACCGGATTTGCCCCGTTTGCCAGCCTGGTCCGCGATCCCGACTGCTATGAGCGCTACAAGCAGGTGATCGTGACCCATACCTGCCGCGATGTCGCCGAGCTTCGCTATTCGCAGGAGCTCGTGATGCAACTGCAGGACGATCCGCTGGTCGGCGAGGCTGCGGCGCGCCAGCTCACGTTGTATGCCACGACAACGCGCGAGCCCTCGGCCCGGATGGGACGCATCACCACACTTATCGAAACCGGCCAGCTGTTTACTGATCTTGGCGTGCCGCCGCTGAACCCGGCCACCGACCGGGCCATGATCTGCGGGTCGATGGACATGATCCAGGATGTCAAAGCGCTCATGATCAAGGCGGGACTTACCGAAGGCTCGAATGCCGCACCGGCGGAATTCGTCATTGAGAAAGCCTTTGTCGGCTAGTGAGAGACACATCGAGGACTGAGCCGGGCGAGAACTCTGAACTGGGGCTGAGATGACAAGCGAAGCGAAACATCAGGCCGGGGCCGCATGCTGAGCGAGTATTTCCCCTTAACCCAGCCGGTTACCATTTTTGCGATCGTTGCCGCGCTCATCCTGCTCGCGCCGATCGTCCTCGGCCGCTGGCGCCTGCCAGGCATGATCGGCCTGCTGATTGCCGGCGCCGTGCTTGGCCCCAATGCGGTTGGCGTGCTCGACCGCGACATGTCCTTTGTCCTCTTCGGCACGGTCGGCCTGCTCTACATCATGTTCACGGCCGCGCTGGAGGTGGATCTGGCGGTTCTCGGCCGCTCGCGGTTCAGCATCGCGTTGTTCGGGCTGCTCTCCTTCCTCATTCCGACCGGGCTTGGCTTTCTGGCGACCTACTATCTTCTGGGATTTGACTGGCCGGCCGCGCTATTGCTGGCGAGCTGCTTCGGCTCGCACACCCTGCTGACCTATCCGATCGCCAGCCGTCTCGGCATCACGCGCAATCCCGCCTCGATTACCGCCGTCGGCGGCACGATCATCACTGACTCTGCTGCGCTGTTCGTGCTCGCTTTCGTCGCCGCCATCGCCCGCGGCGGCGGCGGGGACGGCTTCATCGTCGAGCTCCTTGTGAAGATCGCGATCTATATCGTCGCGATCCTGACACTGCTGCCGATTGTTGCGCGCTGGTTCTTCCGCAATATCGCCCGGGACGGCGTCTCCGAGTTTGTCTTCGTTCTCGCCGTTGTCTTTGCCGTTGCCGCCGCTTCCCGTCTGGCCGGCTCGGAACCCATTGTCGGTGCCTTCATGGCCGGGCTCGCTCTCAACAAGCTGATCCCGCACCATGGCCCGCTGATGAACCGCATCCGGTTTACCGGCGAGGCGATCTTCATCCCGTTCTTCCTGCTCTCGGTCGGCATGCTGCTGGATGTCTCGATCTTCCTCGCCGGCTTCGAGGCCTGGCTGGTGGCCGTGACCATGATTGCCTCTGTGATCATCACGAAATGGATAGCGGCGCAGATTGCCTCGCGGCTTCTCGGTTACGATCAGGACCAGAGCCAGGTCGTCTTTGGGCTGACAGTGGCCCAGGCCGCCGGAACGCTGGCCGCGATCATGGTCGGATTCGAACTCGGCCTGTTCGACGAGACAGTCGTGAATGGCGCGATCCTGATGATCTTTGTTACCTGCACGCTTGCCCCGATCATCGTCCAGCGCTTCGGCCGCGCCGTGGCGCTCAAGGAGGCCGTTACGCCGCCCAAGACTGACCTGCACACCCCGCAGCGTATCATGATCGGCTGCGCCAGCGGCGAGCCGTCCCACCGTCTCATCGATCTTGCCATCCTGCTGCGCGAGCCGGGCAGCCTGCAGAGCGTCCTGCCGGTACGTGTGCTGCCCGCGACGGGGATCGATGTGGTCGCTGAACGT
>DAIRTA010000099.1:0-8109 GCA_036804125.1 Hyphomonas sp.
ACCAGAAGGGCGAGGCCACCTCGACCAACTCGATCGCCTCGATCTTCGCCTGGACCCAGGGCCTCGACCATCGCGGCCGCATGGACGAGACGCCCGAAGTGCGCCAGTTCGCCCAGACGCTCGAGCGCACGATCATCGAAACCGTCGAAGCCGGCTTCATGACCAAGGATCTCGCCCTCCTCGTCGGCCCGGACCAGGGCTATCTGACGACCGAAGGCTTCATCGAAAAGGTCGCCCAGCGCTTCGAAGCGGCGATGGCGAAAGCCTGACAGGGCCCTCTGGCCCTGCAGTTGCGCGCGCGGCAGCAAGGCCCTCAGCTGGCCCCCGGCTTGCATGCCGGGCTCAGGAAGCACAGACTGAATTGACACTTCGCCTGAAGAGCGAAAACCCGGCCCTGCAGCAAAGACAGACAGATGAGCCATCCGCCCGGATTCAGAGGGGGTAGCACGGACGCAGACGGGATCAGTCCGGACAGCGTCAGCGCCTCACCGCCCGCCATGGGCCGGCGCGTTGCCAAGGGCGCCTCGTGGACCATTGCTGCCAATGCCGCGCGCATAGGATCGGCCATCCTGATCCTGCCGGTCCTTACCCGCATCCTTTCGCCGGAAGATTTCGGCCTGATGCAGATTGCCGCGCCGTTCCTCTTCTTCCTTATGCTGTTCAACGATCTCGGCATGCAGCCGGCGCTGGTCTATGCACGGGAGCCAAGTGAGAGGTTGTGGTCGAGTGCTTTCTGGACCGGCATTGCCGCGGCGATCGCCATGGCGCTGATCCTGTTCCTTGCCGCGCCTTTCATCGCAGCCTTCTACAGCGAGCCACGGGCGACGCCGATCCTGCAGGTGCTTGCCCTGTGCATGGTCATGAGCGGCCTGATGATCGTCCCGGGCAGCTGGATGCTGCGGCGGATGCAGTTCCGGACGCTTGCGCTGGTGGAAGTTTCGACCGTGTCCGCAGGTATCTTTGCCGCCCTTGCCGCGGCCCTGGCCGGCTGGGGGGTGTGGGCGCTTGTCGTCCAGCAGCTGGTCATGTTCGGACTGAAATCCGTGATCTTGTTCAGCCTGTCCACGGCGCCTGTAGGCCTGCGCTTTGCCTTCTCCGATGTCCGCAGCATCATGGGTTTCAGCTGGGGCGTGACCAATATCCGCGTCGTCTGGTTCCTCGGCCGCAATGTCGATATCCTCATCATCGGCCGGTTCCTTGGCACGACGATCCTCGGCTTTTATTCCATCGCCTGGCGGATCATGATGATGCCGATCGAGATCTTCTCGAAGGGCATCGTCCAGGTGCTGATGACCACCGTCAGCCAGATGCGGGACGACACCCCCCGGCTGCGCGCAGCGGTCCTGAGGACTTACCGTGTCATCGCGATCTTCACCATGCCGGCCATGGCCGGTATCGCGGCGCTGTCAGTCCCCCTCACCATCGTGATCTTCGGCGAAACCTTTGCCCCGGCAGCCTTTCCCATCGCGGCTCTGGCCATTCATGGCGCCGTGCAGAGCCTCCTGAACTCGCAGAACCCCGTCTTCATGGCGCTCGGCCGGCTCGATGTCATGATGCGCTGGGCGATCATTTCGGTTGGGGTCCTGGCCGGTTTCATGCTGGTCGGTGTGCAATGGGGCCTCGAGGGCGCCTCTCTTGCCTACCTCGCCGCCGGTCTTGTCTGCGCACCGTTCAACTTCCGGGCCCTGATGCGCCTGATCGGCGGCCGGCTGAGCGATGTCCTCCGGGCCGCAGGCCGCCCGGCGCTGGTGGCCCTGATCATGGGCCTGGTCGTCTATGCCGTGTCGGTTTCCCTGCCGGCCGGCTGGTCGCACCTCCAGGTCCTGGCGGTCTGCATCCCTCTCGGCGTCGCGCTTTACGGCGCCGGCCTCCTGCTGGTCGACCGTGCCGCGATAACCGAGGTATACGGCATTGTCCGCAACGTCCTGTCAAAATCCGTATAGGGAACAGTGGGACCTCTTGACGGCTGGCATGCGGCTTGCGCGCTATACTGCAGAGACTGCCGTTAGGAGCGGTCCCGGGGGGAAAAATGATACGATCCATCGCTGCCCGTATCAACCAACAGCTGTTCCGCTTCTTTGCCTTGACGGACGACACCGCCCAACAGGCCATGGACCGGCGGATATTCTGGGCCGGCTTCGCCCTTATTGCCCTGCTCGCCGGCGCGATCCGTTTCTGGGACCTTTCTGCCGCTCCCCTCTGGCGCGACGAAGCCGTCACCCTCGCCTTTGCCCGCCTCGACCTCTGGACGATCCTCACCCGCAATATCGACAACCACCCACCGCTCGCCTGGGTCATCCAGCATGTCTGGCAGGCCATAAACCCTGACCCCAATGCCGCCCGTGTTCCCGCCGCCACCGCCGGGACCCTCACCGTCATCCTCTGTATGCTGGCTTTCAAGGATCTCGCCGGGCAGCGCGCAGCCCTGTTTGCCGGGTTGATCTTCGCCCTCGCTGACGGCTACATCCATTACAGTCAGGACGCCCGGATGTATCCTTTCCTGGTCCTTGGCCTGACCGTCGCGGCCTGGGGCGCCGTCGGCCATGCCCGCGATCCGCATGACCGCCCGCTCACCTATGCGGCCCTGTATGTCGCCGGCGGCTTCATCGCCATCTACAGCCACATGTTCGGGCTGATCGCCATGGCGATGATCGGCTTTGCCAGCCTGGCGGCCGGCGCGATTGCCACCGCGCAGCCGCGTCCCTTCATCCTCGCCTGGCTCGCCCGCAACAGCCTGCTGTTCGTTCTCGTCCTGCCCTGGCTGCTTGCCATCCCGTCCGCCATGGGCAGCTTTCCCGGTCTCGGCGACGTGCCGGTTACCCTCGCCCACTGGTATTTCCGGAACATGGCCGGGCTGCCCGGTCTCGATAATCTGGGCCTGCCGTTTGAGATGGCGATCATCGGTATGGCTGTCCTCGGGATCCCGGTTGCCTGGCTGTCAGGGCGGCGCGCGCTGGCGCTTGTCCTGCTGGGCGTCACGATCATTTATCCGGGTATCATCATGCTCCTGCATCTCAGGCCCGACCAGCCGATCCTGTCGAACCGCGCGATGATCCCTGTCATCATCACCGTCGCGGCCGGTGCCGGCTATGCCCTGTCGATGCTCCGCCCGAAGCCGCTCGGCAGTGGCCTGATGGCAATCCTCGCTGGAGTAAGCCTCGTCTCCGCCACCCTCACCGTGCGCCATAATGTGCGCCTCGATGATCTCCAGGCCGCCTATGCCTATGCCGATGCACAAGGCTTCACAGAAGGGTCCTACATAACCTGCCATGCGCTTACAGCCGCCGCAGCCTGGGAGCACCGCCGCACGGCCCGGCTCATCAATTATGACCGGGGTGATGTTCTCATCTACAAGGGTCCGGAATTCTGGCAGGCGGCGCGCATGTCGATGACCTGGCTGCGCCAGGCCCGTCCGGCCGAGATCGACGCTGTGCTCGGCGGAGGGTGGCTCGTTCCCGGTGGACTGGAAACGGCGTTGAAAGATGACGACCGGGTCGTGGTGTTTGACATTGCCTGCTGGGCCAGAGCCGAAGGACTTCCGGAGGAACTTGAGGCCCTGGGATTCCGGCAGGTCGGAGGCGGCTACCCAGTGCATAGCCCAAGAGAAGCAAAGTATACCATTCTGAACAATACTGATCTTGAAGTATTTCTATGGGAGAGGCCGCCCCAGGAATTAGAATTAATGTCCGCTTTTTCCCGGTAGGTACTGGCGCAAAACCTGCAAGGTGTTACAAAACTGACAGGGACGCAGGGACAGCGGGTGACCGCTCGCTGTCCGGCTCGGGACGCAGACAGGTGTAGAATGCCAGCAAGTGCCATAACGGGGCTGTCGGTCGTCATACCGACCTATAATGAGCGCGACAACGTCCATGAAATCGTGCACCGGCTCGATAAGGTGCTGCAGGATCGCGACTGGGAGGTCATTTTCGTTGATGACAATTCGGCCGACGGCACCGCCGAAATCGTCCGCGAACTGTCTCGCCGTGACCGCCGCGTCCGCCTGATCTCGCGCCACAACCGGCGCGGCCTGTCCTCTGCCGTTGTCGAGGGCGCCCTGGCCGCCTCCTCCGACATCATCGCCGTCATGGACGGGGACCTGCAGCATGACGAGACCGTGCTGCCGCGGATGCTCGAAACCATCACCTCAGGTGAGGCTGATCTTGTCTCGGCCAGCCGGTTCCTCGCCGAGGACGGCGCCGCCGGGCTCTCTTCGGAATCGCGGGTGAAGATTTCCAACACCGGTAACTCCCTCTCGAACCTTCTCTTCCGCCTGAACATGTCCGACCCGCTGACCGGCTTCTTCATGATGCGCCGCGCCGTCGTGGTGAATGCCCTGCCGGAATTGTCGGAGATCGGCTTCAAGGTGCTGATCGACCTGATCGTGTCCAACAAGCCGCGCCCGCGTGTAAAGGAAGTGCCGTTCCGGTTCCGCTCGCGCGTCCATGGGGAGTCGAAGCTCGACAACCGCGTGATGTATGATTTCTTCCTGTTCTTCATCGAGAAGAAGATCTCGAAATACCTCCCGCTGCCGGCCCGGTTCATCTCCTTCTCGCTGATCAATTCCATCGGCATCCTGGTCCACCTCGCTATCCTCGTGCCCGCCGTCAGCCTTGCCAGCATGGCCTTCGGGATGGCGCAGCTCTTGGCAACGGGCGTCGCCATGTTCTTCAATTACAGCGTCAACAATGCCCTGACCTACCGTGACCAGCAGCTCAAGGGTCGGCATTTCTATACCGGTTTCCTGATCTTCGCCGGGCTCTGTTCAATCGGCGTGCTTGGCAATATCGGCGTGGCCTCGATCATTCACGAGCAATATGAGAGCCTGCTTTACGTCATACCGGCGATGGCGGGCGCCTTCATCACGGTCGTCTGGAACTATGTCGCCACGCGGGCCTTCGTCTGGGGCAACAGCCGTTTCCGCAAGCCGGTGCGCCCGGCCCAGCCTGCGGCACTCGGCGAGGCCCGGGCAGTGGTCACAAACTAGCGCAGCCCTTCACCCTGCGGTGCTGGCATAGTGATTGCACCAATCTGGTGAATGCGCATTACCGGCCGGCTGAGGGGTGCCGGCGCGGTGTTAACCAGCCCCCATGGATGCAGGAGCAAGTAGAGTGAGCACAGCACAACCGGAACCCATGGGAACCGCCGGCCTCGTGGCGCGGCTGCGGGGGCTGCTGACAACGCACCAGCAGCTTGTGCGCTATTTCCTCATCGGCTGCACGGCCAGCGCGATCGACCTGATCCTGTTCTTCGTCCTGTTCAACTTCGTTGGCACAAGCGAACTCGTCGCCCACTCGGTCTCAGTGCCGACAGCGGTCGTTTTCAGCTTCCTCGTCAACGCCCGGCACAATTTCAAGACCACCGACCACACGGCGCTGCGCTTCCTCAGCTTCTGCATCGTCTGCGTGATCGGCTATGGTGTCGGCTATGGCATCATCGTGTTGACGCAAAACCTCATGGGCCCGCCGGACCTTGCGGCGAATATCGGCAAGGTGCTCTCCCTGCCGGTCGTCTTCATTGTCCAGTTCCTCCTCAATTCACGCATCACCTTTCGCAAGACGGCCGCCTGAGGGCGCCTTAGTCAGGATCACATCACCATGGCAAAGATCGGCATCATCGGCGGCGGCCTGACCGGGATCACGGCGGCCTACCGCCTCATCCAGCAGGGCCATTCGGTCACCATCTTCGAGGCCTCGGACTATCTCGGCGGCCTCGCGGCCGGCTTCGAGCTGGCCGGCCACCGCGTCGAGCACGCCTATCACTTCCTCTACAAGACCGACGAATACATCCTCGGCCTCGTCAAGGAGCTGGGCCTGGAAGACAAGCTGACCTTCCACAAATCCTCGGTCTCGACCTATTATGGCGACACGCTCTACCCGATGGAAACGCCGATCGACCTGATCCGCTTCAAGCCGATCGGTTTCATCGACCGGATCCGCGCCGGCGTCACCGTCCTCTACCTCCAGCGAGTCAAGAACTGGCGCAAGCTCGAGAACATCACCGCGCTTGACTGGCTGCGCAAATATGCCGGCCGCTCCGTCACCGACGTGATCTGGGAGCCGCTGCTGCGCGGCAAGTTCGACCGCTATTTCGACAAGGTGACCATGTCCTGGCTGTGGGGCCGCGTTCTGCAACGGGTGGACAGCCGCGATGCCAAGCTCGGCGGCGAGGCGCTCGGCTATTTCAAGGGCGGATTCCGCACCATCATCGACGCCCTCGTCAACCCGATCCGTGAGGCCGGGGCAGATATTCGCCTTAGCACGCCGGTCTCGAAGCTCACCAGCGATCCGAACACTGGCAAGGTGACGGTCACAACAGCCACAGGGGCTGAAAGCTTCGACCGCGTGCTCGCCACTGTCCCCAGCCATGTGCTGGCGAAGATGATCGCCGACTACGAGCCCCGCGACCCGGCCTATTTCCAGAAGCTGCGCTCGATCGACTATCTCGACGCCGTGGTCCAGGTCTTCGCCACGAAGCAGAAATTCACGAAATACTACTGGCACAACATCAACACGCCGAACTCGCCCTTCGTGGTCTTCCTCAGCCTGACGAACCTCGTCGGCTCCGAGCGCTTTGACGGCATGAACATCTACTATATCGGCGACTATGTGCCGCCTGAGCATGAATACATGTCGATGGACAAGGAAGCCCTCAAGAAGCGCTGGTATGGCGAGCTGAAGAAGATCTTCCCCGAGTTTGACGAAACGCAGGTCGTTGACGACGCGCTGTTCAAGATGCGCAACGCCCAGCACATCGTTGATATCGGTTTCGAGCAGAACAAGCTCGTGCCCTATGAGACGCCCTGCCCCGGTGTGCTGATGTGCAACTTCTCGCAGATCTATCCGATGGACCGCGGCACCAACTATGCCGTGCGCGACGGCAATGCGATGGCCAAGAAGATTGTTGAAAGTCTCAGCACCGGGGTGCAAAGTCCCCAAGCGACAGAAATGGCGTCGTAAATGGGGACGCAGTGGCAGATCATGCCGGTCAGAAAGCCGGATCTCGGCTCGACACGCTAGATGGGTTGCGGGGCATCGCTGCCCTTCTCGTTGTTGTGTTTCATTTCACCGCGCGCTGGACGCATGAGAAACACGGCGCGTCGCTCTACCCCTATGGCGACGTGTTCTATGAGGCGGCCCCGTGGCTGGTCTATGCCGGCTTCTTCGGCGTCAGCCTGTTCTTCCTGATCTCCGGCTTTGTCATCATCATGACCCTCCAGCGGTGTTCCGGCCTCGCGGAATTCGCCGTCCGCAGGGTCAGCCGGCTCTGGCCGACCATGCTCGTCTGCGCGACGCTGACGACGCTGCTCGTCAACGGCTCGGGAATCTATGACCGGCTTCCCTTCGTCTCCCACTGGCGCGTCAACCCGGTCGAATATGTCAGCTCGGTTCTGTTCATCGATCCGGCCTTCACCGGACAGCTTCTGGGCATCGAGGGCCTGAGATGGGTCGATGGGGTCTACTGGACACTTTGGGTGGAGGTTCGCTTCTACGCACTGATCGCAATCGTCTACTGCATCGCCGGGCGCGAGGCCTTCGGCTGGGCCTGGCTGGCTATCCAGACCCTGTCGAGCGCGCTGATGGTGTTTGCCTTTATCAGCCATGGCGAGGGCAACGCAGCGCTGAATCTCGTCTTCCAGCCCTATTTCCTGTTCTGGTTCACCCTCGGCATCTGTGCCTGGTATGTCTGGCAGGGCCGCCTTCCCGTCCCTGTCATGCTTTCGGCGATCATGGCCCTGGCGGGCCTTGCAGCCAGCGTGCTTCTGGAGGCACGTGCCAATCCCGATCTCGGGCCCGCCGGGAGTCTCGTCCTGTTCGCAAGCATCATCGCGGTCTTCATTCTGGTCCTCTTCCGCGGCCGGTCCTTCGGATTCCTCACCTCGAAACCTGCCGTCGCGATCGGCCTCGCCTCCTACCCCCTTTACATGTTCCATGAGCGGGTCGGGATCATCGCCACAACGACGCTGACTGATCTCGGCCTTCCCCCGCTCGCGGCGATGGTTATGGCCCTGATCGCGCTGATCGGCTTTGCGTTGCTACTGCACCGTTTTATAGAGAATCCGGCGAAATCGATCATGACCCGTTATGGCATGCCGCTTGCTCAGTCGGTTCA
>DAIRTA010000100.1:0-1568 GCA_036804125.1 Hyphomonas sp.
CTGTATGCGACCTATGCGCAGGGCTTCAAGGGCGGCTCGTTCGATCCGCGCGGCCAGACGACGGCTGCCCCGGACTTCAACCAGGACGGCATTGTCTCCCCGGAGGAGATCTTCCAGTTCATGCGCTTCGAGCCGGAAACGGTGGACAGCTATGAGATCGGCTGGAAGGCGAGCCTGCTGGACGGGCGCCTGCAGACGAGCCTGGCCGGCTTCTACATGGACTATACCGACGTTCAGATCCCCGGCTCGGTGGGTGTTGATACGACCGGTGACGGGGTCAATGACACCTTCACGGGCGTGACGACCAATGCTGCGGCCGCGACGCTGAAGGGTGTCGAGTTCGAAGGCACCGCGCAGCTGGCCGATGAGATCTTCGCGCCGTCCGACTTCCTGTCGATGGCCTGGTCCATCGGCTATATCGACGCTTCGTTCGACACCTTCATTGATGCGTTCGGACAGGATGTTGCCAGCTCCCGCGTGTTCCAGAACACGCCTGACTGGACCGCCAGCGTGCGCTTTGCCTATGACGCCCCGCTTCCGCTGTTCGGCAAGGACGGCCGGCTCGGCGCCAATACGCTGATCGCCTATCGCGGGGATTCCAGCCAGTTCGAAGTGCCCGGACCGATTGACCAGGAGGCCTATACGCTGGTTGACGCTTCTGTCCGCTGGCGGACGGAAAGCGGGCGCTGGGGCGTGTCGCTGACCGGGAAAAACCTGACTGACGAGCGCTACAAGGTGGCCGGATACAATTTCACCAATCCGGCAACCGGCGCTCCGACACTCGGCCTGGAAGGTGTGCTGACGGCCTTCTATGGGGATCCGCGCACGGTAACGCTCGGGGTCGACTTCCGGTTCTGATACAGTCCGCTAGCGGATTAAAATGGTGCGGGCGGTGATCTAGGTCACTGCCCGCTGCTTTTTATGTTGTGGCCGGGCCGCCGGAGCTGCGCGCGCCGCCGCCTCGAAACCGCCGGTGATGAAATACACCATGTGCTCGCAGGCATCGGCCAGGTCGTCCGACCGGCAGAGGCCACCGGATAGAAAATCGATCCGGCCCGTCTGGGCGAGGGCGAGCGTCAGCGCGCCGGAGAAACAGTGATAGCCCCAATAGAGGTCTTTCTCGTCCAGGCCCGGAAGGGCCATGCGCAGGGCATCCAGAAACTTGCGGATCAGCGGATCGAAGTGCTGCGCCATCAACCGGCCGCCCCAGCCGGGCGAGTTGTTCACATAGGCCACGAGGGCGTAATAATTCTTCCAGCCGGGCTCATCGAGATGCGGCCCCTTCAGCAAGGGCTCGAGATAGGCCCGGATGATGGCCTCGACCGTGGGCGGGGCGGGCCGGGCGGCATCGATCGCAGCCTTTAGGGCCTCCTGGCGCCACCTGTTCAGCATTTCAGCGCGGCGCAGGAACACCGCATCGAACAATTGCTGCTTCGGCCCGAAATAATAGTTCGGCAGGGCGAGATCGACGCCGGCGCGCTTGGCGATGGTGCGCAGGGTCACACCATCAAAGCCATGCGCGCTGAATTCCGCCTCCGCCGCATCAAGGATGGCGGTGGCCCGGTCGG
>DAIRTA010000100.1:1668-8081 GCA_036804125.1 Hyphomonas sp.
AGTTTTCAACAATTGTTGAAACGGGGCAAGAGACCCCGGCGGGAGAAGTGTCATGGCGATGCAGGGCGAGGCCATCCACTGGACGGCGCCGGACGGGCTGAACCTGTTCGCCAAGGCGTATGGACCGCAGGAGGCGCGCCTGACCGTGCTCTGCCTGCATGGCCTGACGCGCAACCACAAGGATTTCGAGCCGATGATCGCCGCCCTGCCCGGCCGGTTCCGGTTTGTATCGGTGGATGTGCGCGGGCGCGGCCAGTCGGCCTATGATCCGCAGCCGAAGAATTATGCCCCGCCGGTCTATGCGAAGGACATGCTCGCCCTGCTGGACCATCTGGGCATCCGCCGGGCGGCGCTGGCCGGCACCTCGATGGGCGGGCTGATCTCGCTGCTCATGATCCGCAAGGCGCCCGAGCGCGTGGCCGGGATCGTGCTCAATGATGTCGGCCCGGTGGTCGAGAAAACCGGGATCGCGCGCATCGCCGCCTATGCCGGCAAGATGCCGCCGGTGACGGACTGGGAGAGCGCCGCGGCCGCCCTGAAGACGATACAGGGGCCGATCTTCCCCAACCTGCCGGACACGGCCTGGATGGAATTTGCCCGACGCACCTATCGGGAGGACAAGGACGGCCGCGTGATCCCCGACTATGACCCGAACATCGCCGCCTCGCTCGGCAAGGTGAAACCCGGACCGCTCACAAATTTTGCCCTCTGGCGCATCTATGGCGGGGCCAGGAAGGCGCCGCTGCTGCTGCTGCGCGGGGAGACGTCCGACATTCTCGGCGCCGAAACGGCCGAGCGGATGGTCAGGCGCCATCCCGACGCCCGGCTGGTGACCGTGCCCGGCGTCGGCCATGCCCCGCTGCTGGACGAGCCGGAGTCCGTCGGCGCGATTTCTGATTTCCTCTCCCGGCTTGAGGCATCGGTATGACACAGATGGCCGAGACAGCGGCCGCGCCGCGCATTTCCGGCCGGGCCTGGGTGCTCGCCGTGCTGACGCTGACCTATACCTTCAACCATGTCGACCGGCAGATCCTCGTCATCCTGCTGGAGCCGATCAAGACCGAGCTGGGCCTGCGCGACAGCCAGCTCGGCATGCTGACCGGGCTCGCCTTTGCCGCCTTCTATGCGACGCTGGGCATCCCGGTCGCGATGTGGGCAGACCGCGGCAACCGGCGCAACATCATCGCGCTGGCGGTGGCGATCTGGTCGGGGATGACGGCGCTCTCGGGCCTGGCGCAGACTTACTGGCACCTGTTGCTGGCGCGGATGGGCGTCGGCATCGGCGAGGCGGGCGGCACCCCGCCGGCAACCTCGATGATCGCCGATCTCTACCGGCCGGAAGAGCGCGCGACGGCGCTGGGGATCTACACGACCGGCATCGGCCTCGGCATCATGGCGGGCTTCGCGCTCGGCGGCTATGTCTATGAACTCTATGGCTGGCGGGTGGCCTTTTTCGTGGCCGGCATTCCGGGGCTTATCCTGGCCCTCGTCGTGCGCTTCACGGTGCGCGAGCCGGCGCGCGGGCTGTCGGATGCGCGCGTGGATGATACGCCCGCGCCCTCGCTGGGCGAGACGCTGCGCTTCATCTTCGGGCAGACCTCGTATCTCTGGCTGCTGGCGGGCTGCCTGCTGATCTGCATTTCGTCGAATGCCTTCCTGGTGTTCACCTCGAGCTTCCTTCAGCGCACCTATGCGCTGACCCCCGGACAGGTGGCGCTGCCCCTCGGCGTGCTGATCGGCGGGGTGGGCAGCGCCGGGGCGGTCATCCTGGGGATGGTGTGCGACCGGCTATCGAAGCGCGACCTGCGCTGGCGCCCGCTGATCATCGCCGCCTGCGCGGCCGCCGCCCTGCCCTTTGCCTGGATGTTCCTGCGCGCCCCGACGGTCGAGGCCGCCTATGCGTGGAATATCGTGCCGAGCTTCATCGGGCTCGTTTATGCGAGCATCGCCTATACCGCCTCGCAGGAGCTGGTGAAGCTCCGCATGCGGTCCTTTGCCTCGGCTTTCATGCTGTTCTGCCTGACCCTTATCGGGATCGGCTGCGGCCCGTGGATCGCGGGCGAATTGTCGGACCATTTCCTGCGGCAGGGCGCAGAGCAGCCGCTGGCCCGGGCGCTGGAGCTGATCCTGATCCTGAATGCCGCCAGCATCCTGTGCCTGCTGATGGCGACGCGGCATTACCGGCGCGATGCGGCGCGGGCCACTCTTTAGCGTCCCTCAGGCATGAATTTACTTGTGCCGGCAAGCCCGCATGCCCATGCTTAGTGCACCCCAAATTCAGAGCCGGGCGGCCGAAACGGCCAAGGCCCGCACAGGAGACCCCATGTCCCTTCGCATCAATGACATCGCCCCGGATTTCACCGCAGACACAACGGAAGGCCCGATCCGCTTCCATGACTGGATCGGCGAGGGTTATGCCGTGCTGTTCAGCCATCCGAAGGACTTCACGCCGGTCTGCACGACCGAACTCGGCTATATGGCCGGCATCGCTCCGGAATTCACAAAGCGCGGCGCCAAGATCCTCGGCATCTCCGTCGATCCGGTCGAGAGCCATCACAAATGGAAGGATGACATCCGCACCGCGACCGGCCATTCGGTCGCCTATCCGATGATCGGCGACAGCGATCTCAAGGTCGCGAAGCTCTATGACATGCTGCCCGCGGACATTTCCGGCTCCTCGGAAGGGCGCACACCGGCCGACAATGCAACCGTGCGCTCGGTGTTCATCATCGGTCCGGACAAGCGCATCAAGCTCATCCTGACCTATCCGATGACGACGGGACGGAATTTCGACGAGATCCTGCGCGCGCTCGACTCGATCCAGCTGACCGCGAAACACCAGGTGGCGACCCCGGCCCAGTGGAAGCAGGGCGAGGATGTGATCGTGACGCCGGCCGTGTCGGACGCGGACGCCGAGACGCGCTTTGGCGGGTTCAAGCGGGTGCTGCCCTATCTGCGGGTGACGCCCCAGCCGAAAGGCTGACAGCTCAGCCGCCCCGCTCCATGGCTTGCGGCGTATCCAGGCCCAGATCCTCGGCAATGCCGAACTGGCCATGCGAAAAGATCAGCGTGGCGCCGGGCTGTGAACGCGCGCGGCGCACACGGCCGACGACGATGGTATGATCGCCGCCATCATGAACGGCCTCAAGGCGGCACTCGAACACCGCCGCGCAGCCTGAAAGGATGGGCACGCCCTCCGGATTGAGGCCGTGCGGGAAGGCGCCAAAACCCTCGGCATGGCGCACGAAATGGTCGCACACCGCCTGCTGGCCGGCGGAGAGGATGTGGATGGCGAAATGCGGCGAGGCGGTGAAGGCGCGGTGGCGCCCCGAGCGCTTGGCCGGCGACCACAGCACCAGCGGCGGATCGAGCGAGAGCGCGGCAAAGCTGTTGGCGGTGATGCCCAGCGGGCCTTCCGGGCCGGCGAGGGTGACGACCGTGACGCCCGTGGCGAACCGGCCGAGCGCGCGCCGGAAGGCGAGCGGGTCGCATGCCGGATCGAAATCGGTTTCGCCGGGCCGTGAGGACATTGCGCGCCTTCCATTCTTGCGGCGCCCACAGCGGTGAGGGCGCCCTTTCCGGGGTCGAATATGGGGCGATGCGCCGCTCGCGTCGAGGCGGGGGCTGCGCCGCGCCTTTTTCGCCCGGCAGGGCTGGCCGATATCGCCCCGGCCCGGCTATGCATGCCAGGCAGTCAGAAGAGACGATGAGATGAACGATTATTCCCCGCGCAAGGGCCTGCGCCCGGACGAGATTGAAGACACGGTCGCCGCGATCCTTGGCGAGGCAACGCTTGAAGAAAAAGTGGCGATGATGTCCGGCCGCGGCTTCTTCCGCGCCTATAAGGAAGACAAGGGACGCTGGGGCGCGCGGCCCTATCAGGCGGGCGCGCGCTGCGACCGGCTGGGCGTGCCGGCGCTCTACTTTACCGACGGCCCGCGCGGCGTGGCACGCGGCCACTCCACCTGCTTCCCGGTCACCATGGCGCGCGGGGCGAGCTTTGACCGCGACCTCGAACGCCGCATCGGCGAGGCGATGGCGATCGAGGCGCGCGCGCAGGGCTGCAACCTGTCCGGCGCGGTCTGCGTGAACCTGCTGCGCCATCCCGGCTGGGGCCGGGCGCAGGAGACCTATGGCGAAGACCCCTATCATCTCGGCGAAATGGGCGCCGCGCTCGCCACCGGCCTGCAGACGCATAATGTGATCGCGACAGTGAAACATTTCGCGCTGAACTCGATCGAGAATGCCCGGTTCAAGGTGGATGTGCGCGTCGATGAGCGCACGCTGCGCGAGGTCTACCTGCCGCATTTCAGGCGCATCCTCGAGGCGGGCTGCGCCTCGGTGATGAGCGCCTATAACAGGATGAACGGGGAGTATTGCGGGCAGAACCGCGACTTGCTGACCGGCATCCTGCGCGAGGAATGGGGATTTGAAGGCTTTGTCCATTCCGACTGGGTGATGGGCGTTTACCAGCCTTATGGCGCGGCGGCGGGGCTCGATATCGAGAACCCGGAGCCGCGCGTCTGGGGCGAGGCGCTGGTGAAGGCCGTGAAGGATGGCGCGGTCGAACCGCAGGTGATCGACCGGGCCTGCCGGCGCATCCTGAAGACGCTCTACCGCTTTGCCTGCGCGGAAGATCCGCTTGAGGACTATCATCCCGGCCTTGTCGCCTGCCCGGCGCATGTCGCGCTGGCCCGCGAGGCGGCGGAGAAATCCGCTGTGCTGCTGACCAATAACGGGCTGCTGCCGCTGAAGGCCGGGGCGCGCATCGGCGTGTTCGGGCGCCTGGCGGGGCTGGAGAATACCGGCGACCACGGATCATCCCGTGTGCAGCCGCCCTATGTCATCACGCCGCTGGACGGGCTGCGCGCCTATCTCGATCAGCCGGAAATGGCGGTCGCCGGGGACGAGTCCGATCCGCTGGCGGCCGCCGAAGCGGCGCGCGGGCTGGACGCCGCGATCCTGATCGCCGGCTATACCCGCATCGAGGAGGGCGAGTTCATCCCGGCGGACTTCTCGCTCGGCACCGATGCCGAAATCGCTTCGCAGGCGGAGTTCCGCCGGGAGGATATCGGCGGCGACCGGACAGAACTGAGGCTTCCGCCCGAACAGGTCGCGCTGATCGAGGCCGTATGCGCAGCCAATCCGAACACGGTGGTTATCATCATTGCGGGCTCGGCCGTGATCGTGAGCGGATGGGCCGGCAAGGCCGCAGCGATCCTGCAGACTTTCTATTCCGGCATGGAAGGCGGGGCGGCGCTCGCGCGCCTTCTGTTCGGGGAAATCAGCCCTTCGGGAAAACTTCCGTTCACGGTCGCCCGCGACGCGGCGGATTACCCCTTCTTCGACAAGGACGCCGACCAGATCACCTATGGCCCGCTGCATGGCTACACCCTGTTCGAGGCGGAGGGCAAAACCCCGCATTTCGCCTTCGGCCATGGCCTCGGCTATGCGCCGTTCACCTATCGCGCCCTGAAGGCGGAGCGCCGGGGCGAAGCGATCGCGGCGGAGGTCTCGCTGCGCAATGATGGCGCAATGACAGCGGAAGAGGTCGTCCAGCTCTATGTGGCGCCGCCGGGCAAGGCCGCGCCGCGCCCGAACAAACTGCTGAAAGGCTTCGAACGGGTCAGCCTTGCGCCGGGCGAGACACGGACAGTGCGCTTTGTTGTTCCGCTTACGGAGCTATGCTGGTGGAACCCGGAGACGCGCCGGTGGACGCTGGAAACCGGCGTCCATGGTGTCCTGGCCGGAGGGTCGAGCGAAGCGGCCCGCCTCCTGCGAACGCAGGTGCCCCTCTGAAGGGCAAGAAAACCCCGGTTTTCCTGCCTTATTAAGCCTTCGCGACGGGATTGCAGCCCTTGCACAAAGGCCAAAGCAGGGATAGGCGATACGCCGTTCACGCGGCATGCCGGACCGCGAAACCCGGGCAGGCCGGAACACCCGTTCCCGTGCTGCCCATCTCCTTACCCTGGCTGAAAAAGGAAACTGAAATGGCCGTCAAGAAGACACAAGCAAAGAAAGTTGCTGCGCCCAAGGCCGCGGCGAAGAAAGCCCCCGCGACCAGGAAGGCCGCGCCGAGCAAGGCCGCGCCTGAAGTCCTCACCCTCAAGCATCTCGCCGCGGAGCTTTCCGAGGCGCATGAAATGCCTAAGAAGCAGGCCGAAGCGGTCGTCAGCGATTTTGTGGACCGCATGGGCGGCCACCTGAAGAAAGGCAAGAAACTGCGTATTTCCGGCCTCGGCATCCTCGAAGTGCGCAAGCGCCCGGCGCGCCAGGGCCGCAACCCCGCGACCGGCGAAAGCATCAAGATCAAGGCGTCCAAGAAGGTTGCCTTCCGCCCATCGAAAGACCTGAAAGACCGCGTTCTCTAGGGTTTCCGCCTTAAGCGGACTGTCATCGCCCGGCCGGACGCC
>DAIRTA010000101.1:0-7931 GCA_036804125.1 Hyphomonas sp.
ACAGCAAGGGTGGCAGCCTGCTGAACATGTTCGAGACCTATCTCGGCGAAGACCGATTCCGGGATGGCATCCGCCTCCACATCAGCCGCTTCGCCGATGATGTCGCGGATGCCGATGATTTCATGCAGAGCCTGTCCCAGGGCGCCGGCGACGAGACCGTCGCCGCCAGTTTTCGCAGCTTCATCATGCAGCCGGGCATTCCCATGCTTGATGTGCAGGTGACATGCGAAACCGGCAGCCGCGCACGGATCGGGATCATGCAGACCCGGTATGCTCCGCTTGGCTCCAGCATCCGGACCGATACGGCGTCCTGGCATATTCCCGTCACGCTGCGCGCCGCGCGCGGTGAGGAGTCAGCCGATCTGAGAGTGATGCTGACCGGGCGCCGGGCCGATATGACGGCGCCGTTCTGCCCGGACTATGTCATCCCAAATGCCGGCGGCACGGGCTACTGGCGTTTTGCGCTCGAAAGCGCGGCGGCAGACGGGCTCGCCGAACATTTTACCTCGCTTTCGGCAGGTGAGCAGCTGGCCTATGTCGACTCGCTGATCGCATCCTTCCAGGCCGGACGCACGGGGCCCCGCGAGCTCCTTGACGGCCTTTCGGTCTCGGCCAACGGAACGCCGGCTGTCATCAGCCAGCCTTTTGCGGCCTTGCGCAACTGGCATCGCCTGCTCGAGCCCGGCGAACAGGCCCACCTCTCGGACTGGATCGAGCAGACCTATGCTCCGGTTGGCGCCGCGCTGAGCCGGAGGCCGGAGCCGGAGCTGACAGACCGCGAACAGCTGCTGCGGGCGGCCCTGAACGATCTTCTCCTGACCCTCGGCAACCGGCCCGCGGAACGGGCTGCCATGCGCCAGCGAGCCGAAGCCTATGTCGGGGCCGATGGGGACGCCGATCCCGATGCCCTGAGCCCGGACATGCTGAGAGCGTCTATCGCTATCGCCGTGCGGGATGGCGGCGACACCTTTGCCGAGGCCGCACTTACTTATGCGCTGCGCTCCAGCAACCAGAATGAGCGTTCGGTGATACTCTCCACGCTGGCCGGGAACGGCTCAGGCCCGTTCGCCTCAAACCTCCTCGGGCAGGCCAGCGAATTCGGCATTACGGGTTCGGAATTTTTCACGGTTCTCAATGCCGCCGCCCGAAATCGAGAGGCCCAGGCAGATGTCTGGCCCCTGATCGAGGCCCGGTTCAGCGACTTCCTTGCCGCCTTGCCGGAATCCCGCAGGGCGCAGTTCGGCGCCTTCGCCAGCGCCCTCTGCAGCATCGACGACCTGCAGCGGTATGAAGCCTTCCTGCATTCGCAGGCGTCCATGATTCCGGGATATGAGCGTCCGCTCGCCCAGGGCGCGGAGCGCGCGCGGCTGTGCATAGCGGAAAAGGACGAGCTGCTGCCCGGCCTTGGCGCCGCGCTGGCGGAGCGCATGTCGGACTGATACGGGCCGCGCCCCGGATCAGCGCTCGAGAAAATCCCGGACCGCATCCGCCGCGAGCGCGAACCTTGCAAACGACCAGGCCCGGTCATCACTGAGGCGCCCCAGCGTTTCAAGCAGGGCCCGCTGGCCCTCGCTGCGGTCTGCAAGCCAGGCCTGCGCGCCGCCTGCCCGCAGCGCCTCGGCTGTCGCATCGGTCTGCACACGCACCAGCTCTGCAATAAGGCGGCGCCCGGCGACGCGGTCCCAATACGGGGCATTGGCAAGACCTTCCCGCGCCGTCATGCGCAGGCGGTCAAGGCGCAGCGCATCGCCCATGCGATAGAACTCCGCCGCGACGGTCTCGACATCCTGTCCACACTGCGCTGACAGCTCCACGACGGACAGGCCCTGGGCGAAGTAGTTCAGGGCGCCCGCCCAGTGAGCCAGGTTCTCCGGCACGCCCTCTTCGGCGATACGCCGCGCCGTGCGTTCGATACGCGCGGCCGGGAAGCTGGTCTGCACCTTCGGCATGACCGCCTTGAACCGGTCGAGGCCACCATGAAATGTCTTGATCGCGTGCCCGGTTGTCATGCCGGGGCATTTCCGGATGAACCAGGCAGCCGCCTCCATCACGGCATTGAGGGCTGTCTGCTGCAGTTCGCACTGAACCGAAGCCGGAACCTGATTATCAAGGCGGAAAACCTCGGAGCGGAACTCGTCGAGGCTGAGAACATGACGCGCCGCCTCAAGCCCGCTCACCGCGCGCGGCAGGTCCACCCCGGTCAACTCGCTGAGACGCTGGAGCGGAACAGGGCCGCCCAGGTCATGGGTGCGGTTGGCCACCACGGTGGCGATGATCTCGCGGCGCAGCCGGTGCTGCTGCATGGCCTTGGCATAGCCATTGATCGGTTCGGGGAAATAGCCTTTCAGCGCTGTCTCGAACCAGGGATCGTCCGGCAGCTCCGAAGCAACCAGGTCATCAAACAGAACGATCTTCGACCAGGCGAGCAGGACGCTCATCTCTGGCCGTGTCAGCCATTGCCCGGCCTCCCGGCGCTGCTGCATCGCGGTTGTATCCGGCAGGCCCTCGAGGGCCCGGTTCAGCACGCCGCGCTCCTCCAATGAAACCATCACGCGCTCCAGCGCATCATGGTCCAGATCTGCCGCTGCCGCCGCAACCGTGAGGGCGTTGGTCTGGTCATAATTATGGCGCAGGACATGCGCCGCGACGGCATCGGTCATGCTCGAAAGCAGCGCATCGCGCTTGGGCTCCTTGAGATCGCCCTGCCGGATGGCTTCGGCCGCGAGGATCTTGATGTTCACTTCGTGGTCAGACGAATCCACGCCGGCCGAATTGTCGATTGCATCTGTATTCAGGCGCCCGCCGCGCAGCGCGAACTCCACCCGCGCCGCCTGCGTCATGCCGAGATTGGCCCCTTCCCCGATCACCTTCCCGCACAGATCGGCTGCGTTCACGCGCAAGGCATCATTGGTGCGGTCGCCGGCATCGGCGTGGGTTTCGTGGCTGGCCTTCACATAGGTGCCGATGCCACCGAACCAGATCAGGTCAGCCGGCGCCTTGAGCAGCGCATGAATGAGTTCATCCGCCGTGACCGAATCCCGGCCAAGGCCAGTCAGGGTCTTGATTTCCGGCGTCAGGGATATCGACTTCGCGGCCCGCTCGAAAATGCCTCCCCCTTTGGAAACGAGCTTGGCATTGTAATCCGCCCAGCTCGAACGGGGCGCCTCGAACAGGCGCTGGCGCTCGGCAAACGCCTTCTTTGCATCCTTCGGATCGGGGTCGATGAAAATGTGCTGATGGTTGAAGGCCGCTATCAGGCGGATCTCGGGTGAGAGCAGCATGCCATTGCCGAAGACATCGCCGGACATGTCGCCCACCCCGATCACGGTGAACGGCTCAGACTGGATATCGCGTCCCATCTCACGGAAGTGGCGCTTGACCGCCTCCCAGGCGCCGCGGGCCGTGATGCCCATCTTCTTGTGGTCATAGCCCGCCGACCCGCCTGAGGCGAAGGCATCGCCCAGCCAGAACCCCTTGGCCTGGCTGATGGCATTCGCCGTATCGGAAAACGTCGCGGTGCCCTTGTCGGCTGCAACGACGAGATAGGGGTCCTCGCCATCCCAGATCACCGTGCCTTCAGGATGCGTGATCTCGCCTTCGACGATGTTGTCGGTGATCCCGAGCAGCGCGGTGATGAATTCCTTGTAGGCGTCGCGGCCCGCCTCGAACCAGGCATCCCGATCGGACTTGTCCGGCAGCTGCTTCGGATAGAAGCCGCCCTTCGAGCCGACCGGCACGATCACGGCATTCTTGACCTGCTGCGCCTTGACGAGACCGAGCACTTCGGTGCGGTAGTCCGAGGGCCGGTCAGACCAGCGCAGCCCCCCGCGGGCAACCGGGCCGAACCGCAGGTGAACGCCCTCGACGCGCGGGCTGTGAGTGAATATCTCGCGATAGGGCTTCGGCTCGGGCAAATCGGCCAGCTCCCGGCTCGCAATCTTGAAGCTGATGAAGGCGCGCGGTTCGCCCTCCTCCGTCCTCTGATAGAAGTTGGTGCGCTGGATCGCACTGATCAGGGAAGCGAGGCGCGTCAACGCCTGGTCTTCCGGCAGGCTGGACACATCCCGCATCCGGTCTTCAAGATCGGCCTTGAGCGCTTCGCAGGCCTCCCGGCGCGCCTCCAGGCCGGCATGCGCCTCCGGGTCGAACCGGGCTGCAAACAGCTCCAGCAGGAGCCGGCTGATCCCCGGATGATTGACAAGCGCAGACTCCTGGATGTCCTGCGGCGGTTCCATCCCGCTCAGCCGCCGGTAGTCCGCCAGCGCACGGATCAGCGCCGCTTCGCGCCAGCCGGCGCCCGCAGCCAGTATCAGGCGGTTGAAGCCGTCATTCTCGGCCACGCCGCCCCAGACGGCAATGAAGGCGTCCTCATAACGTGCCGCCCCGTCCAGCGAGATCGTCTCGCCGCCGGCCGCGCGCATGTTGAGCGCATGCACCCAGTAGACATCCGGCGCGTCAGCAACCGGCTTTCGAGTCGGGCGCACCGGATAGCCCGTCTCGAAATCGACAAACAGGCCGAAATTCTCGAACACCGGAACACAGCGCGACAGGGGGATAGCTCCGCTGCGCGAATATATCTTTACACGAATGGTATCTTCGGGATCAGCTTCATTTCTGTATGCGCGGGCAAGCACGGGCGTTGCCTTGCCGAGTTCGGCCATGCGGCTGATATCGGCCATCGCCTCCTCCGGAGAGAAGGCCTCCCGGTACGCCGCATTGAAGGCTGATATGAAGGCCGAGGCACCGTCCCGCGCCGCGCCCTTGAGCCGGGATGTCATGATGGCTTCGCGCAGGCCCTGGTCCCAGGTTCTTGCAAGATCGGCAATCTGTTGCTCGATCTCCTCATAGGCGGGCTCGGGATGGCCGGGTTTCAGGGCAATCTCGAAATGCACCCGCGCCAGCGGGCCCTGATCGAAATAGGGCTGGAAGGTCCTGATCTCGCCATCGAAGGCCTGTGCGAGATACAGCCCGATCTTCTGGCGCAGCGCGGTGTCATACGCCTCCCGCGGAACAAAGACGAGCGCCGTGACGAAGCGGTCGAACTCGTCCCGCCGCAGGAAGAGACGCGCGCGCGGCCGCCCGATCAGCTGGAGCGCGCCCATGATCATCGGGGCAAGGACGGTCGATCGTGTCTGCAGCAATTCATCCCGCGGCCAGGTCTCGATCAGGTTGGCCAGCGCCTTCTCGGTATGCCCGCCGGGCGCGGCGCCTGAACCGGCCATGATCTTCTGCACACGGCGCCGCACGAACGGGATCGAGCGCGCGGTTTCGTCATATGCCTCGGCGGTGAACAGGCCGAGGAAACGCACTTCGCCGGTCACATTGCCCGCCTCGTCATACTTCTTGACCCCGACATAATCGCAGGGGACCCGGCGGTGGACCCGGCTCGGCAGGGTCGACTTGGCAATGATCAGCGGCGCCGGACGGGTAAGGAAAGCGCCGATTTCCTTGGTCAGCACCAGCGGCTCGCTGTCGGCGGAGAGCACGTTCAGCTCTTCGTCGCGCAGGATGCCGAGGTTGGACCCTTCGACCATCAGCGGCTCGACAGGTTTCACCTGGCCCGTTTCGTCCTGCTCGAAATCATATTCGCGGCTGCCGAGGAAGACGTAATGGTCGCGCTGGAGCCAGTCGAGGAAGGCGACCGCCTCGTCCCGCTCTGCCGGGTCGAGATGGCGCTGGGCTGAGAGGCGCTGCATCTCGCCGCGCATCCGGGCCTGCATGGCCGCATGGTCGGCCACAGCCTGTTCGACATGGGCGAGCGTCGTCAGGACGCCGGACTTGAGCCGCTCGGCCTCGGCCTCTGTCATCTGCGCGAGGATGATCTGGATGACAGACAGCATCCTTCCATCGCGCTGCACCAAGACCGGATGGAACAGCCCTTTGACTTCGAGGCCCTGGGCCGTGCACTCATTCAGGAGAGAATCGACAAGGAAGGGGATATCGGGTCCGGCCGTCTCCAGCAGGCCGGGCGCTGCGGCACCGGCAAACCCCGGCGCGGCAGCACAGACCCGCACTTCGCGCTTGCCGGGCGCAACCCGGCTCGCCCAGCCGGCAAGGGCCTCCGCCAGCCGCTGCAGGTCCGCCGGGCTGAACCCGTCAAGCGCCTCCTGACCAGCCGCTTCGAGAATATGGGAGATCAATTGTTGGGTGAGACGGTCATCGGTGGCGGACGCGGTCATGGAAGAAACTCGCTCGGGCTGTCGCGGGGTTCCTCCGTCTATCCCCCGCCCGCTGCGGCATCAAGGAAGATGGCATGCTGCACACGCGAAGAGATGTGGCGCGACCGGTAAGGGCGGGATCCGGAAATAAGCGGGCCCGCCTGACGGGGACATGTCGGGCGGGCCCTACAGGCAATTCCGCAGGCTGGGTGGGGGGACGCACGCGGAAGCCTGATTGTGTATGCGAGAACTGATGTAGCAAATCCCTAAATCAAGGGGAAAGCCATCACGAAACTGTTAAATTTTGGTAGCCCTACCCCCAGCTATAATGACACCTAATGCTGTGAAGCCTCTATGTGTCAATACCATGGCAAGAATTCAGGCCGTCTCCGCCGCTGCCTTCTTGTTGCGGTTCCGCCTGTTTCCAGCAGGATTGCCATCCGCCGATAGAAGTATGGCGATCCATCGGGTGTCGGGAGACTGGGCAAACAGGATCATCATCAGCACCGTCAGCGGCGCGGACAGGAACATTCCGGGTATGCCCCAGATGGCCCCCCAGATGGCGAGGGCGAGCAACACCACCAGCGCGGACAGGTTGAGCGAGTCGCCCATCATCCGCGGCTGCAGGAAGTTGCCGATGGTAAACTGCCAGAACGCAACGACACCGAAAACGATCGCGGCATAGATATAGCTGTCCTCCGGCGCCCCGCCCGGCACCCAGCCCGGCATGCTGGGCTGGACGAGGGCAAACAGGAGCGCAACGAAGGACGCAACGATCGGCCCCAGGGTCGGTATGTAGTTCAGCACGAAGATCAGGACCGACAGGAACAGAGCGTTCTGGACCCCGAGAGCGAGCAGCGAAACATAGGTCAGGACGGTGTTGATCAGCGACAGGATGGTCTGGGTCCAAAGATAGGTTTCGATGCTGTGGCGGGCGCGATCCCCGATTTCGCGGACACGGGCGCGGTCGTCGCTGCCGGGGAAGATGGCGTCGAGTTTCCGGGTCCAGCTCGATTGGGCGGCAAACAGGAACGCAACATAGATGAGGATGAGCACCAGATCGCTCGACAGGCCGCTCACCGAATTGGCGATCGTGGCGAAGAAGCGTTGCCCGCGCTCATTGAACAGGAGCTGTGTCAGCTCTGGTGCTTCGCTCATGCCGACCACGCCATAGGCATCGGCGATCAGGCCGTTGATCTTGTTCTCATACTCCCCGGCATCGCGCCCGAACTCGGCGATGCCATTGCCCATCATCACGAGGAACAGGACGAAGCCGCCCATCACGATCAGGACCGCAGCAAAGCGCGCATGCCAGATCTTTATGCTGCGCGAGGCATTGTCGATGGCTGTTGCAAAGCCCTCGATGATCAGGAACAGGAACACCGCAAGCGCAAAGGTTGCGAGGATGTTCCGTCCGGCATAGAGGAAAAAAATGATAATGCCGGTCGCGATGATCCAGATCCCGGCCTTTGTCGCCCCGTCCATCACCTTCTCTTTCTGCGGCATGGCGGGCACACTTGCGGCCCCGGGCCGTCACCGTCAAGTCATGGCCGCCTGCGGGCCCGGCTTGCCGAATCTGACGGAATGGGTAGCGTCCCCCCGCAAGAGGCAATGATGGCAGGGAGCCTGAACGGATGAGTGATGTGATCTTTCTTGGCGGAGCGGACGCAGAAGGCACCGGCCGCCCGGACAGCGCGCAGGAACTGCTGCTGAAGGCCGCCAACCGCCACGGCCTGATCGCCGGCGCGACCGGCACCGGCAAGACCGTGACCC
>DAIRTA010000102.1:0-7717 GCA_036804125.1 Hyphomonas sp.
CTCCTGCACGGACTTTCGGAAGCCCGCTGCCGCGCGGGTATTGTGCCCGCGCACATCATTCTCCACGGCGAGGCGCTGGAGCGTGCGCGCGCCCATCAGCTCCAGGGCCAGATTGATGATGCGCTTGTTCGCCGACAGAAGGTCCGGGTCGATCAGGGCCATTCGCGCGGCAAGTCCGGTTACCTCCGCCTCCAGATCATCCTCCGGGACGGCCTTGAGCACCAGGCCGATGGCCTGCGCCTCGGCGCCGGTGAGGGTATCCCCCGTCAGCATGAGCCGCTTCGCCCATTGCGGGCCGCAATGATACACCCAGAACTGGTTCGGCAGGGCGCCAAGGTCACGCGCCGGCGGGAAACCGAACGTCGCCGTCTCGGCGGCAATCACCATGTCGCTCATCAGGGCGAGATCACAGCCCCCGGCAAGGCAATAGCCATGCACCTTGGCAATGACCGGCTTGTGCATGTCGAACAGCGCCATGCGCCAGCGCTGCTGGCGCGCAAGCTGCCAGGCATCATCATCAAGGCTGCGATGGCCGCGATAGGTGTTTGCGGACCTGTCCTCGACAGCGGAGACCGGCACATCCGCCTCGGCCCCGGAAAGGTCATAGCCCGCGCAGAAGGCCCGGCCTGCACCTTCGAGGATCACGCTGTGCACGGAGGTGTCGTTATCCGCCTCCCAGAGCGCCTCGCTCAACTCCTTCTGCATGACAGGGGAGAGCGCATTGAGCTTCTCAGGCCGGTTGAGCGTAAGGCGGGCATGGCCGTCCTGTGTGCGATAAAGGATTGTTTCGAATCCGGGCATGGCGCGCTCCTGTCTGACAGGGCCACTATCCGATGCGACACGCAGATTGCCAACCGGCTCCGCGTCAGGTCTCGAGGGCTTTTGCCACCAGCGCCGCGATATCAGGAACCGGGTGGCGGGTGAAATCCTTGTCGATCCAGAGCACCACACGCCGGGACAGTTCGTCACCCGACAGCTTGCGAAACAGGCCGAGCGCGGAGGGAGGAGCGGCAATGGCGATTGCCTTGAAGGCGTTGTCTGCGGCTTCCCTGTCAAGATCAGCAACAATGCCGGCGATGAAACGGTCCTCGGCCTTCTGGTGCAGGTCGCTCATCTCTGCCGTCGAGCGGCGCCCGTCCGCGGACTGGAAGACTCGTGTCTCGCGGTCGCGGGACTGCTCGCTTGTCCTGGGATTGTCCTGCCCATAGCTCCTTAGCGTCTTCAGGGACGGCTCAAAGGCCGTGCCTTCATTGACCAGGACGAGCCCGCGGGAACCATCAAGGGCGACGACCCACATTCCGGTCCTGAGTTTCATGGGC
Organism: Hyphomonas sp.; assembly: GCA_036804125.1. Taxonomy (GTDB): domain Bacteria; phylum Pseudomonadota; class Alphaproteobacteria; order Caulobacterales; family Hyphomonadaceae; genus Hyphomonas. The sequence continues at coordinate 1,320 of DAIRTA010000102.1, forward strand.
CAGCTCCTGTGGACATCCCTGCCCGATTGATCCGCCAGTCTAGCGGCCGCGCCGGGGTCCCGCAGTCCGCAAGATTACGGATATGCGGATCAGCCGGCGAAAGGGGGCAGGCCAGCCTGGACTTTCTTCGGCAATCCGGACCGGACGATGGCATAAGCCTCAGTCAGCCGGCCGGAGAGCTCCTCCGGCGGCATCGCGCCGGGCGTAACCTGAACCCATCGGGCGCGGGCGAGATAGGGCGCCGGCACTCCGAGACCGGACTCGGTCAGAAGCCGGAACGCCAGCTCGCTGCACTTGAAAGAAACCTTGGTTGCCGCCGCATCCGTGGCGGCGAACATCTTGCCGGCAATCTTGTAGACATGGTCGTTACCCCACTGGATGGAAAGCTCCGCTCCCGGAAGGGAGAGGCAATGCGCAGAAATCTCATCGGGTGTCAGGGAGGCGGTCCTTGGGATAATCTGGATAGCTGGCTTTCATCACGCCGTGATTGAGCAGCATCTCGGCGACCTGTTTCTCGCCCGCCGAATCGAAGACGCGCGTCCGGATCCAGTAATTCTCGACGCGCCGGGATTCAGACAAGGCGACCACTTCCCGGCGCAGCACATACTCCTCATCCACAAACAGCGGTCCGTCGAGCATGCGGATTTCAAGATCGGCAAACAGGCCGATACTGGGATGCTTCACCGGGAATTTCGCCTGACGGCTCGAATAATTGCCCAGCACACTGACCATTTCCAGCGGAATCACCGCACGCCCCCAGGGCGAAGCGGTGGCATCAGAATAGGCCGGGTCGTTCTCGGTGATGACATTCAGCTTTTCAGCCAGGGAGAAGGGATAGAGGTCGCCCATATGCTGGTCCGGGCCCATTCGGACGCGCTCATCAGCCGCCCCGGTCATGCCGGCTTTCATGTCGGCGAGGATGACAAGATCGCCCGCCGGGCGCAGCGCCCTCATGCGGGCCTCGAGCAGCGTTTCGCCATGATCCGGGCCAAGCGTCGCGCTCGCCTCAAGAACCGGCGTGCCGTCTTCCTTGAAGGCGCGGGCCATGGTTCGCGTGGCGCCGGGCGCGGGCCGGTCGATCTCGACACGGACCTTTTCGCCTTCGAAGACCATATTGAGGAAGTGGCAGGAGAAACAGCCGCGCTCGAACCAGGCCTTGCCCCAGACCTCAGCCAGCAAGGGCACGAATTGCTGGAAATGCGTCGGCCCTTCGATCGGGCCCGCCTTGATGCCGAGCCGCGCCGCCTCGGCATCGTCATGCAAGGATTTATGCCCGCCATAGGTCTGTTCGGTGAGCAGGTTGACGGGCGCGCGCAGCGGCCCGGAAAGAACGGTTTGCTTCATTCGCTCAGCCTTCCATTCCGGCGCGGCGGGCATATTCGGCGGCAAAGCGGGCCAGCGGCACCACCCGCGCGGCATTCGCCTCGGCATTGGCGCTGTTGGCCGTGCCGTCACGCACACGCCCGATGATGCCCTGCAGGATGCCGGCAAGGCGGAAGGCATTGTAGGAGAAGTAATAGTCGAGCTCCGGCAGGCCTTGCCGCCCCGTATGCCGGCAATACAGGGCGACATATTCCTCCATGGTCGGGATGCCCCAGGCCTTCAGGTCCGGGATCGCCATGATCGAGCCGCGCGCGGAATCGCCGGGCGGCATGACCCAGTTCATCAGATGATAGGAGAAGTCCGCAATCGGATCACCGAGCGTGCACAGCTCCCAGTCGAGCACGGCGATGACTTTCGGCTCGGTCGGATGCAGGATCATGTTGTCGAGGCGGTAATCGCCATGCACGATAGTGGTGGTGTCGCCTGGCGGGATGTTCTTCGGCAGCCATTCGATGAGCTGTTCCATCTCCGGAATGTGCATCGTTTCGGAGGCTTTATACTGCTTGGTCCAGCGATGGATCTGGCGGGCGACATAGTCGCCTTCCTTGCCGAAGCCTTCAAGGCCGGCCTTTCGCCAGTCGACATTATGCAGGTCGGCAAAGGTCTTGACCTTCGCCTCATAGATCGCGCGGCGTTCGGCCGGCGCGTAATCCGGCAAGGTCCCGTCCCAGAGGATGCGCCCTTCCACACAGTCCATGACATAGAACATCGTGCCGACGACGCTTTCATCCGTGCACAGCCCGTAAGGCCGGGCAACCGGATAGCCGAGGGGATACAGCGCACTGATGATGCGGAATTCCCGGTCCACCGCATGTGCGCTGGGCAGGAGCTTGCCGGGCGGCTTGCGGCGCATGACATACTTCTTATCCGGCGTGACAAGCTGGTAGGTCGGGTTCGACTGCCCGCCCTTGAACTGGCGCACGTGCAGAGGGCCTTGATAGCCTTCGACATTCGCCTCCATCCAGCGGGCAAGGGCGGCCTCGTCAAACCGGTGGCTTTCGGCGACGTCCTTTGTCCCTGAAAACAGGTCCTGCGCGCTTGCTGCCTCTGCCATCGCGTTTCCTCTCAATTCTGCCGGATTTTCCGCTATTCATGACCGATCAGGCGCGGCGCGCCAAGGCCTGACCCGGCGTAGTGGCCCGAGGCCTGACGGAAACGGGAGACGGCGATGTTGCTGAAGCTTGCCCTGGCCGCATGGCTGGCGGCGTTTTCACAGCCCGCGCAGGCGCAGCCGGAGAGGCTGGACCCTGAGGGCCTGATCCGCCCGGCGCTGCTTGCGGATGGGCTTGCGGCGCTTGACGCTGCGGAGTTGCACACGGCAGCAAGCCAACGGGTTGTCATCATCGACTATGCCCGGCCCTCCGCTGCGGAGCGGCTGTATGTCCTTGACCTGGAGAGCGGCACTGTCAGCGCTTATCGTGTTGCCCATGGTCGCGGTTCAGACCCGGATCATGACGGCCTGCTTGACCATTTCTCGGATGTGCCTGGATCGCGCGCCAGCCCCGGCGGGGCCTTCCGCATCGCCGAAACCTATCACGGCCAGCATGGCCTCAGCCGCCGCCTCGACGGGCTGGAGCCCGGCAATCCCGCCTCGCGTGCCCGGGCCATTGTCATCCATGCGGCCACCTATGCCGAGCCGGAACACCTCGCACGCCATGGCAAGCTTGGCCGCTCGAATGGCTGCATTGTGTTCTCCCGCGCGGACCTTGCACGTTTCAATGCCGAGGTGCCCGAGGGAACGCTGATCTATGCCGGGCGCTGATCCGGACCGCGCGATGACACGGCATCAGGGCCGCTTGACAGGCCCGCACCATCCGTAATTTTACGGATATGAACACACTCGACTCGCCGCCCGACCGTCTCTCGGTCAATCCTGCCAGCCCGTTCTATGATTATGACCTGCTCATACGCGGCATCGGGGTGCGCTTCCGCGGGGAAGAAAAGACGAATGTCGAGGAGTATTGCATCTCCGAAGGATGGATCAAGGTTGCGGCCGGCAAGGCCGTGGACCGCAAGGGCCAGCCGCTGACGCTCACCCTGCGCGGCCCGGTCGAGGTCTGGTTCAAGGATGGCGCGGCGGCTTGAGTCCCTGCCCCTGCGCCCAGGGACACTGGCGCCGCCCCCCTCTCAAGATCGCCATTGCCGGCCGGCGGGTGATCGTTAAAGTCTCCGGAAGCCTGACAGGAGGGGAGCGATATGAAGACAGCATGGGTGGCAGTGGGCGTCTGCATCCTGGCCGCGCCGCCGGCACAGGCCGTCACGCCGGAGGAGGCACTCGCCTCGCGCTTTCGGGCCGCTGAAGCGCTGATCGACACGCGGCTGGCAAAAGAAGCGGTTCCGGGCGCTGCCATCGGCGTCGTCCACGATCAGACGCTGATCTGGTCACACCAGTTCGGCGTCGAAAGCCTCGAGACACGCGCCCCGGTGACGGATGATACGCTTTTCAGCATCTGTTCGGTGTCCAAGCTGTTCACCGGCATTGCGGCCATGAAACTGGCCGAGAGCGGGCGCCTGTCGCTCGATGCGCCGGTCTCCTCCTATCTCGGTGGGGCCAGCCTCTCCGACACGACCGGCGCCGAGGAGCCCGTGACCGTGCGCAACATCCTCACGCATGTATCCGGCCTGCCCCGCGAGGGGGTGGCCGACTATTGGGGAGACAACACCTTTCCGGATGCGGACGGCCTCATCGCGACGATAACCGGCCAGTCACAGCTCTATCGTCCCTATGATTACTGGCAATATTCCAATCTCGGCATGTCGATGCTGGGCGCCGCGGTGGCTTCAGCGAGTGGCGCGGCCTGGGCCGATTATGTCAGGGACACGATCCTTGCGCCGCTCGGCATGACGGCCACGACAACCGACATGCCATTCGAGCGCGTCGGCGCAGGCTTTGCGCGCGGCTATTATGTGCGGTCGGGAGACGGGACAAGAAAGCCGGTCGAGCCACATGCCTTCCGGGCCTTTGCGCCGGCGGCGGGGATCGCCTCCAGCGTCAACGACATGGCGAAGTTCGCCTCGTGGAATTTCCGGCTGCGGGAGAATGGCGGCGAGGAAATTCTCAAGGCGACAACGCTGAGAGAGATGCAGCGCGTGCACTGGGTTGGCGCCGAGTTTGATGAACCGGCCTGGGGACTCGCCTATGGCACCTACCGGTTCGGCGACAAGACACTCTGGGGGCATGGCGGCTACTGTCCCGGCGCCCGAACGGAGTTCGTCATGCGGATGCCGGCAAGGATTGGCATTGTGATGATGTTGACGGCCAATGATGTCTCGCCGCAGCCGATCGTGAGAAATATCTACGCGCTGACCGAAGGCGCAATTGCGGCTGTCCATGGCGCGGATGCAGACAAGGACGACACGCCGGCACCGCAGGATGCGAAGGCCGACCTGTCGGCCTATGAAGGGTATTACGCCGTCGAGAATTATCCCTGGGACACCTATATCGGCCTTGATACGGATGGCCTGTTCTCGCTGTCCCTGTTCGATACCGACGCGGTCGAGAACATGGAGACGTTTGTCCCTGAAGATGGCGACACCTTCCGGCGCAAGCGCAAGGACGGAACGCTGGCCGAGGCGGTTGTGTTCGAGCGCGACGAAAGCGGGCGGGTGGTATCGTTCGTGCAGCACAGCTATCGCCTGTTCAGGCGCTAAGGATCATCCGCGGTACCGGAAACCGGGTTGGCCGGTGGCAGGGCGCCCCGGAAGGCTCAGCCTGCGGGTGATGTTCTCCCCAGCGCCCGCCAGGCGATGTCCCGCCGGCAGAAGCCCTCCGGCCAATGTATAGCCTCGACGCCGGCATAGGCGCGCGCGACGGCCTCTTCGAGGCTGCCGCCAGAGGCCGTGATGGCTAGCACGCGCCCGCCGCTGGCGACCAGCTTGCCGCCCTCGCCAATATCCGTGCCGGCATGGAAGACGGTGACGCCCTCTGCCTCGCCTGCTGCCTCCACGCCCTCGATCACGCTGCCCTTTTGATACGCTCCGGGATAGCCCCGGCTGGCCATCACGACACAGGCCGTGGGCTGGAAGTCCGGCACGCCGAGAAGTTGCTCGAACGCCGCTTCATTGCCTTTCAGGCCGCCGGTGGCCGCCGCCAGCAGCGCGGCGGCGACATCCCCCGGCAGGCCCTTCATCAGCACCTGGCATTCCGGGTCGCCGAAGCGGGCATTGAACTCGACGACCTTCGGGCCATCAGCCGTGATCATCAGGCCGACGAACAGCGCGCCCGTGAAGGGCATGCCATCAGTGGCCAAGCCGCGCAGCATCGGCCCGACGATTTCGGCCTTCGCCTGCTCGAGAAGATCCGGCGTGAGCACGGGCGCGGGCGCATAGGCGCCCATGCCGCCGGTATTCGGGCCGGTATCGCCGTCTCCCGCGCGCTTGTGATCCTGGCAGGCGGGCAGGATGACCGCGCCCTCGCCATCGGTCAGCACGAACAGGCTGACCTCCTCGCCCGTCATGAATTCCTCGATCACCAGCGTCTCGGAGGCGGCACCGAACTTGCCGGAGAGCATCGCCTCGATCTCGGCCTCGGCCGCTTCGAGCGTTTCGGCGATGACGACGCCCTTGCCGGCGGCCAGCCCGTCGGCCTTCAGCACGTAAGGCGGCGCCAGCGTTTTCAGGAAACCCTTCGCGGCGGCAGCGCCCGTGAACGTGCCATAGCGCGCCGTGGGCACGCCGAAGCGCTGCATCTGCGCCTTGGCGAAGGCTTTCGAGCTTTCCAGCTGCGCCGCCTCGCGCGAGGGGCCGAACACGTCAAAGCCGCGCGCACGCAGGATATCGGCAAGGCCGAGCGCGAGGGGTGCCTCCGGGCCGATGATGACGAGATCCGGCTCGATCTGGAGGGCGAGCTTCTCCAGCGCCGCGAGATCGTCCGCTGCGACATCGAAACAGGGGCCGATCTCGTCCATGCCCGGATTGCCGGGCGCACAGTGCACACGGTCAACCAGCGGGGACTGGGCGAGCTTCCAGGCGAGGGCGTGTTCGCGGCCGCCCGATCCGATGAGGAGGATGTTCAT
>DAIRTA010000103.1:0-7701 GCA_036804125.1 Hyphomonas sp.
TGGGGGTTTTGCAGGCGCCTGTCGGGAGGCGGCAGGCTCTCGGCATAACCGCCATGCACCCCGTCGCGGGCCTGTTCATCGAGCGCTGTGAGGATCCGGGCAATCGCGGGCCGGGCGAGGCCGACGGCGGCCTCATCCGTCATCGCCCGCGCCAGGCCGTAGAGCACGAAGGCGGTATCATAGAGGTCCGGCGTCGGGTCGATCAGCCCGCTGCCATCCGCAGCAAGGCGCCGCCCGGCCAGCCCGCCCGGCCCGAGGGCCGCCCCGGCGAGGATGGCCGTGCCCGCGCTCGCGAGCCGCGCCGCCGTATCCGGTTTCCACCCCATCTGGCCCGCCTCGGCGAACACATAGGTCTGGCGCGCCTGCACCCGCACGCGGGTATCGGGCATATCGATTTCATCATGCTCCAGGCTGAGCTTTTCCGGGAACAGGCCGGCCGGGGTCAGCCCGTGCTCGGCCCAGAGCGGAAAGCAGCTGTCGAACAGCCAGCCGCGCGCCTCGCGGGCGCGCCGTCTCAGTCCCGCTTCAGACATATCCGACCCCTGCGCCGCGCAACATGGTGCTCTGCCTGTCTCGCCAAATCGTGCCTGCTGCTGCTATCAGCAGTTTTTGCGAATGACCACAGGGCCATGAACGGGGCTTCGGCGCCGGGCCCGGACGAGGCCGGATGTCTGACCGTCTCTTCTTTCCGCTGATCCTGCTGCTATCAGGCCTGATGGTCTGGCTGGCCGTGCTGCCGGGCATCGGGCGCCTGCCAGAGGGCGCCGTTGCCGGCGATGGGGTCAATTATGATCGCATCCTGATCGAAGGCGCGTATCTCAATAAGGTGATCGCTGGTGGCCAGGCGCAGACGGTTCTCGATCGACGCGAGGACGGGCCCTACCAGCTCCTGATCGCTCATGAGGCCCAGGCGCTGAATGATGCCCCAGCCCTTGGCCCGCATTTTCGCCTTGCGGCCGATATCGAGCAGCAATTTGCCGGACGGCGCATCCGCGCAACGGTGCGGGCCCGCCCTGCACCCGAACAGGGCGCGGTGCAGATGATGGTGAATTATGCGACCAGCCGCGACGGCGAATCGGGCTGGCAGGTGTTCGATCTCCAGCCGGGCTTTGCCGAGTTCAGCTTTGAGTACCAGCGCCCTGCCCAGCGCGGGGAGCAGGGTGTCGATTATTTCGCTATCCGCCCGGTTGTGCCGGACAAGCGCCGCGCCATCATTGTCGACCGGATCATCCTCGAACGGCTGTCCTGAGCCGGCTCAGGCAAGGCCCGGCGGGCGTATTCCGGCAACGCCGAGCGTCGCTTCCAGCGCTTGGCCGATCTGCAGCATCGGCGATTCGCGAAACAGCGGCGCCCAGAGCGAGATCGATACCGGGGTTTGCGCCGGGGGCGCATCCGGCTCGGCGGTCTCGCCGAAGATCGTGCGCGGGCGGGTCTCCTCAAATCCTGACCGCATGACGAGGCAGGGATGACCGGTGAAATTCGTCGGCGTCAGCAGCCCGCTGGAGAAGCTCGGCCCGATCACCGCATCAAAACCGTCAAAGGCGGCGTCGAGCGCCTCCATCCAGCGCCGGCGCAGCCGGTCGATCTGGATCAGGTCAATCGCTGAGAGAAACCGCGCCGCGCGGAACGTGTTCGGCCAGGCGGCCTCCTCCTGCCAGGTCAGGCGGTCGTCCTGCCCGCTGAGGGTCATCTCCTCGAACGCGGCCGCCGCCTCGGCGAGCAGCTGCTGCACCAGCGGCGCGGCGGGCAGGCCCGGCATCCGGAAGTCCCGGAGCTGGACGCCGAGCGCCTTTGCCGCCTCGATGGCCGCCCGCTCGTTCGGCGTCGCCTGCTCAAGCCAGGCCGGATCAAGCCCCAGCGTCAGCGCTGAAAGATCCTCCGCCCGGCGATAGCCGAAGGCGGCTGCGATCGAGCTCGCATCGCCGGGATCATGGCCATTGATCGCCGCCAGGACGAGGGCGCAGTCCTCGACCGAGCGCGCCATCGGGCCGACCTTGTCGAGCGACCAGCACAGCGCCATGCCGCCGGCGCGGCTGACGCGGCCGAAGGTCGGGCGGATCGCGGTCGTCCCGCACCGCGTCGATGGCGAGACCAGCGAGCCCAGCGTTTCGGTGCCGATGGCGAAGGTGCACAGCCCGGCCGCGGCGGCGCTGGCGGAGCCCGCGCTCGATCCGGACGAGCCTTCGCGCGGGTCGAACGGATTGCGGCAGACGCCGCCGAACCAGATATCGCCATAGGCAAGCGCCCCGAGGCTGGTCTTGCCGAGCAGGATCGCGCCGGCCTCGGACAGCTTCTTCACGATGGTCGCATCGCCTTGCGGTTGCTGGTCCTGCCAGGGCTCCGCCCCCCAGGTCACCGGCGCCCCCTCGGCATCGAACAGGTCTTTCAGGCCATAGGGAATGCCATGCAGCGGCCCGCGATCCCGGCCCGCCGCGAAATCGGCGTCCAGCCGGTCCGCCTCGCGCAGCGCCCGCTCGCGGGTGACGCTGATGAAACAATAGAGCTGAGGCGCATAGCGCTCGATCCGGCCGAGGAAGACCTCCGTGACATGCCGGCAGGTGATGACGCCGGAGCGCAGCCAGGCGCCAAGCTGCGGGATCGAGGCGAAGGCAATGTCAGTCTCGCCGGGCTTCGCGCCGAGACGGGCCGAGGGCAGGTCCACACCGTCCGGCCCGTCAAGCGGATAGGCCTTGCCGGGCAGGCGCGGATCGAACACCGTCGCCGGCGCCAGGGTGTTGGGCTTGTCGAACTGTCGCAGGGTCTCGATCGCGCTGAGGCGTTCCTCGAGCTGCCCGACCATCTGCACGCGCTCGGCCTCGGTATAGGCGACACCCGCCAGCCTTTCAGCGCAGGCAATACCGGAAGGGGAGAGGGCGCTGGTCTCTTGCATCTCAACAGCTCGCGGCAGGGTGCATCCGGCCGCTGCGCCGAGGGCGGCGCCGCTGCCGAGTTTCAGGATATCGCGCCGCGATGATTTCTGCCCGCCAGTCTTTCTCTCCATTGTCCCAGTCCTCTCCAGCCTTGATTTCGGGCATGCAGGCAGCCAAGTGCATGACGCAGCCCCTCTGTCGGATAATCGACCCGCTTTCGGAGAGTCATGATGCGTGCACCCTTCTTGTCAATCACCGCCCTGGCCCTGGCCGCCTGTGCCGGCGGCCTTCAAACGGAGACAGATTTGACCGCAACCACAATTGCCGCCCCCGCCGCCTTCGACCCTGAAGCGCATCTCTGGCTGGAGGAAGTGGAAGGAGAGGCCGCCCTCGCCTGGGTGCGCGAACAGAATGACCGCACGCTGGCCGCGCTCGAGGCCGATCCGCGCTATGCCGCATTCGAGGCCGCCGCGCTCGAGGTCCTGACCTCCGCCGAGCGTATTCCGGAAGGCGCGGTGCGTCAGGGCCATGTCTATAATTTCTGGCAGGATGAGACGCATGTTCGCGGAATCTGGCGGCGCACACCGCTCGAAAGCTATGCGACGGATGCCCCCGATTGGGAAACCCTTCTGGATATCGACCAGCTCGCCGCGGACGAGAACGCAAACTGGGTGTTTGCCGGTGCCAACTGTTTCCGGCCGGAAGCCGCGCCTGCCACGCGCTGCCTGATCTCGCTTTCCGATGGCGGCAAGGATGCGATCATTGTCCGCGAATATGATCTCACCACGAAAGCCTTCGTGGAGGGCGGCTTCGAGACACCGGAAGCCAAGCAGTCTCTGGCCTGGGCAGGGCCTGACACGCTGCTTGTGTCAACAGATTGGGGCGAGGACACGCTGACCGAATCCGGCTATCCTTTCATCATTAAGCGCTGGCAGCGCGGGACGCCGCTGGACAGCGCAGAAGAAGTCTTCCGGGGACGGAAGACAGATGTCGGCGTCTGGCCCTGGACCCTGCGCCTTGACGATGGCCGCATCCTGCAGGGCGCGTCGCAAGCCGAAACATTCTTTACCGCCCGCTATGTCTGGTTCCCGGATGGCGAGAGCGAGGCCGTGGCTATGCCGCTGCCGCTGAAATTCTCTGCGCAGGGCGTCTACAAGGGCCAGTTCCTCCTGACGCTGAATGAGGACTGGACGCCCGAAGGGCAGGACACATTCCGGGCCGGCGACCTTGTCGCGTTCGACCTTGAAACCTTCCTTCAGACGCGGAGCCTGCCACCCGTCCAGCGGGTCTTCCGCCCGAGTCAGACGCAGGCCATTGAAAGCGTCGGGATATCAAAGGGCGCCGTCCTGGTTGCGCTGACAGACAATGTCATCGGGCGCCTGCTGAGCCTTGATCACACGGCGCAGGCGGGATGGACCGTTACCCCCGTAAACCTGCCGGGCACGGGGCAGGTCGCCATTGCCTTTGCAGACAGCCGGGAGGCGCCGGTCTTCCTGCGCTATCAGGATTTCCTCACCCCGGTCTCGCTCCTGGCCTTCGACACGGCAACCGGTGAGGCCAGCCCGCTCAAGAGCCTGCCGCCGAAATTCGATACGGACGGCCTCACCGTCGAGCAGTTCTTCGCGGTCTCGGCCGATGGCACACGGGTGCCGTATTTCCTCGTCCGCCGCGAGGACATTCCGTTCGACGGGACGACGCCGACACTGCTCTATGGCTATGGCGGGTTCCAGGTCTCCTATGGCCCGACCTATAGCGCGGTGCTCGGCCGCAACTGGCTGGAGCAGGGCGGGGCCTATGTCCTCGCCAATATCCGCGGCGGCGGCGAGTTCGGCCCGGCCTGGCACCAGGCCGGCCTGAAGACTGACCGCCAGCGCATCTATGATGACTTCATTGCCGTCGGCGAGGACATCATCGCCCGCGGGCTGACCTCGCCGGCGCATCTCGGCATCATGGGCGGCTCGAATGGCGGCCTGCTCATGGGTGTGATGCTGAACCAGCGTCCGGACCTGTGGAACGCGGCGGTCGTGCAGGTGCCGCTGCTCGACATGCTGCGCTACCATCTCCTACTGGCCGGCGCGTCCTGGGTCGATGAGTATGGCTCACCCGAGGTGCCGGAGGAGCGCGCCTTCCTCGAGACGATCTCGCCCTACCAGAATTTCGATGCGTCCAAGCCCTATCCGGCGCCCTTCTTCGTGACCTCCACCAAGGATGACCGCGTCCATCCCGCCCATGCGCGGAAGATGGCGATCCGGTTCCAGGAAGCCGGGCTGCCGTTCTATTATTTCGAGAACATCGATGGCGGCCATTCCGCCGCCGCCGACCAGGTGGCCCGCGCCCGGCGCACGGCATTGGAATACACCTATCTTGTGCGCCAGCTCTTTCCGGAGCCGGCTGCCGACTAGGTCCGGTTCAGCAGCGGCAAGGCAGGGCCATCCGGCCCCGTTCGCTTTGCCGGGGGCGCCCCCTGTGGCATAAAGGCCACATGAAGCTCGATGCTCCGGGACTCGCCATAGCCGGTATCCGCCTCGACCCCCTGACCGAGGCGCACCGCTCGCTTCTGCTTGCGGCCGGGGCGAGCGAGGCGATGTGGAACTGGATGCCGGTCATTCCGTCCGGCACCAGTTTCGACGCCTATCTCGACAGTGTGCTGAGCGAAGCCCGCGCGGGCCTGATTGTGCCCTTTGCCGTCATCTCGCAGGCGGATGAAACCTTCGCGGGCGTGGCGGCCTATCTCGATATCTCGCGCACACACCGCCGCCTGCGCATCGGCTATCAGTGGCATCCCGAGCCCCTGCGCGGGGGCCCGGTGCCGGTCGCGACCGCGCTCCTGCTCATCCGCCGCGCCCGGCAAGCGCGGATCCGGCGCATCGAATTCCTGATCAGCGAAAACAATACCCGCGCCATCCGCCCGGTCGAGCGTATCGGCGCGAAGCGCGAGGGCCTTTTGCGCAACTATATGCGCGCGGCCCATGGCGGCTGGGTCAACATGGCGCTGTATGCGCTGGTCGATGGCGAGATCGAGACCGCCATCACGCGGCTCGAAGCCCGCCTCGCAGCGGTGCTGCCCGCTTGACCCCTTGCTGGCGCCATGCTTTACGCACGCCACATTTCGCGCAACCCTCGTTAGCGCGCCCTGACCAGCCCATAGTCCTTCGGGAACGGGAGGCCGGCGGGGCCCCCCGCCCGGCGAAGCCTCGCTCAGCGGGGCTTTCGGCGTTTTGCCGCGAAACAGGAGACCACACGCCATGTTCGACACGCTGAGCGAACGCCTCGGAGGCATCTTTGACGGTCTGACCGGGCGCGGCGCCCTGTCGGAGAAAGACGTCAATGAGGCCCTGCGCGCGATCCGCGTGGCGCTGCTCGAGGCGGATGTTGCCTTGCCGGTGGTGAAAGACTTCATCGAAGCCGTGCGCGCCCGCGCCGTCGGCGAAGAGGTCATCCGCTCGGTCAAGCCCGGCCAGCAGGTCATCAAGATCGTCTATGACGCCCTTGTCGACATGCTCGGCGCCGATGAGGCGGAAAACCAGCTGCGCATCGACACGCCGCCGGCCGTAATGATGATGGCGGGCCTTCAGGGCTCGGGCAAGACGACCACGACCGGCAAGATCGCCCGGCGCCTCGCCGAGCGCGGCCGCAAGAAAATCCTCCTCGCCTCGCTCGATGTGCGCCGTCCGGCCGCGATGGAGCAGCTGGCGATCCTCGCCGGCCAGGCCGGCGAAACCGTCAGTTCCCTGCCGATCATCGCCGGGCAGCTGCCCGCAGACATCGCCCGCCGCGCGCTGCAGGCGGCGAAGATCGGCGGGTATGACATCCTGATCCTCGACACCGCGGGCCGCACCTCGATCGACGAGCAGATGATGGCCGAGGCGGCCGAGATTGCTGCGATTGCAAAGCCGTCTGAAGTGCTCCTCGTAGCTGATGCCCTGACAGGCCAGGACGCAGTCGAAACCGCGCGGCGCTTCCATGAACGCCTGCCGCTGACCGGCCTCGTCCTGACACGGATGGACGGTGATGGCCGCGGTGGCGCGGCCCTGTCGATGCGCGCGGTCACCGGCCTGCCGATCAAGTTCCTCGGCACCGGCGAGAAGCTCGACGGCCTCGACGCCTTCGATGCCCGGCGCGTCGCCGGCCGCATCCTTGGCCAGGGCGACATCGTCAGCCTCGTCGAAAAAGCCTCCGAGCAGATGGACGCCGAGAAGGCCGAGCGGATGGCCGCGAAGCTGAAGAAAGGCGAGTTCGACCTTGAAGACCTCGCCGACCAGCTGCGTCAGATGCAGCGCATGGGCGGCATTGGCGGCATCATGGGCATGATGCCCGGCGTGCGCAAAGCCAAGGAAGCGATGGCCGGCGCCAACCTCAATGACAATATCCTCAAGCGTCAGGAAGCGATCATCCTGTCGATGACGAAGGCCGAGCGCCGCAAGCCCGCGCTGCTCAATGCCTCGCGCAAGAAGCGCGTTGCGGCCGGCGCCGGTGTGGAAGTCTCCGAGGTCAACAAGCTCCTCAAGATGCACCTCCAGATGGCCACCATGATGAAGAAGATGCGTACCAAGGGCGGCATGAAGAACCTGCTCGGCGCAGCCCAGGCGGCCGGCCTCTCGCCGAACGACCTTGCGAAGATGGGCGGAGCACCGGGCGGGATGCCCGGAGGACTCCCCGGCCTCGGCGGCGGCGGCCTCCCGGGCCTCGGTGGCGGCTCGCTGCCCGGCCTTCCGGGCGGAGGGAAAAAGAAATGACCAACCCCGACCAGACCCTCGCCCTCTTCCAGCTGAACCGGCTGCGCGGCTCGATCGACAATCTCGATGCGATCCTCGTCCACACCCTCGCCGAG
>DAIRTA010000104.1:0-7682 GCA_036804125.1 Hyphomonas sp.
GTGCGCACCATGAAGAAGGACCGGTCGATGCTGGTGCCGATGGCGCCGGGGATGACATCCCAGAAGCTTGGCCAGCCGGTGCCGCTGTCATATTTTGTCTCGGACTGGAACAGGGCAAAGTCGCACCCGGCGCAGTGATAGATGCCCGCGCGGGTCTCGTCGTTTAGGGGTGAGGTGGAGGCCCGCTCGGTGCCGTGCTGGCGTAGGACACGGAAGGCCTCCGGGCTGAGCCGGGCGCGCCAGTCCGCCTCGCTGAGGGCGCGCCATTCACTGCCCTCAAAGTCCTCCGGCGAAGCCGCTTCAAGGGCGCGCGCCCGGCCGGAGCAGGCCGCGACGGTGAGCGGCGCAAGCGCAAGGAGGAAATGGCGGCGGGAAAACGGCTTGTGCATCATGTCCGTCTATACGCATGCCCGGCGGCCAAGGTTCAAGTCACGAGGCAGTGAGGGGCTTTCCTGCGGCCCGTTCGGCCGGCGACAAGATTTCCGGCCCGGCCTTGACGCCCCTTACGGAACGCGCGCGCATGCTATCGCCGCCAAGCGCAAGGAGACGGGCATGGGTGAACTCAAGGGGAAAGTCGCGGTCATTACCGGAGCGGCGAGCGGGATCGGGCTTGCCGGGGTCGAGGTTTTCGTGGCCGAGGGGGCGCAGGTGATTGCCGGCGACATCCAGGACGAGAAAGGCGCCGCCCTGGAAGCCCGCTTTGGCCCCGACCGCGTGCGCTACAAGCACTGCGATGTGACCGACATGGCCGATCTCGAAGCGATCATGGCGCAGGCGGTCTCGGCCTTTGGCGGGCTCGACATTCTCTGGAACAATGCCGGCCATGGCGGCACGCCGACAACGCTCGAAGAGCTCGATCTTGACGGCTATGACCACACGATGACGCTGCTACTCAAATCCGTCTTTGCCGGGATGAAATTCGCCATCCCGCACATGAAGGCGCGCGGCGGCGGGGCGATCATCAACACCTCGTCGATTTCCGCCGTCATGGCGGGCTATGCGCCGATCACCTATTCGGTCGCCAAGAAGGGCGTGGCGCATGCCTCGCGGCTGGCGGCGGCGGAACTCGCCAAGCACAAGATCCGGGTCAATGCGATCCTGCCCGGCTTCATCGCCACCTCGATCTTCGGCGCCTCGCTGGGCCTGCCGCGCGAGCAGGCCGACCAGATGGCCGAGATGCTGGCCCAGGGCGGCGGACGCATCCAGCCGGCCGGGCGGGTCGGCCAGGGAAATGACATCGCCCAGATGGCGGCCTATCTGGCCTCCGACAAGGCGAGCTTCATCACCGGGCAGGAATTCGTCGTCGATGGCGGCATCACCGTCGGCCCGCGCCATAGCTGGGACGAGGCGGCCGCCAGCCCGGTGCTCGATGCGCTGGGCATCACGCCGGAACAGGCCGAACAGATGCGCCTCGCCATGGCCGGCCAGGCGGCGGGAGGTCAGTCCTGAGGCGGCAAGGCCCTCAGCTCCGGCACGGCCTCGACGGCTTTCAGGAGCTCTTCAAGACTGGCCGCCTCGCGGAACAGGCGCCCGCGATCATCACTCAGCGCATAGCCGGTGTCGGTGCGGGTCAGCGGGAAGCGGCGCCAATGGGCGCGGGCGCGGAAGATCCAGACCGTCTCGGGCGCCTCGTCCACGGCCGACCAGCCGGTCCACATGTGATCGGCCGGCAGCGACCGCCACAGACGGTCGATGGCTTCGATATCCTCTTTGGTAAACCTTGCCATGACCGCACCCGGCCCTGATGCCCCGACCAAGGGTTTAAAGCGGGTCTGGGCGCCCGGCAATGTCATGGGCGCAGCGCTGATGATCCTGTCCGGCGCGGGCTATACGGTGCACCTGGCGCTGGCCAAGGAGATCACCGCCGACCTGCACCCGATATACCTGGCCTTCTGGCGCAGCTTCATCGCCCTGCTCTGCTGTTTCCCGTTCATCCTGTTCGGGCGCATCCGGGTCACGGCGGCACGCTTCCCGGCCCTCCTGTCCCGCAGCATCATCGGCTCGGCCGGCTTCGTCTTCGGCCTGCTGGCGATCTGGCCGGTCTTTGCCCTGCCGCTGGCTGATTTCAACGCCCTGTCCTTCACCCGGCCCTTGTTCGTCGCCATCCTGGCTGTGCTGCTGCTGGGCGAGAAGGTCGGCCTGCACCGCACCGGCGCGCTGATGGCCGGTTTCGCCGGCATCATCGTGATGACGCTGGGGCCTGACCTGTTCGGCGGCACGCGCCCGGCGCCGCTCAACTGGGGCAGCGGCTTTGCCCTGATGAGCGCGGTCTGCTTTGCCGGGGCGATCGTGCTGATGAAATCGCTGTCGGGGCTGCACAGCCCGGCGGCGCTGCTGGTCTGGGCGAACCTTCTGTCCTCGATCCTGATCCTGCCGGCGGCCCTGTTCTTCTGGGGCACGCCGGATGCGGCCAGCTGGGGGCTGATCATCGCCATGGCGGTGACCGGGCTGATCTCGCAATTCTGCTTCATCTCCGCCATCGCGATGGGCGAGGCGTCCTTCCTGGCGCCGATGGATTATCTGCGCCTGCCGATGGCGGCAGCGGCCGACTGGGTGATGATCCGGCTGCTGCCGGGGCCGTTTGTCTGGGCGGGAGCGGTGATCATCGTCGCCTCGACCCTTTATATCACCCTGCGCGAGGCCCGCCTGAACCGCCGCAGCCCGGTCGAGCCCCCGAAACCGGTCTGAATCCTCTTGTGAACAGCGAACAAATCATTCAAGGTTCGCCAAACAGGAGAGCATCATGGCACGGGTCGTTGTCACAGGGGCCACCGGCTTCATCGCCGGCCATGTCATCCACCAGCTGGTCGAGGCGGGCCATGAGGTGATCGGAACGGCGCGTTCCGCTTCACGGGCCGGGCCGCTGAACGCTGTGCTCAGCCGCTATGCCGGCAAGCCGGTTGAGGTCGCGGTGCGCCCGGCGGACCTGTCATCCGATGAGGGCTGGGCCGAAGCCATCGCCGGGGCTGATTATGTCCAGCATATCGCCTCGCCCATCCCGGCGCAGGTGCCGAAGAATGCCGACGAGCTGATCATCCCCGCCCGCGACGGGGCGCTGCGCGTCCTCAAGGCGGCGAAGGCAGCCGGTGTGAAGCGCGTGGTGATGACCTCGTCGATGGCCGCCTGCGCCTATGGCTGGGGCGACAATCGCCCCAACCCGATCACCGAGGCGCACTGGTCGAAGGACAATAACGAAGCCGACAATACGCCCTATACGCGCTCGAAGACGATCGCCGAGCGCGCGGCCTGGGACTATGTCAATGGCGAGGGCCAGGGCCTTGAATTCGTCGCGATGAATCCCGCCGCCGTGCTCGGCCCGGTGATGAGCGGGGATTTTTCCGCCTCGGTCGAAATCCTCACCCAGCTGCTCTCCGGAAAGCTGCCGGGCACGCCGCGGGTCGGCTTTGTCATTGTCGATGTGCGCGATGTCGCCACGGCCCATGTCGCGGCGATGACAACGCCCGGCGCCGCCGGCCAGCGCTTCCTGCTCGGCGACCGGTTCCTGTGGTTCGCCGAAGTCGCGGATGTGCTGCGCGAGAACTTCCCGGACTATGCCCGCAAGCTGCCCCGGCGCCAGCTGCCCGACTGGGCGGTGAAGCTGATCGCGCAGGTCAACCCGCCCGCCAAGCAGATCCTCCCCGAGCTGGGCCGCGAGCGGCATATCTCCAGCGACAACGCCAAGGCCCGCCTTGGCTGGACGCCCCGCCCGGCGAAAGAAGCCATCGTTTCCGGGGCGCAGAGCCTGATGGATTTCGGGGTGGTTTAATTCCCTCAAAAATCATACGCGATGCCCTTGCGTTCCCAGTCGCCATACCGGGTAGGCTCGATGGTCTTCGGGCCACCGGTTTCGTCCTTGGGCAGGGCGGCGGTTTCGGCCGCTTCCCGCGCCTTCCTCGCATCAGCCTCTTCCAGCGCGCGGCGGGCGGCGTCCGGCAGGGCGGCGCGGCGGGCCTGCTCTTCGGGCGGCAAGGCGGGTGCGGTCATAGCCGATTCGGTCTTCATCTCTTGGTCACATGCCCCATATTGTCAGCGTGAGGCGCGCCCGGCGCGCCGGCAGGAATGGCCTGAGCAGAGGAGATAGATAAACGCATGGGCACAACCAAGACTTTCATCCTTCTGGCGATGCTCACGGCGCTGTTTTCTGGGATCGGCTTCCTGATCGGCGGGCCGACCGGCATGATCATCGCCTTCGGTCTCGCAGCCGCCATGAATGTGTTCGCCTGGTGGAATTCCGACAAGATCGTGCTGCGCATGCAGGGCGCCCGCGAAGTCGAGGAAACCCCCTCCTCCCCGATGCTGCGCGCCTTCCGGGAAGATGTCGCCACCCTTGCCGAGCGCGCCGGCCTGCCGATGCCGAAAGTCTATATCATCGACACGCCGCAGCCGAACGCCTTTGCCACCGGGCGCAGCCCGGACAGGGCCGCTGTGGCGGCGACCACCGGGCTGCTCAATATGCTGAGCCGCGAGGAAGTGGCCGGCGTGATGGCTCATGAGCTGGCGCATGTCGAGTTCCGCGACACGCTGACAATGACCGTCACGGCGACACTGGCCGGGGCCATCGGCATGCTGGCGAATTTCGCCTTCTTCTTCGGGCGCGAGCGGATGGGCGCGCTCGGGGCGCTGGCGCTGATGATCTTTGCGCCGATGGCGGCGGGCCTCGTGCAGATGGCGATCAGCCGCTCCCGCGAATACGAGGCCGACCGGCGCGGCGCCGAAATCTGCGGCAATCCGCTCTGGCTCGCCTCGGCGCTGCAGAAGATCGAGCGCGGCGCGCGCGCGCAGCTCAACCCCTATGCGGAGCGCAATCCGGCAATGGCGCACATGTATATCTCCAACCCGCTGAACGGGCGCGGCGCCGACAATCTGTTCTCAACCCATCCGGCCACGGCCAACCGGGTCGAGGCGCTGCGGCGCCAGGCAAGCGAGATGGGCGTGGGCAGCCATGATACGCATGTCGACACCCCCGTGCGCCGCAGCGGCCCATGGGGATGAGCCCGCGCCGCGCTGACAGGCTGTCCGCTTGAGCGGGGCGCCCGTCCGGCTGGCCGCCGGCGAGCTCCTGCACATCACCCTCGACCGGCGACGGACGCTGGATGAGGCGATGACGGCCTCTGCGGCCTTTTCCGCGCTGGAAGGATCTGACCGGGGCTTTGCCCGCGCCATCGCCTCGCAGGCCCTGCGCGCCCTCGGCTGGATCGACCGCGCCCTCGCCCCCCTGCTCTCGCGCCCGTTCGAGGCCGTCAGCCCGGAGGTGCGCGCCCTGCTGCGCGCCGGGGCGGCGCAGGTCTGGCTGATGGATATCCCCGTCCATGCGGCGGTAGGCGAGACCGTCGAGGCGGCCCGCCAATGGGCACCGGCGCGCCGGGGCGGGGCCTTCCTGAACGCGGCGCTGCGGCGGGTCAGCGAAACCCCGCTGGAGCATGAAGCGCTCGATGCCTGCGAGGTCTGGCCGGACTGGCTGCGCGAGCGGATGATCGCCTCTCTCGGGCCGGAGAGTGCACGGGCACTCGCCGCAGCCCAGCTCGAGCCGCCACTCCTGCATCTCACTGCGCGCGGAGACCCGGCAGCGGTTGCGGCGATGACGGGCGGAGAGGTGCGCCCATCAGGCAGTATTGGCCTCAGCGCCAGCGACCCCGCCGCCCTGCCGGGCTTTGCCGAGGGCGCCTGGTGGGTGCAGGACGAGGCGGCGGCATTGCCGGCGCGCCTGCTCGGCGCCGGGCCGGGCGAGCGCGTGCTTGATCTTTGCGCCGCGCCGGGGGGCAAGACCCTGCAACTGGCGGCGACGGGCGCTGAGGTCACGGCGCTGGACCGCTCGGCCCCGCGGCTGGAGCGCCTGCGCGAAAACCTGCAGCGCACCGGGCTTGCCGCCCATATCGTCACCGCCGAGGCCGAGACCTGGCAGGCGCCGCAGCCATTCGACGCGATCCTCCTGGATGCGCCCTGTTCGGCGCTCGGCACACTGCGCCGTCATCCGGAAGGGGCGTGGATCAAATCCGGCGCCTCGATTGCGCCGCTACCAGATGTGCAGCGCCGGCTTCTTGAAACGGCGCGGCGGTTCCTGAAGCCGGAGGGGCGGCTGGTCTATACGGTTTGCTCCCCGCTGGCGGAGGAGGGTCCGCATATCGTGGCGCAGGCGCTGGCCTCTGGCGCCTGGCAGATCGAGCCGGTCAGCGCCGCAGAAGCCGGCTATTTCGCCCCGGCCCTGACACCGGAGGGGGCTGTGCTGACGGTCCCGCGCGCCGGCGAGGCGCATGATGCCTTCTACATGGCGCGGCTGCGGCCAGCCGGTTAACCACAAATCGCCGATTCTGCTGCAATGAACGCTGGCCTGAGCAAAAATTCATTCGGCGTTCAGCAGTGGCAGGCCAAGTGTCATCCATGATCCTGAAGCAGGAAAGGACAACCAGATGAACAGGGTTCCAAAGATTACTTTTTCGCGCCAGGCCATGGCCGGCGCTCTCGCGGCCATGACGCTGGCGCTGGCCGGCTGCGCCAATAATTACGGTCCGGGCTCGGCAACACCCCGTTCCGTCGGACAGGCCGCAACCGTCTATACCGGCGTGGTCACATCCGTGCGCGAGGTCACCATCCGCCCTGACCGTTCGGTCATCGGCACAGCGACCGGTGCCGTCCTCGGCGGCATTGCCGGCTCGGAGATTGGTGGCGGCGACAAGGCCCAGACGGCCGGGGCCATCGGCGGCGCTGTCATTGGCGGCATCGCCGGCAACCAGGCCGGGCGCGCAGTCGGCACGAGCCGCGGCTTTGCCTACATCGTCCGCTTCGACAATGGCGACGTGCGCGAGATCGTCCAGGGCGCTGACATCTACATCCAGCCCGGCACCCCGGTGAACGCGATTGCCGGCGCCGATGGCTGGCGGGTCGTCCCCCGCTAGATAGCGCCTGACCCTCTTCAGAGGTCGAGCAGCCGGCTGCCTTGTGCAGCCGGCTGGTTCGTTTTAGGCCAGAGGCATGACGACGCCTGTCCTGATTGCCCCTTCGATCCTTTCTGCCGACTTCGCCCGGCTTGGCGAGGAAATCCGCGCCATCGACGAGGCCGGGGCCGACATGATCCATGTCGATGTCATGGACGGCCATTTCGTGCCGAACCTCACCTTTGGCCCGCCGGTCATTGAGAAACTCAGGCCGCACACACGCAAGCCCTTTGACGTGCACCTGATGATCGCGCCGGTCGACCCCTTCATCGAGGCGTTCGCACGGGCGGGAGCAGACATCCTGACAGTGCATCCGGAGGCCGGGCCGCATCTCCACCGCACGCTGCAATCGATCCGGGCGGCCGGCATGCGCCCCGGGGTTGCCCTCAATCCGGCCACTCCGGCCAGCCTGATCGAGCCGGTGCTCGGCGATATCGACCTTGTGCTGGTCATGTCGGTCAATCCCGGTTTCGGCGGGCAGGCTTTCATCGAGAGCCAGTTGGAGAAGGTCCGCACGTTACGCCGCATGATCGACGCCTCGGGCCGGGATGTCATTCTCGAGATTGACGGCGGCCTGACGCCGGACACCGCGCCGCGGGCAATTGCCGCCGGCGTGACGGCAATCGTCGCCGGCTCTGCCGTTTTCAAGGGTGGGCCGGGCGACTATGCAGCAAACATCAGGGCACTGCGTCCCCGGGTTTCGGCATAGCGCAGCCCGTCAGCAGGATCAGCAGGCGTGGCACAGGGCGA
>DAIRTA010000105.1:0-7621 GCA_036804125.1 Hyphomonas sp.
GGCGGATGATGGGGGCAAGCCATCCGATGGAAGCCCATATTGTCGACTCGGCGGCTATCTATTCGCGCGGTAAGACCCCGGACGCAAAAGAAGGCGTCATGAGCTTCCTTGAGAAGCGCCCGCCGACCTATCCGGTGAAAGTCTCGGACGGCATGCCGGGCTTCTTCCCCTGGTGGCAGGAGCCGGAATTCGAATGGATCGGAGACTGAGCGGGCGCCCGCCTTCAGTGTAAGGGATTGTCGTCCATGCGGGTCTGGTCGAGATCGCCGAAGCGCGTGACGCGGCTGTCAAAGGCAAGCTTCACCGTGCCGATCGGCCCGTGTCGCTGCTTGCCGATGATGATTTCGGCAAGGCCATAAATTTCGTCCATCCGCTTGCGCCAGGCGAGCCATTTTTCATTTGATGACGGATCGCTCGAATCGGCCGTCGGCTCGGCCCGGGCGCGGTAATACTCCTCGCGATAGACAAACATCACGATGTCGGCGTCCTGCTCGATCGAGCCGGACTCGCGCAGGTCAGCGAGCTGCGGGCGCTTGTCTTCGCGCTGTTCGACCGCGCGCGAGAGCTGGGAAAGCGTGAGGATCGGCACATTGAGTTCCTTTGCGAGTGCCTTGAGTGCAGTCGTGATCTGGGTGATTTCCTGGACCCGGTTGGTATTGGAGTTCACAGAGGCGGTCGTGATCAGCTGGAGATAGTCGATCACGATCAGGTCGAGCCCCTCGCTGCGATAAAGCCGCCGGGCACGCGAGGTCAGCTCCCCGATGGAGATACCGCCGGTATCGTCGATGAAGAGTCTCAGGTTTTCGAGTTCGCGCGTCGCCTCGACAAGGTTCTCATAGTCCTGCTTTGTCAGGTCGCCTTGGCGTATGCGGTGGGAGCTGATGCCGGTCCGCTCGGACAGGATACGGGTCGCCAGCTGTTCGCGCGACATCTCCAGCGAGAAGAAGCCGACACTGGCGCCATCGATCGTGCGGCGTGAGCCATCCTCGAGCCTCTCGAACCGGAAACGCGAGGCGGCATTGTAGGCGATGTTGGTCGCAAGCGAGGTTTTCCCCATCGAAGGCCGCCCTGCAAGGATGATGAGGTCGGAGCGGTGCATGCCGCCAAGTTGCTCATCAAGATCGCGCAGCCCGGTTGCGATGCCGGCGATCTTTCCGCCTCGCTTGTAAGCAGCTTCAGCAACGCGGATGGCTTCATTCACAGCCTCGACAAAGGTCGAAAAGCCCTTGGCGTTGCTGCCGCGCTCGGCAATCCGGTAAAGCTGGCGTTCGGCCACCTCGATCAGCCCCGCGCCCGTGTCTTCGGGTTCCGGGCGGATGGCGCGGGTCTGGATCTCGCCGGCCGCCTGGATCAGCTCTCGCCGGATGGCGAGTTCCCGGATCATCCGGGCATAATCCTTTACCTCGGGTCCGAAGGCGGCGGCATCGAGCAGGTCAGCCAGATAGCGCGCGCCGCCGATTTCGGCGAGCTGCTCCTTCTGTTCGAACTGTTCCCGTAGGGTGATACCGTCTGCAATGCGCCCCATCTGGATCAGCTTGGCGGATTCCGCAAAGACCAGCCGGTGCGCCGGGGCGTAGAAATCGTCCGACTGGAGGATGTCGGCTATAGCCTGATAGGCCTGATTGTCATACAGGATGCCGCCAAGGATGGCGGCCTCGGCAGGCAGGTTGTGCGGAGGGGAGGGACGTTCGGTATCAGCCATGTACCCACTATAGACTTAATGCCTGCCGATGACGCGCTCCGCGTGCAGACGACTCACATCTTTCGGTGCGCCCTGTGCAGAAAAAAGCCGCAGCCCGGACAGGCTGCGGCTCTTGTTCCCTGGATTGCGGCCTGCGCCGGCCGGATCAGGCCTCTTCAGCCGGTCCGAGATCAGCGCGTTCTGAAGCTGCTGCCGCGAGTTCTCCGGCCTGCGTTTCCGCAAAGGCCTGGTTGGCCGCCTGGAGCGCGGCGACAATGTCCTCGCCCTTGGCTTGCCGTTCTGCCTCTTCGGCAGAGCGGGCCACGTTGACCTGAACGTTCACCGAGACTTCCGGGTGCAGCCGGATCGCTACGTCAAACAGGCCAATTGTCTTGATCGGCTGGCTGAGGCGGACCGCGCTGCGCGGGACCTTGTGACCGGCTGTATCGGCGGCATCGGCGATATCGCGCGCCGAGACCGACCCGTAAAGCTGGCCGGTGTCGCCGGCCTGGCGGATCAGTACGAACGATGCGCCTTCGAGCTTCTCGGCGTCCGTTTTCGCGGCGTCGCGGCTGGCGGCATTGCGGGCCTCGATCACGGAGCGTTCGGCTTCGAAACGCTTGCGGTTCTTGTCATTGGCGATCAGCGCCTTGCCCTGCGGCAGCAGGAAATTGCGGGCGAAGCCGTTGCGGACGGAGACTTCGTCACCGATGCCGCCCAGGCGCTCTATGCGCTCAAGAAGGATGACTTGCATGGGGCTCTCCGTCCTTACTTCACTTCAAACGGCAGGAGCGCGAGCATGCGGGCGCGCTTGATTGCCTGCGCAAGCCGCCGCTGGTTCTTCACGTTTACAGCGGTGATACGGCTGGGAACGATCTTGCCCTTCTCCGAGATGTAACGCTGCAGGAGCTTGACGTCCTTGTAATCGATAGGCTGTGCGTGCTCGCCGGTGAACGGGTCCACCTTGCGCCGGCGGCCGAAACTGCGGCGGGCGGGAATATTGGTGATGTTGATTTTCTGGGCCATCTCTCTGGTTCCTTAAGCTCAGCTGTCCCGGCGGCGCTCTTTGCGCGAGATCACCGGCGAAGGCTCGTCGCTGAACGCGTCCAGGCGTACGGTGAGATAGCGCATGACGTCCTCTGAAATCCGCTGGCGGCGTTCAAGCTCGTGGATAGCCTCGGCCGGGCCGTCGATGTTGAGGAGCGAATAGTGCCCCTTGCGCTGCTTCTTGATCGGGTAGGCCAGGTTGCGCAGCCCCCAATATTCAGTGCGTGCGACGTTTGCGCCTTTTTCCTTCAGGAAGCTGGTGATCTCCTCGACATAGGTTTCAACCTGCGCGGGAGAGATATCAGGCCGTGTGATCACGACATGTTCATAATACGGCATTTCGGGTCCCATTTGATCCGGGGATGCGGCGACCGGCAGCGGGAAACTGGCCGGGCGATGGCCCCCCTTTCACCGGCTCATTCCGGCTAGTCGAGGACCGCAACCCACATTGAAGCGCGGCGTATACCCCCAACCGGCACGCAATTTCAAGCGCTTGCATGCGGCCCAGTGCCGCTTTAGGCACACGGGAAAACGAGGGAGGCATGGCCAATGAGCCCGCTCGCATTCATTTTCCCCGGTCAGGGCAGCCAGGAGATCGGGATGGGCAGGGCGCTGGCGGAGGCCTTTCCGGCTGCAAAAGCCGTGTTCGAGGAGGTCGATCAGGCCCTCGGGCAGGATCTGTCCGGCCTGATGTGGTCTGGCGAGATCGCCGAGCTGACCCTGACGGCGAATGCCCAGCCGGCCCTGATGGCCCACAGCCTTGCTGCGATGCGTGCCCTGGAGGTGGACTTCTCCATTCCCGTCACAGCTGCGGCCTTCGTCGCCGGGCATTCGCTGGGCGAGTATTCGGCGCTTGCAGCGGCGCGGGCGCTCAGCCTGTCTGACACGGCCCGCCTTCTGCGCGTCCGCGGCAATGCCATGCAATCGGCCGTGAGGCCCGGCGAAGGCGCGATGGCGGCCCTGCTCGGCGCTGACATCGCACAGGCCGAAGCGGCTTGCGCGGCGGGCCGCGAGGCCGGTGGGGTGTGCGAGATTGCGAACGACAACGCACCCGGCCAGCTCGTCATCTCCGGCGCGAAGGCAGCGATCGATGCGGCGATCGCCCATGCCCAGGCGAACGGTGTCAAGAAAGCCATGGCTCTCAATGTTTCGGCGCCATTTCATTGTTCGCTGATGCAGCCGGCCGCAGAGGCCATGGCCGAAGCCCTGGCGACGACCGTCATCAACACGCCGGCCGTCCCGCTGGTCGCCAATGTTTCGGCCAGTGCGGTGACTGATGCGGAAACCCTCCGCCAGAACCTTGTGAAACAGGTGACCGGCCGGGTGCGCTGGAGCGAGAGCATTCAGTTCATGGTGGCGCAGCGTGTCACGATCACGGCAGAGGCCGGGCCGGGCAAGGTGCTCACGGTGATGCAGCGCCGCATCGAGAAATCCCTCAACGGGCTGACGCTCGGCACGCCTGAGGATCTGGAAGCCTTCGCAAAGGCAATGGAGGAAATGGCCCATGTTTGACCTCACCGGCCGCACGGCTCTCGTTACCGGCGCTTCCGGTGGGATCGGCCGCGCGATCGCGGAAGCGCTCTCGGCCGCCGGCGCAAAAGTCGCCCTATCGGGCACGCGCGAGGCGGTGTTGCAGGAGGTCGCCGCAACCCTGACAGGCGAAAGCGCCGTTGTGCCCTGCAACCTCGCTGATCCGGCCGCCGTGGATGCGCTGGTGGGGCAGGCTGAGGCCGCCGTCGGCCCGCTCGATATTCTCGTGGCCAATGCCGGGATCACCCGCGACAAGCTCCTGATCCAGATGAAGGATGAGGACTGGGACAGCGTTCTCGACATAAACCTCGGCAGCTATTTCCGCCTCGCCAAGACCGCTGTGCGCGGGATGATGAAGCGCCGCCACGGGCGAATCATCGGGATCACCTCGGTTGTCGGGGTGACGGGCAATCCGGGCCAGACCAATTACTGCGCCTCCAAGGCGGGCATGATCGGTTTCACCAAATCCCTCGCCCAGGAGGTCGCCAGCCGGGGCATCACGGCGAACACGATTGCCCCCGGTTTCATCGAATCGCCCATGACGGACGGCCTGCCGGACGCCCAGAAGGCCGCCCTGCTTGGCCGGATTCCGGCCGGCAGGCTCGGGCAGGGACAGGATATCGCCGCTGCCACCGTGTATCTTGCCTCCAGCGCCGCCGCCTATGTCACCGGCCAGACCCTGCATGTTAATGGCGGTATGGCGATGATCTGACGCTGTTTTCCCCGATGGCGACAAAGGCTTGGCGCGCGCAAGAAGTGTGTGCTAGGCGCAACACCAAGGCTCCTCGCGGGCTCATCCTCATGTACTTTAAGAGAGGTTTCCATGTCTGACGTTCTCGAACGCGTAAAGAGCATCGTAGTGAAAGAGCTCGAGGTCGATGCTGACAAGGTCGTCGAGACCGCCAGCTTCATTGATGATCTGGGCGCCGACTCCCTGGATCTCGTTGAACTGGTGATGGCCTTCGAGGAGGAATTCAACATCGAGATCCCCGACGAGGTCCAGGAATCCATTCGGACCGTCGGCGATGCGGTCACCCATATCAAAGCCCACGTCTGATCCGGTAGCGCCCTCATGGCAGGACGCCGCGTTGTCATAACAGGAATAGGCATGGTCTCGCCTCTGGCCAATGGCCGGGAGGCGACATGGGAGCGGCTGATTGCCGGCAAGTCCGGCGCCGGCAGGATCGATGCGTTCGATCCGTCCGACATGCCCTGCAAGATCGCCTTTCAGGTCCCCTGGGTTTCGGGCCGGGGCGGCGGCGCCGGCGATCCGCATGCTTTCGATTCGGAGAAATATGTCAGCGCCAAGGAGCTGCGCCGGATCGACGAGTTCATCCTGTACGCGATCGCGGCTGCCGACGAGGCTGTGGAAGACTCTGGCTGGCGTCCTCAGGATGCGGAGAGTCAGGAACGCACCGGCGTCATGATCGGCTCCGGCATTGGCGGGCTGGAATCGATTTATGATACGGCCATCACCCTGCATGAGCATGGCCCGCGAAAAGTCAGCCCCTTCTTCATTCCGTCTTCCCTGATCAACCTCGCTTCGGGCCAGGTCTCGATCCGGCATGGATTGAAAGGGCCGAACCATTCGGTTGTCACGGCCTGCGCCACCGGAGCACATGCGATCGGGGATTCAAGCCGCCTGATCGCCTATGGCGATGCCGACGTCATGCTGGCGGGCGGCTCGGAAGCCGTCATCGGGCGGCTGGGGATTGCCGGCTTCTGCGCGGCCAAGGCCATGTCGACCGCCTTCAATGACACGCCGGAAAAGGCCTCGCGCCCATATGACCGCGACCGCGACGGCTTCGTGATGGGCGAGGGCGCTGCCGTTCTCGTGCTTGAGGAGTATGAACACGCGAAGCGCCGGGGCGCAAAAATCTATGCCGAGGTCTCGGGTTATGGCCTGACCGGCGACGCCTATCACATTACCGCGCCCGCAGAAGGCGCGGAAGGCGGCTACCGCGCGATGAAGATGGCGCTCAAGAATGCCGGCATCGACCCGTCCGAGGTGGATTACGTGAACGCGCATGGCACCTCCACCCCGAAGGGGGATGAAGGCGAGGCCGGCGCTGTCGAGCGCGCCTTTGGCGATCACGCGAAGAACCTGTCGATGTCTTCCACCAAATCTGCCGTCGGGCACCTGCTTGGCGCCGCAGGGGCCATCGAGGCCGCCTTCTGCGCGCTGGCGATCCGTGACCAGGTCATGCCGCCGACCCTCAACCTGGACAATCCAAGTTTCGAGACTGTGCTCGATCTCATTCCCCACAAGGCAAAGCGCGCGCAGGTGCGTGCAGCGATGTCGAACAGTTTCGGCTTTGGCGGGACGAATGCCTCCGTCATTCTCCGGCAAGTGAGCTGAGCGGGCCTGCTCCGGGCGGTTTACGGCGCCGGTCCCCGGCCGGTATGACAGCAGCCGGGCGGGCCGATTGAGGACGTGATGAAACTCCTGAAGACGCTCATGACCCTCATCTTCACATTGGCGTTCATTGGCGCGCTTGCGGGGCTGGGCGGATGGATCTGGCTGCGCGGGGAATTCGAGCGCAAAGGCCCGCTGGGCGCCGAGAGCATCGTGAAGATCGAGAGGGGCGAACCGCTCAGCCGGATCGCCGCCCGGCTCGAGGATCAGGGGATCGTAAGTGATGCGCGCCTCGTCAGGATCAAGGCCCAGCTGGATGGTGTCGAGGCGAACCTGCGCGCTGGCGAATACACCATACCTCCGGCCGCCAGCATCACTGAGGTGCTGCGCATCCTGACCGAGGGGCGCGCGCTGCTGTATCGCCTCACCATTCCCGAAGGACGCACCAGCGCCCAGATCCTGCGGCTTGTCGAGGCGGATCCCGTGCTGGAGGGCGACCTGCCGGAACTGCCCGGAGAAGGCACGCTCCTGCCGGACACCTATGTCTTTCCGAGGGGCACCACACGGTCTGACATCATCGCCCGGATGCGCCAGGCGCAAGAGGCTGCACTCTCCGAGCTGTGGGAGGCGCGGCAGGAAAACCTGCCGCTCGAATCGCCTTACGACGCGGTCATCCTCGCCTCGATTGTCGAGAAGGAAGCCGGCAGCGTCGAGGAGTTGCCTGAAGTTGCCGCGCTGTTCACGAACCGGTTGCGCCGCGGTATCCGCCTGCAGAGCGACCCGACGATCATTTATGGCGTCACCCGCGGCGAGCGCCTTCTTGACGCCCAGGGGAATCCCCGCGGTATCCGCCGCTCGGAGATCGATACCCCGACAGACTGGAATACCTACCAGATCGATGGCCTGCCGAGGACGCCAATCACCAATCCGGGGCGCCCCGCGATTGCAGCCGTGCTCGACCCACCGGAGTCGGACTATATCTTCATGGTCGCCAAGTGCGAGAATGC
>DAIRTA010000106.1:0-7596 GCA_036804125.1 Hyphomonas sp.
CTCGAGGCCGGGCGCATCATTGAGCGCGGCCGCCATGAGGCGCTTCTGGCCAAAGGCGGAAAATATGCCGATATGTGGCAGCGTCAGGCCAGCAGCCGGGATGCGGCGCTGGCCGCGCCCTGACAAACCCGGTACAGGAGACCGGCCATGAATGATGATATCGAACGGCGCACCCTGCCCTGGATGACCCTGGGCTTCGACTGGGATGGCCTTGCGGTCGCTGCTGCCGCCTTCCTCGCCGCACTGCTGCTCGGCTGGATCTGGGCGCCGCTGTTCTGGATCGGCTTTGCCGCCGCCATCCTGGCGCTCGCCGCCGCGCGCTGGGCGCAGCGCACACCGCCGGATATCGCCGACGCGATTCTCGCCCCCTGCGATGGCCGGGTGGTGACGATCGAGGATGTCGAGCCGCCGCCGGAGCTGCGCCTCTCGGCCCGCGTGATGAAGCGCGTGCGCATTTCCTCCTCGCCCTTTGCCACCAACAAGGTCTACGCCCCGATGGCCGGCAGCATCACCGCGCTCGACCTCAAGCAGGGTGAAGCGGCCGCCCCCGTCGCCATACGCCATGATGCCGAAGGGCTCACCCGCGCCATGATCACCGTCGAGAGCGGGCGCGAACAGGCCGGCCTCATGCTCGCCTCGGGCGGGCTTGGCCCCCGGATCGAACTCACCGCCGAGGCCAATGACATCATCCGCCTCGGCCGCACCCTCGCCACCCGCCGCCTCGGCGGCTGGTGCGAGCTTTACCTGCCGCGCGGCGTCGCCCTGCGGATCTGGCCGGGCCAGATGCTGACCGGCGGGGAGACCCTGATCGGGCGGCTGACGCCGGATGCCGATGATGGCCTGTTCGAGGAGGACAAGGCCCGCGCGACGCGCCGCGAAGCGGCCCCGCCCCCGGCCGATGATGAGCCCCCCGCCAATCTGGACGAGGCCGCCGACAGCCTTGAGGATGAGCCCTACCCCGAGCCGGATGAGGTCTCCTCCCCGGAAGACCCCGCGGCCATCTTTGCCCGGCTGCGCGAGGCCGCCCGCAAGCATGGCGAGAGCGACTGACCCGCCGGCTTCGCCCTGACCGCCCGTCCCGTTGACCCGAAACGCCCGCCTCGCGGCGCGGCTGTCCTTTATCTGATTTGCGACTGATTTTCACTTGCGACACTCCGGGACTTGGTCTATCCGGAGTCGCAACTGAGAATTATTCGCAATTCGGAGACACCCATGCGCCGACTGCCCCCTTCGCTGCTTGTCCTGCCTCTTCTGGGTCTCGCCAGCGCGGCGCAGGCCGAGGATGCCCCCCGCATCTTCGAGAAGATCACCGTGACGGGCAGTGCCGGCGGCGCGGAGAATGTGGCGGGTTCGGTGACGGTCATCCCGCCGGAGGAGCTTGAGCGTCTCAACCAGAGCGACATCCTGCGCATCATCCGCATCGTGCCCGGCCTCAACATCCAGGAAGAGGAAGGCTATGGCCTGCGCCCGAATATCGGCCTGCGCGGTTCGGGCTCCGACCGCTCCGCGCGGGTGAGCCTGATCGAGGACGGCGTGCCGATCGCGCCGGCGCCCTATGCAGCGCCCGCCGCCTATTACTTCCCGTCTGCCGGACGGATTCATTCCGTCGAAGTCACCAAGGGCCCGGCCTCGATCAAATACGGCCCGCGCACGACCGGCGGCGCCGTCAACGTCTTCTCGACCCCCATTCCCGAAACGGCTTCGGCCTATGCCGATTTCCTGGTCGGTGATTATGGCCGCCAGCGCCTGCACGCCTGGGCCGGAACGCGGGCCGAACTCGCACAGGGCTGGACGGGCGGTGTCCTGATCGAAACCTATCAGGACGAGGCCGACGGCTTCCTGCAGCGCGATTCCGGCGGCCCACCGACAGGGTTCGATGTCAGTGACTATGTCATCAAGACCGGGCTCTATCGCGACACGGTCGATCGGCCCTGGCAACTCGAATTCAAGTACCAGACCCGCCGTGAAGGCTCTGAACAGACCTATCTCGGCCTCACCGATGAGGATTTCAACGCGGCCCCCTTCCGGCTCTACGATTCGGCGCAACTCGACCGCATCGATACCGAGAACGAGCTCTTCCAGATCACGCACCGCATTGATCTGACCCCTGACCTTTCGCTGACGACGCTGGCCTATCGCCACAATTTCGCGCGCAACTGGTTCAAGATGCAGGGTGTGCGCACCACCGGGCAGACAACCGGAACGCTGCGGGGCCTGAATGACATCCTGCGCGATCCGCTCACCTTCGCGACCGAATTTGACCTGCTCACCGGCGCAACAAGCCTCGATAACTCCCTCGTCATCCGCAACAACAAACGCGCCTATTACAGCGAGGGCCTCGCCTCCGTCATCAGCTGGCAGACGGATTTCGCCGGCTTCGCCCATGACATCAGCGCCGGGATTCGCCTGCACCGGGATGAGGAAGACCGCTTCCAGAAGGATGACTCCTTCCGCCTTTTCAATGGCCAGATGCTGCTGACCGCGTCCGGCGCCGCCGGCAGCCAGGACAACCGTATCGGCTCGGCCGAGGCCCTCTCGGTGTTCATCGAGGACCGCATCACGATCGGCCAGCTCCAGCTCACCGGCGGCCTGCGTTTTGAGGATTTCGACCTGAAGCGTACGGACTATTCCACCGCTGACCCGTCCCGCGCCGCAGGCCCGACGCGCGTGAGGGAGACCGGGGACAGCGTCGTCATCCCGGCCGCGACCGCCCTCTACCGGGTCTCTGATGAGCTCAGCCTGCTGGCGGGCGTGCATCGCGGCTACGCGCCCCAGGCGCCCGGCGTGACCAATGCCGATGCCGAGCGGTCATGGAATTATGAGGCCGGCGCACGCTTCAACCGCGGCCACTTCAACGTCGAGGCCATCGCCTATCTCAACGCCTATTCGAACCTAGTTGGCACCTGCACGGCCTCGACTGGCGCCGGCTGCCAGATCGGAGACCAGTTCAATGGCGGCGAGGTCGATGTCATGGGCCTGGAAGTCTCGGCCGGCTGGGACGCCGCCGAAGCCCTCGGGCTCAGCGATGTCCGGCTGCCGCTGCAGCTCGTCTACACCTGGAGCGATGCCGAGTTCAAAACCTCCTTCGTCAGCAGTTTCGGCCCCTGGGGCAATGTCACCGCCGGCGACCAGCTGCCCTACATCTCCGAACACCAGCTGACCCTGCGCGGCGGGATCGAATCCGGCCCGTTCGGCCTCACCCTGTCCACGCACTATCAGGACGACCAGCGCGCCTTTGCCGGACGCGGCGCGATCCCGGCCACCGACCTCATCGGGTCGCGCTGGGTCACGGACGCTGCCGCCTATTGGGACGTGACGGACAATATCCGCCTGAAAATCCAGGCCGAGAACCTGTTTGACGAAACCTATGTCGCCTCCCGCCTGCCGGCCGGCGTGCGACCCGGCAAGCCGCGGGAAATCCTCGCGGGTGTTTCCCTGCGTCTCTGAGCCTTTCCGGCTGCCTTGGCAGGGCTGGCCCTTCCCGGCGGGCAGGGCTATGCCTGCTGGAAGGACCAGACAAGGCGAGACAGGAATGGATGAGGACACCCCCCACCCGCGCGACCATCGCAGCTATGTCCTGCCGGTGGAGGACACCGAATTCCTGCTGCGCGACGAGATGCGCGGCTTCCGCTTCGGCATGGAATATTCCAAGGCGGAGCTGATCCTGCGCGACTGGGGCGTGCGCTCGACCATCGTCGTGTTCGGCAGCGCGCGTGTTCCGTCTCCGGAAGAACTCGCGGTCCTGCAACAGAATGCCCGCAGCAAGGCCGACAGGGCCCGGCTCGGACAACTCAGCGCGCTGGCGCCCTGGTATGGCGTGGCGCGCGAATTCGCCCACATCGTCTCCGAGCGCGCCGGCGCATTGCAGGCCCGCGATGGCCTGCGCGACAATGTCATCGCCACGGGTGGCGGGCCCGGCATCATGGAAGCGGCCAATCGCGGCGCGCGCGACGCCGGCGCTGTCACCATCGGCTTCAATATCCGCCTGCCTTTCGAGCAGGAGCCGAACCGGCATTCCACGCCTGAGCTGACCTTCAATTTCCACTATTTCGCCATGCGCAAGATGCATCTCGCCATGCGCGCCAATGCCCTTGCCGTCTTCCCCGGCGGTTTCGGCACGCTGGATGAGCTGTTCGAACTGCTCACCCTGCTCCAGACACGCAAGGCCCCGCGCCTGCCGGTCCTCCTGTTCGGCGAGGCCTTCTGGCGGCGGATCATCAATTTCGATGCCCTTGTCGAAGCCGGAACCATCAATGCAGAGGATCTCGGACTGTTCTGCTATGCCGAGACGGCGGAGGACGGGTATGCCGCCCTCGTTGAGCGCGGCTTGCCCCTGCCGGAACAATCTGCAGGCTGATGGAGCTGCTCAGCGCCGGGCCGTGATCCGCTCCCCGGATCCGGTCAGCACCAGCGCGCCGGTGTCATCGATCCCGAACTCCGTCACGCCCTCCAGCGCATCGATCAGCGCCCGCTCCTGATCCATCACATCCTCGGAACAGGCCATCAGCGTCGAGCGCACCGGCCCGAAACGGATGCCCTCGCCCGAAATCGTATAGCCTGCGCCATAGCTGTTGCAGCCGCCGCGCCCACCGGCCTGCCCCTCGCCGTCGAACTGGATCGTCACCGGCACATCGGCGATGATGTCGGCCGCGCCGATCGTCTCCACCCGCCAGGGATCGCCCGCGATCAGCGTCTCCGGTTCGCCGCCGCAGCCCGTCAGGCTGCGCTCACCGAGGCTGACCGTGACGGTCGACGGATATGGCAAGCCCGTTGCCGCATCGCTGCAAAGCGTATCGAGCACTGTCGCCGAAACCAGCCCGCTGCCCGCCACATAGCGCGCCCCGCCTTCAATCGCTTCCGGCTCTGGTGTGGCCACCGATAACCGCCCCTGGCCGTAATCGAACAGGAGGTCCATCGTCTCCGCCCCGATCCGCAGCATCCAGCCCGGCTCATGCCCGCGCGCGGTGAAGGCCGCCTCGGCCTCATATGGCAGCACCTCGATCTCGCCGAGCGCCACCAGGCCGAAACCCGCTTCAAAGATCCTCGGCTCGCTGACATAAAGCGTGTCGCCCTCACGGGTAATCCGCGCCTCGAAACTGAAAGGCGTTCCCGGCTCGACCGTATCCAGCGGCACGCTCATCGCCAGCTGCACCGGCAATTGCCGCCCGGCAAGCTCCAGCTGCGAAACCTCCAGCACGTCCCCGTTGGCCGCATCGCTGACGCTCGCTTCAATGGTGGCGTCCTCCGGCAGGGCGATCCGGGCCCGCATCACGATGTCGGCCATCACCGGCTGGCGCGGCGCGGCCGGCTCGGCGGCGAGCCCGGCAATCGCCGGAGGCGAAGCGCCCGGCTGCAAAGGCAGGTAGGCACAGGCCGACAGGCCTGCCGCCGCAGCCAGTGCGCCGAGTGCCATGGGGACCTGAATGAAACGGACCATACCTGCTCTCCCTCCTGATCGGGCGCTTCAGGTGACGGACCTCAGCGCTGCGCGGTGATTGTCCCGCCGGCTCCGCTCAGGGTCAAGGCGCCATCGTCTCCAATGCTGAAGGCCGATACCGCGCCGAGCGTATCCACCAGCGCCCGCTCCTGGGCCATCAGCGGATCATCGCAGGCCATCATCGAGGATCGCGCCGGGCCGAAGGTCAGGCTCTCGCCGGTGAGCAGGAAGGGCGCGCCGATCATATTGCAGCCGGCTGTCGCGCTGATCTGCTCGGCATTTGCATCGAACGTCATCGAGGCGCCGGAGTCTGCGATTACCGCCTCACCATTGATGCTCCTGATCGTCCAGTCGCCGGCCAGCAGGGATTTCGGGCTGCCGCCGCAGCCGCGGAAGGTCTGGCCGTCATAGTCCACCGTCACGATGGCCGGATAGGGCATGCCGGTCATGTTGTCGGCGCACAGGCTCTTGATCGCGGTCACCACCATGGCGCCGCCTTCTGACGTCCACTGCATGCCGCCATCAATGTCGGCCGCTTCGGGCTGCGGCAGGGTTACCGATCCCGCGCCATAATTATAGTTCAGGGCCATCATCTCGCCGTCCAGGGTCAGCACCCAGCCCGGCTCATTGCCCTGCGCCCGCCAAAGGCCCGGCGGCAGCGCGGCCGGCTCGGCCGTCTCGGCCACCTCATAGGCATAACCGCCGGTGAGGACACAATCGGGATAGCTGACGCCCGCGACGGTCAGCGTGCCGCCTTCGCCCTTGCTCCAGAACGAGGTCTCCGGATCGCCCACGGCCACATATTTCGCGCCCGAGGCCGTCTCGACCGGCTCCAGCACATAGTCGCGCCCGCCGGCGCGCAGGATGTTCTGGTCATTGGCCACGCCGATCTCGGCGGTCTCGCCACTGCAGCTCATGACGGAGTTGAACAGGAGCTGCGGCGGGCTCTCCACCTCGGTGAGGCTCGCAGGCGCGCTGGCCGTATCGGTCAGGCCCGCACAACCCGCCAGCATGAGCGGAGCCAGTGCCGTAAGCATAGCTTGGTACGTTTTCATGTATGTTTCCCCTTTATCTCCGGTTCGGCGCGCGACCGCGCACCGTGTCCTCACCCGGTAGTAGAACAGAATTAGGTCAGACAAAAGGCGCGACAATGGCGATCACACCCATAAAACAGGCCGCGCGGTGCCGGCCCGGCCGGGAATCCCGGCAAACGGCCAGATTGCGGCTTGACCATCCTCCTGTCGCACGACCTTTATGGTTGGCTGATACACCGTAACAGGAACGCGCCCCGCCGCGCCGGCAGGGCGCCCGGCCATAGGAGACTGTCCCCATGACCCTCACCTCGCGCCTCGCCCTCGGGCTTTCGGCCCTTGCTATCGCCTTTGCCCCCATTTCGGACGCGTGCACGCGGGCGGTCTATATCGGGCCGGACAACCGGGTGCTCACCGGACGCACCTTTGACTTCAAGGATCCGATCATCAGTAATCTGTGGATCTTTCCGCGCGGGATGACGCGCCACAGCGCGGCCGGGCCACGGTCGGTGGAATGGGTCTCGCGCTATGGCAGCCTGATCGTGTCGGGCTATGAGATCTCCACTGTCGACGGCATGAACGAGGCCGGGCTGAATGCCAACCTCCTCTGGCTTGCCAACTCTCAGTATCCGGAGGATGACGGGGTCACGCCGCGCATGTCGCTGTCGATCTGGGCGCAGTATTATCTCGACCAGTTCGCGACGGTCGCCGAGGCCGTTGCCCATGCCCGCGAGAATCCTCTGCATGTGGTCAGCGGCGAGGTGCCGGGCCGTCCGGGCAGCCTCGCGCCGCTGCACCTGTCCCTGTCGGACGCGACCGGCGACAGCGCCATCCTGGAATGGGTTGAGGGCGAGCTGCGCATCCATCACAGCCGGGATTACCGGGTGATGACGAATGAGCCCGCCTTCGAGGAGCAGCTCGCCATCAAGAGCTATTGGAGCGCCGTCGACCCCCGCAGCTTCCTGCCGGGGACCAACCGCGCGTCAGACCGCTTCGTCCGTGCCAGCTTCTATATCGATGCCGTCACGCAGAGCGACCATCCGCGCACGGCGGCCGCAGCCGTCTTCAGCGTGATGCGCAATGTCTCGGTGCCCTATGGCATCAGCCTGGCGGATGCGCCCAATCTCT
>DAIRTA010000107.1:0-7521 GCA_036804125.1 Hyphomonas sp.
TCAACGGCGGTGGAAACCCTGACCGGGGCAAATATCCGTCTCCGGCCGGGCTCGAACCGTATCGACGTTACCCTCGATGCCCGGCTCTCCAGCCTTGCCCTGCCCGGAGAGCGCGTGGACGATGAAGCTGCGCGCACACCGTTCACCCCGGAGCGCCTCGATTTCCAGCTTTCCGATCGCGGGCCGCTCAGCTTCGAGCTCTACAGCCGCGTCAATCGCTATAACACCGTTGCCACACTCGAGACCGTTGGCGGCCTTGATGATACCCGCCTGCTCACGCCGCGCTGGATGTCCGTTGATGTTCAGGCCATGGAGGGCTGGCAGGGAAGCTTGGGCGACTATAACGGCCGCTTCCGCGAGACGGCCGGTACCGACACGGCCCGTCTGCGCGGGGCAGCCTATCGCCGGCAGCTCAATTCCGGCACCCTCATGGCGATTGCGGCAGGCGTGCCGCTGACCGGCGCGAAGCCTGTGGGCAACGGTGCGTCACAGCCCGAATTTGCCGGTTTTGCCGGCGGGGTCCGTTTCATCGACCCAGGCGGCGATGCCGAGTATGGCGTCGCCCTCGCAACCGGGGATCGCGGGCCCACGCGGCTTGTCGCCGGCGGGCGCAGGGAGGTTGCGTTCGGACCCGGCGCGCCGCTGGGAATCGAGTCCGCGAGCCTGATCGCTGATATCGGTGCGTTTGAAGCGGCTGGCGCAGCCGATCTCGATTTGCGTGCGCGCGGCGAGGCCCGTTTCCGTCTGGCGGAAAACGCCTTCGTCCAGACCATTCTCAGCCATGATGGCGCGGCCTTTGCCGACGCCAGCGGCGTGGAGGAGACGGGCGACCGGACAGCGGGCACCGCAGCGCTCAGCTGGTTTGCCCGCGAAGCGGCCGGGCCGTTCAACCATCTGGCAGGAGGCCTGCGAGCCGGCTGGGTGCGCACAGGCGGGCCGGCGGCGAGCGACAGTTATTCGCTGAGCGGTGCGGTGAATACGCGCATCGGCCGGGCCGGGCCGGATCTGTCTGCAACACTCAGCCAGACCCGCACCGAAACAGGCGGCGTCTCATTCGATCAGGCGGCCTTTGCCGCGCGACTGTTCCAGTCTTTTGATTGGGGCGCGCTGACGGCGAGTTATTCAGCCGAGGAAGACGAAACCGGGCATATCCGCCAGCGGATCCTGGGCTCGGCCATCCTGCCGGGATGGAAGCGGTCGTTCAGCAATTCTGCCTCTCTCAGCCTCGGCCCGACGGTTTCGGGCGTCTGGACACCGGATTCCACCCGCGCCGCCCTCGGCGCTAATCTCAGCGGGGATTCCGGGCTGGCTTTCGGCGATCGCTTCCGGCTGCGGGGTCAGGTCTCGGCGCTCAATGCCTTCGATGAAAGCGAGAATGCCTCCCGCTTTTTCGGCAATCTTGTTGGCAGCCTGCGTCTCACGCGCTCGGTCCAGCTTCAGGGCGTATTTTCGACCGACTTTGACAGCCGAACGGATCTCTCGGTCGCGCTGCGCGGCACCCTGCATTTCAATGAGCCGCGCCGGCACACCGCCCCGAAAACCGGAACGGGGGTTCTCAAGGGCCGGGCCTTCTATGATCGCAACCGCGACGGTATCCGTCAGCCGGACGAGCCGGGTATTCCCGGTGTGAGCCTGCGCCTGGCGGGCACGCCGCTCGCGCTCACGGCCGATAACAGCGGCCATTACACCATCCAGAATCTCAAGACCGGGCTCTACGAGATCCAGATCGACAAGCGCTCGCTGCCGCTCGGACTGATGATCGGCGGTGAGTACAGCGCCCGGGCCACTGTGGGTGAAGGCCGGATCACGACCCTCGATATTCCGGTCATTGCCTCCGGCCAGGTTCGGGGCGCGCTGTTTGTGGATGAGAACGCAAACGGCCAGTTGGACAGGGGCGAACGCCGCCTGGAGGGCGAATGGGTGCATCTCGTTCCTCAAGACGGCGGTGAGTCGGCCTCGATCCTGACCGCGTCTTTCGGCCAGTTCGGCTTCGAACAACTCGCGCCGGGCCAATATACCTTGCGGGTCCACGCCGCGGGCGAGCATGTCGAGGTCGCGTTCGAGATCAGCGAAGAGGACCTCTTCGCCGAGATCAACCTGCCCATACCCATACACGTGCCCGAAGAGCCCGAGCGCACGACCCTGCTGGCCGCCCCCTGAAACCAGAGGCGCGACAGCCCGCGCCAGAAACGCTAAAGTGGCTGGCCAGATGCCCGATTCGCTGCCCGCCCGCCCCGTCATCCGCCGCCTGCCGCCGGAGATCGTCAACCGCATTGCGGCGGGCGAAGTCGTCGAGCGTCCGGCAGCGGCCATCAAGGAGCTTGTGGAAAACGCGCTTGATGCTGGCGCGCAGAATATCTCGATTACGGTCGAGGGCGCCGGGCTTGCGCGGATCGTCGTGGAGGATGATGGCTGCGGCCTCGCTCCGGACGAGCTGGCGATTGCGCTGGACCGGCATGCCACATCCAAGCTGAAGCCCGACAGGCAGGGCGATGTGGACCTTCTGAACATCCGCACGATGGGTTTTCGCGGCGAGGCCTTGCCGTCCATCGCCTCGGTCAGCCGGATGCGGATCCTCTCGCGCGCGCCCGGGGAAGACGCCGCGGAAATTGTCTCAGAGGCCGGCCGCCTGGACGGGCCCCGCCCAGCGGCGTTTACCGGCCGCAGCGACACCGGCACACGGATAGAGGTCAAGGATCTCTTCTATGCCACGCCGGCGCGCCTCAAATTCATGCGCGGCGAGCGCTCTGAGATGCTTGCCATTACCGATACGGTGAAGCGCCTGGCCATGGCCAATCCGGAAATTGCCTTCAGCCTCGAGAGCGAAGCGCGACAGGTCCTGCGCTATCCGGCAGAGCCTTCTGGCGAGGCCGGGCGGCTGAAACGCCTCGGCGCGATCATGGGCCGGGAATTCGCCGAGAATGCCGTAGCCCTCGATACTACGCGCGACGGCGCACAGCTGTCAGGTTTTGCGGGACTACCAACGCTCAATCGCGGCAATGCGGCGATGCAGTTCCTGTTCGTCAACGGAAGGCCGGTAAAAGACCGTATGCTGACAGGCGTTGTGCGTGCGGCCTATCAGGATTTCCTCGCAAGGGACCGTCACCCGATGGTCGCCCTGTTCCTCGATCTTGATACCGAAGGCGTTGATGTCAACGTCCACCCGGCCAAGACGGAGGTGCGCTTCCGTGATGCCGGCTCCATTCGTGGCCTGATGATCGGGGCGCTGCGCCATGCCCTTGCAGGGGCCGGGCACCGCGCTTCGACCAGTGTCGCCTCGGCGGCCCTTGCAGCGGCGCGTCCGGAACCGGCCATCACGGGCCTGCTCTGGCAGCGCCCGGAAAACCGGCCGGCCATGCCCCCCTCGCGCCAGGTCTCTGAAGCGGCTGCGCCCTACGAGCCCGGCGCCCTGCCGGCGCCCGCCTCACGCATGGAGCCGCAGCCTGATCCGCCGCAAGGCCAGCATGCCCCGGCTTTCCCTCTTGGTGCAGTCCGCGCGCAGCTGCACGAGACCTATATCATCGCCCAGACGGAAGACGGAATTGTCATCGTTGATCAGCATGCGGCGCATGAGCGGCTCGTCTATGAGGCCATGAAGCGACAGATGGCGGCGGGCGGTGTTGCGCGCCAGGCGCTCCTGATCCCGGACATCGTCGAGCTTTCGCCGGAAGAAACAGATCGCCTGCTCGAGCGCGCCGGGGAATTCGCTGCTCTCGGCCTTGATATCGAATCCTTCGGGCCGGGCGCCATCTGCGTGCGGGCGACGCCCGCCCTGTTCGGTGAGATGGATACGGCGGGGCTCCTGAAAGACCTTGCGGATGACCTTGCCGAATATGAATCCGGCCTCGCGCTGAAGGAACGCTTCGAAGAGGTCATGGGCAACATGGCCTGCCGGTCGTCCATTCGCGCCGGCCGGCGGCTGAACGGCGAAGAGATGAATGCCCTCCTGCGGCAGATGGAGGCCACGCCGCATTCCGGCCAGTGCAATCATGGCCGGCCAACCTATGTCGAGCTGAAACTCGCCGACATCGAGCGTCTGTTCGGGCGGCGCGGATGAGCCGGCACGGATGGTCCCGGCGAACGCTTCTCGCGTGCTCCGGCGCGCTGATGCTGGCCGGTTGCGCCACGCAGCGTGCTGAAGGGCGTGAGGAGACAGCCCGGGGGTTGATCGACAGTCTCATAGAAGACGGGGCGGCGCCTGCAGCAGGTCTCGTGGTCTATCAGTCCGGGCAACGGGCCTTCGCGCATGCCGCAGGCCTCGCGCAAGGCGCGGGCGGTGAGGCGGACCCCGTGGCCTTCACGGCCGATACGAAGATGCGCCTTGCCTCAATATCGAAACTGGCAACCGCGCTGACGGCTCATGCCTTGGCTGATGAAGGCGCGCTTGAGCTGGATGCGCCGCTTGAGAATTGGTTTTCCCCTGGCCTGCGGCACCCGGACTATCCGGATACCCCGATAAGGACGGGCCAGCTTCTCAGCCATACCGGCGGGCTTGCCGATCCGGATGTCTACTGGGTCGATGCGCCCGGGGCCATGGAAGATGCCTTCAGCCCCGCCATGTGGCGCGATCCGGCTTTCGGGCCACCGGGCGCAGGTTTCGAATATGCCAATCTCGGCTACGGTCTTGCCGCCACCGTCATGGAGCGGATATCCGGAGAGCGGTTCGACAGGCTCGCCCGCTCCCGGGTGCTCGCCCCGCTCGGCATCACCGGCGGGTTCAACTGGGCCGGTGTCAGCCCCGAGGCGCGGCAAACGGGAGCGACGCTCTATCGCAGCATCGCCGGCCTCTGGACCCCGCAAACCGATGGTCCGGCTGTGCTCGCCGGAACCAAGCCCTTTCTGAGGGCGCCGGAGGATTATGATCCAGACGCCTATCTTCCGGGAACGAACGGAACGCTCTTCGCGCCGCAGGGCGGGCTGCGGGCGAGCCTTGCTGAGGCGGCTCGTCTGTCCCGCGCGGCGGCACAACATCCGCGCGCCTCTCGCATCACATGGCGCCATGATCCGCAGGCCGGCAATGGCAACACGGATCAGGGCTATTTCGAGGCCTATGGCGAAGGGCCCCAGCATCATGAGGCCGCCCGCTCGCCGATCCCGGGCCTTGCCCTTGTCGGCCATCATGGCGAAGCGTTCGGCCTCTATGCGGCGAGCTTCCGTGTGCCCGCGCTGGATGCGGAGTTTGCCTTCGCGGTCACCGGCTCGCCCTCCCCTTCCGCAGAAGGGCACCCGCGTCACGCCGTCATCAATGCGGTTACGGCGCCGCTCTGGCGCGCGGCCGAAATGATCCTGCACGGATTATAGGCGCCGCCTATTTTGCCTTCCGGGATTTTTCCGCCCTGCGTTGCTCGCGGCGGGCGCGCCGCAGCCGGTCGGCGCCGCCGGTCATCACCCACCAGAAGATCCGCCCGGCTTCGCGCAGGGTGAGCGGCTGGGCCGGGGCCAGAATGCCGGTTTTTTCCGCAGGGGCAACACGGGGCACACGGCGGCGCCGGCGTCCCTTGCGCTCGGGCTCTGCGGGCTGGGGCGCGCCATCGGCCGCCTCGCCGTCCTCATCGAATTCGACCTGCGCCGGGACGTCGCGCTGTTCGAATTCCGGATCGAGATTGTTCATCAGGTGCGCATCGGAGAAGTCGATCGCCAGCTCCACCCACAGCGGCAGGTGGTCCGACATCTGCCAGGTGCGCCAGCGTTGGATATAGTAGTCGCGGTCGCGCCCCCTGTCGGTCGGCCGGCCATCCGGCCCGAGGTCACGGTGGCGGCGTGGCAGAACGGGCGCATAGTGATCATAATGCTCCGGCTTGAACAGCGACTGCGACCAGTCGAAGACGCCAGCCGAGACAAAGGTCAGCTCATCAGGGCGTGTCCGGAAGGCAATCTGGTCGTAGAACTTGTTGCCAAGCAGGTTCGACGGGAAGAGTTCCGGCGGCAGGGTAAAGCCTGCCCGGCGCAGGCTCTCCATGGTTTCGTCCACGGGATTCTTGATGTTGAAATCGCCCAGCAGGATATAGTTTTCATCTTCGCGGTCCGCCCGGCTGGCCATTTCGCGGGCGATGTAATCGATCTCCGCGACCCGGCGCGCATAGCCATCCGAATTCCGTGAGGCCTCGCCGAAATAGATGTGCACTGTGCACAGTGAGAAATGAAACCAGCCTGCCTCGAAGCTGACCATGAAGGGTGTCCGCGCAAACTGCTCTTCACCCGGAAGCAGCGCATGCTTGGGAAGCACGATTTGCCCCGCGATATTCCGGAAACGGACCTTCCGGCTGTCATAGACATAAGCCATCCGCTCGCGGTTTCCGGAAGAGCCCGTCGTCATGTCCGTCGCGATGAACTCCCAGCCCGGACCCATCAGGCGGATCACCTCGCGCAGCGGCCCGACATCCTCATTGACCTCCTGCAGGGCGCAGACATCGAAGGCAGAGAGAATCTCCGCGATATAATGCAGGCTCTCCCGGCGGCGCGGCCCATGGCGGAATTTGTTGTTGTCAAAGTCCCGGATATTCCAGGTGCCGATGATCAGCGTTGCATCCTTCGTGCGCCTCGGTACCCCGGTCGGCTGGGGCGCGGCAAGCTGCGCACGCAGGTCGAGCAGCCGGCGCGAGGTCCAGTCTTTCTCCGCCTCGGAGAATAGCTTGTGGTTGCGAAGGTCAGTATAAGCGACCATTCCCGGCGTCCCTGTCGCATTCTGCGGCTGGTTAGGCTTTCGGAAAGTTTGGTTAGCGGAAGGTTAATTCCCGCCGCTCAGACGCTGACAACGCGGCCCGGATTCATGATGCCGAGCGGGTCAAGCGCGCGCTTGATCGCCCGCATGGTATCGGTTCCCGCGGGCGGACGGAGGCGCTCCAGCACATCGCGTTTCAGCCGCCCGACGCCATGCTCAGCCGAGATCGAGCCGCCAAACTCCATCACCTTGCCAAACACGGCGCCGGTGATGGCGGCTTCATGCGCTTTTAGTTGCGGCGCGGCGGTGCCTGCAGGTTCAACCACGGAATAGTGCAGGTTGCCGTCGCCGACATGGCCGAAAATGACGAAATCGGCGGCCGGGAATACCTCCCTCACGGCCGTGTTGCACGCGTCCATGAAATCCGGGATCCGGCTCACCGCAACCGAGATGTCC
Source organism: Hyphomonas sp. (assembly GCA_036804125.1). Taxonomy (GTDB): domain Bacteria; phylum Pseudomonadota; class Alphaproteobacteria; order Caulobacterales; family Hyphomonadaceae; genus Hyphomonas. The sequence goes on from DAIRTA010000107.1 coordinate 7,118, forward strand.
TGGTTGAGCGCGCTGCCATAGGCGCGTTTGGAGAGCGGGATCGATTCGCGGATATGCCAGAAGCTTTTCGCCTGTGTCTCGCTCGCCGCGATCACGGCGTCCTCGATCAGGCCCGCCTCGGCGGAGGCTTCCAGCGCGGTTTCCAGCAGCGCCCGGGCATGGGCCTGATCCGGCTGGGAGATCTCGATCAGCACGCGCCAGGCGGCGTTCGACGGCAGCGGGTCGCGCGTGTCCGGAATGTCGGCGCACACCATGGCCACAGCGTTTGCCGGGATCATCTCGAAGCTCGTGACGGAGTCGCCGGCCTTGCCCTGAACCGAAGCGAGCAGCCTGACGACATCTTCCGCAGACGCACAGATGACCCAGGCCGAAGCCCGCTGCACGCGCGGAAAGAGCTTCAGCGT
>DAIRTA010000108.1:0-7460 GCA_036804125.1 Hyphomonas sp.
GCAAGGAAGGCATTGCCCAGAGCCTTTATTACACTTGGTCGAAGGAGTTCATGGAGGCTGGCAAGCGCCGACTCCCGCATCACATCGGACAACAGCCACAGGCGCATGCGCCCGCCCTGGGCGCGCACCCCGTGCAGGGCGCCGGTCGCTCGAGCTCGTCGGAGGGCTCCGCTCCCCGTCTATGAGCTTGAGCGCCATTGATCCGAAAACCGATTCCCACTTTTTAAGATTGCACTCTAGTCTTGGCCGTACATTTCGCCACTGGGGAGACGGCGCAGCGGCCTGGGGCATCGGCTCTCGAAGATGTCCCCATGAACTGACGTTTCAGGTTCGCGCACCCGCCTCAGCGCGCTTCTCATGCGGCTGCTGAGGCCGGCCGCATCTTCGCGACGCGTCAGACAGTCAACTGGCAAGCGCGTGGCAGGATCAACAAGAAAGACGACTCCCGTAAGCCCGAGATAGGCATTGTAAAAATCAGTAAGCCCACTATCCATCAATGAGAATAAAGCCCGGTAGTATTCGTCCGATGGTGCGTCGATATCGACCGTTAGATGCCGTATGGCAAGATCGGCGGTGGCTGTGCGTGCGCTCTCAAGCTCGGGGTCCAGAATAAGGCAGTTCGGGCAGGAATCGCTGCGGAAATAGACGGCGTAGATCTCCGCGTCATAGACCTGAGACAGCGCCGGGGCTGCCAAGACGCCTGCTATCCAAGCGGTGGCTATCAGTCTGCTGCATGCGGCGGCGGCGAGTTTTACAAGCCAGGTCACCAACCACCCTCAATCCGCACCTTCAACAGAAGCCTGCCGGCTCAGACTGGCGTTTGCCGTAACGGTCGGACCAAGAAACTGGCCTGGATCAATGGGTGTAACACCATTACGGATTTCGAAATATATCTCGGCGCTCCGGCCCCGTCGCGGATCCTGGGCTATCGCTACGCGATCTCCTGCGTTCACGCGGACGCCTCGCTCCACAAGCAGGCGCTCATTATGCCCGTAAGCGGTCACCCAATTTCCCCCATGGCTCAACAGCAGAAGATTGCCAAACCCCTCCACACCGCTTCCAGCATACAAGACTTCGCCATCAGCAGCAGCGTGAATCGAGGCTCCCGCCTCCACGGCAATCGTCCAGCCAGGGACGACGCCGCCTGTAGCCAGGGCGCGATCCCGCGCAATAACGCGTCCTCGGGCGGGCCATAGGAAAGATGGAGCACCGGGTACATCCATACGGTGCTCGGCAGACCTCAAAAGGCTTGCGGAGGGCTGAAGCGGTCCAGTCTGTGCAATCGGCCTCATTCGGAACTGAGACGCGTCGTCTTCTGGCCGCTGCTCCGCCGTCGACGCGCCAATACGAAGCTCCTGGCCCGGAAAAATAGTATACGGTTCTTGAAGATCGTTAAGCGCGGCTAGTTGCGCGGTTGTGAGCCCGTTATTCAAGGCTATGCGGAACAGGTTTTCGCCTGCGGCGACGATATGGACAGGCGCTGAGGAAGGCGAGTTGATTGAACCTGTTTCCGCCATAGCGTTCGATAGGGACACCGCTGGAGCAGGCTCAATAGTCGACGCCGTGCGAATATCGCTCATCGGGCTTACGATTGGCGCTGGGGCTCGCTCCCTATCACTGCCCATTGCACTGCACGCGCCAAGCAATACGGCTACGACAGATATGCAAAGCACATTGTCGAATGCTGGTACTTTACGGTATGTTGACAGCATCCCACTCACTCACCTCGGTAAGCTCGCAGCGTCTGCAATCAAAGTTAATATTACGTGAATTCCTGCGCATACGAAAAAACGCCGGCCTGTGCTGGCCGGCGTTTTTCCATTCAACGCCTTGAAGCGTCGAATTTCTAGCGACGCAACTGGCCGTAGAAGTTTACAGTCAGTGGCTCCCACGGAACACCAAGGTGCTCCACAAAGTCCCGCGTCAGATTGCCCTCGGGAAGATTATTGGCGTTCTGATAGGCAACCATGGCGCTGTAGGTTTGCTGATCGAAAACTCCATCAATCGGGCCGGGATTAAAGCCCTGATCCCTCAGCGCAAGCTGGATGGTGCGAATGGCCTCAGGCGTCGTGTTGATTTCACACAGAACCTCGCGCCAGTTAAACTGGCTGTCTCCATCAAACACAGTCCGTGTAATGGTCCTGGTCTCCGCCGGCACGGTTTCTTGCTCTTCGCGCGCCGGGCTCACCAAAACGCGCCGCTGAACGGTGTCGAATTGAGCGGGAATGATCTCTTCCACCACGCGCTCTGGCTCGACCTCGACGGTTCGCGTGACCGTTTCATAAACCGCCGGAATAACTTGCTCAACCACCCGCTCGGGCTCAACCTCAACTTGACGGGTCACGTCGCGTGTCATGCCCCCAATCTCAACTGGATTCGGGGAGAAGCGCCCATCAGCAGTCCGGTACTCGATCCTCTCAGGTTGGACCAGGCGCGTACGGGTGATGGTCTCATACTGCGCCGGCACTTCAACGCGGCAAAGGATTTCGCCAGTCGGAAGCTCCCTCAGGTCGGAGGCATCAAAATTACGGCGAGCAAAGTCTCCAGCGCTCGCCGCATCTGACTGCGCCGCCCGGAAAAGCGGCTCGGCAGGCTGCCACGTGAAGTATGCTTCGCGTACCAGCACCTGTTCAGTGTATTCCTCATACACCGCCGGGCGGACGACGGGCTCGGAGAACGCGTCGCTAACAACAACAGTTTCGGTGACCGTTCTGAATTGCGCGGGAATGACACGCCGCTCGACACGCTCGGGCTCGATCAGAACCCGTTCTGTTACGGTATCAAACTGGGCGGGAATCACGCGCCGGACTGTGCGCTGCGGCTCCAGGACGACGCGCTCGGAAACCGTATCATACACGGCCGGTATTATGCGCGTTTCTCTTCTCGCCTCTGAGACTGTGATTGTCTCGGTCAAAGTTCGAGGCGATGGCGGAACAAGCACGCGCGAGTAGCAAACTCCGTCTCCGGAGACCGGCGGAAGGTCGCCCCGGTTCTGAAATTGCTCAAGCAGGCGAATCCGCTCGCGCGCTTCCTGCAAATCACGGCGAAGCTGTTCATTCGACTGCGCATTGGCAATCGAACCGCCGCCCGCCACAATCGCTAAAGCGGACACCCCCATTATGAAAACTTTGATCATACCCCTCCCCCTTCATTCAAGAACCAGACGAAATTGCCCGAAGCACGGATCTAGTGATTTGGTTATCGCACAGTTAATGCGACAGCGCAACAGGCCGCACGGTTGCACACCGCCTGCACACGCCGTCCGGATAGCGCCATCGGCTACCGAACGCCTGCGGAGGCACGAGAAGCGTCAGGGCTCACGCAGCCCGCCTTGGTGCCATATGAAAGGTAGCGTCCGTCAAGGTGGTGTAATTTCCCAGATGGCCTGAGGTCATGATCAGGCGGCTTTCGTGGTTATGCTGAGAATGGGGTCGATCTCGTCCCTGTCGATCTGGGCGAAGGCCTCGACCATCATGTAGCGGCTTGATGTCTGCCATTCGTCGTTCTGCTCGAACAGCACAGCGCCGATCAGACGCATGATCGATGCCTCGTTGGGGAAGATGCCCACGACGTCGGCGCGGCGTTTCACTTCCTTGTTCAGACGCTCGATCGGGTTCGTGCTGTGCAGCTTGGTTCGGTGCTGACGCGGGAAGACCATGTAGGCCAGCACATCGTGTTCGCTGGCATCCATCAGATCTGCGAGCTTGGGCCAACGGGGGCGGAGCTGATCGGCCACGCGCTGCCATGTGTCCCCAGCATGTTGTCCGTCGTCAGAACATTTGGCACAGATGGCATCGTAGATTAGTGGAGCATCGGCCTCGTCTGGTTGGTTGATATTAGGCGGCGTGCTTTTGGTGTTGTAAGCGGCGATGTTCGATGGTCTGCCGTTTGATCCTTTCGCGTTGTTTGATGATGGCAGGAGCCCTGCCGAAGTAGGCGTCTGCAGGCGTCACATTGTTCAGGCTCTCGTGGTAGCGCCGGTGGTTGTAATGTTCGACGAACGCTTCGATCTGCGTTTCGAGGTCGCCGGGCAGGAAGTAGTTTTCCAACAGTATGCGGTTCTTCAAGGTCTGGTGCCAGCGCTCGATCTTGCCTTGCGTCTGCGGGTGGAACGGTGCGCCGCGCACATGGCTCATACGCTGCGCTTCGATATAATCGGCGAGCTCGCCAGCGATGTAGCTCGGCCCATTGTCGCTGAGCAGTCTAGGTTTGTGCATCACGGTAGCCTGGTCGCAGCCTGAAGCAGCGAGCGCCATGTCCAGCGTGTCGGTGACGTCTTGGGCGCGCATGGTGCTGCACAGCTTCCAGGCGATGATGAAGCGCGAGTAATCGTCCAGCACGGTCGACAGATACATCCAGCCCCATCCGATGATCTTGAAGTAGGTAAAATCGGTCTGCCACATCTCGTTCACCCGGGTCGTCTGGGTATGGAAGCGATCGGCAGCCTTGATCACCACATAGGCTGGGCTGGTAATCAGATCATGGGCCTTCAACAGCCGGTAAACCGTAGCCTCAGACACGAAGTAGCGCGTCTCGTCAGTGAACCGCACAGCCAGTTCCCGCGGGCTCAGCTCGGACTGCTCCAGCGCCAGTTCGATAATCTGACCGTGGATGTCGGGCGGAATACGGTTCCACACACGGCCCGGTACCGATAGCCGGTCCTCCAGCGCTTCAGGGCCTCCCTCCAGATACCGGTCATACCAGCGGTAAAAGGTCCGGCGCGCGACACCCAGCCGATCAAGGGTCTGCTTGGCAGGCAGGTGCGACTGCTCGACGATCCTGATGATCTCCAGCTTCTCGGATGCAGGATACCTCATGCGTCGTCCTCCCCATCCGCGATCATGCTTTTTTTGAGCAGACGGTTCTCCAGCGTCAGATCGGCCACGCATTCCTTCAGATCGCGCGACTCCCGCCGCAACTCCTTGACCTCGTCACTGGTGGCTGCCCGCACAGTGTCACCGGCAAGCCGGCGCTTGCCAGCCTCCATGAACTCCTTCGACCAAGTGTAATACAGGCTCTGCGCAATGCCTTCCTTGCGGCATAGCTCGGCAATGCTGTCGTCGCCGCGCAGGCCTTCCAGCACGATCCTGATCTTGTCTTCTGCGGAGAAGTGCCGCCGGGTCGCTCGGCGAATGTCCTTTACCACCCTCTCGGCGGTTGCCTTGGGCTTTGTGGATTTGGGTCTCATCTTCGTTCCTTCGTCACTGCGACGAGACCCAAATCCTCCTTAAATCACAACCCCAAAACTGTGCCATAGGTGCTGACGGGGGACACTCCGAGAAGCGCCGCGCTCTGAGCGCCTGGGCGAGCTATGTCCAGCGCGTTGCCGCAGGTGAAGCAGGTCTCAGTCAGGAAGCTCAGAACGTCATCCCGTTCGCAGCGTCCTCAAAAGGGAGCTGAACTTGGCCTCAGTCACTCACTCTCGGTGAAGAAGTCCTCGTCGAGCTTCATCAGTTCGAGGCGCCGTTCGACCCTACATCCGACGCCGTAACGGATCATCAGACGGGCCAAGTCTGCGCCGTCGATCAGGACGATCCGAGACCCAAGCTGATTAGCGGTCTCCACCGCCGCGTTGGAGAAGGACGAGGCCGTGACGAAGATGCCCTTCTGAGCCCTGCGCAGGTTCAACGCCCCGAAGAAGTCCCGGATCGCTCCAGAGCCGATAACATTGCCCTCACGGTACAGCTTGGCCTGGACGTACACCTGGTCCACTCCGAGCGGGTCCTGGTCAATCACGCCGTCCACGCCTCCATCCCCTGAACGGCCCAGGGTCCGGCCAGCTTGCTTGTCGCCGCCGCCGTATCCCATGGCCAACAGGAGTTCCACGATCACGGTCTCGAAGAAGGCCGGTGTGGCGGCCCTGAGGCGATCCAAGAGGTCCGAAGCCAAGGCGTCGTTGATCCTGCCCAGAGCCGCCATGAGTTGTTCATCAGGGGTGTCCTCGTCCTCCTGGACAACCTGCCCGCAGGAGCCATTCAGAGAGGCAGGTGCATCATCAACCTTGCCGGTCCTGGAGATGAAGTCCTGGAAGGCGTCGAAGCGCTCCAGGTAGGCACGGTTCAGCTCCACACCGGAGCGTGATAGGACCTCACGCCCCTGATCGGTGATCACGAAGTAGCCCCGCCGCGTAGGGCGAACGAGACCGGCCTGCTTCAGATAAGTCTTGGCCCAGTGAACTCGGTTGGCGAAGACCGCTTGACGCCCGCTGGGCAGCATCTCCGCTCGCTCTTCATCCGTCAGGGCAAGGTCCTTGGCTAGCCGGTCAATTGCCTCGGAGACCTTCACCTCACCCTTGGCTGAGAGTTCCAGCACGGGCCTCATCAGAGACTGATAGTCCGGGATCATGATGCACACCTGTCGCCAACTCTGTGCGCCACTGTAGATGCTGGTTGATGGGAAAGGGAGCCCAGCCTGCTTCGACCTCTCAGCGCCGTGGCTGGGGCCTTCTCGGCCTGTACCTAGGGGCAAAATGCTGGCAGGTCAAAAGCGGCTAGCCACACGGATGATTAGCCAGGGCTCATGCCCGCCTATAGCTGTGCATGGGATCGACCCGAAGTCCGCACAACCTACTGATATAAGTGACAAAAGAGCTCAAATGGTCTCTGAGAGGGAGCCCGGCGAGCCGTCCGGTAGCAGCCTTCTCCCTCACAGCCCACCCGTGGAGAGCCAGATGGCTATTCGAGCGCGCGGCAAGTCCCTTCAGATCGACAACGAGGTCACACGCGGCGGCCAGGTCGTGCGCTACAGGGAGGACTTCCAAGGCACACATCAGACCGCCATCAAAGCCGCACTGGAGGCAGGCGTTGCGCCGGGCAGGTTGATGTCAGCTGCCGAGACAGCGAGCGCCCGCAAAGACGCCTGGCGGACCAACGCCAAGCAGCTCGCGGCGAACCCTCAGGCCTGGCCGGTTGGGGGGGGGTAGTGGGTGCCGACGATGGCGTAGCCACGGCTCAATGTTGGCCGCTATGTTGGCCGAAATAGCCACTTATTATCTAACGCATTGAATTTATTAAATAGCTGGCGGAGAGGGAGGGATTCGAACCCTCGGAACGCTTGCACGCTCAACGGTTTTCGAGACCGCCCCGATCGACCACTCCGGCACCTCTCCGAGCAGCGCGGGCCGGTTTGACAAAGAGCGGCGCGGAAATCAAGCGGAAAGGCTTTGGCGCGCTCGACAGAGCCCAGCGGGTCGAATAGCGTGGCCGACCAATCACCTGTGAGGAGGTTCCTGTGATCCGTTGTCTGCTTGTGTCGGCCTCTCTGGCCACACTCACGCTCGGTGCCTGCGCCACAAACGCCCAGACAGAGCGCCAGGAGATGGTCGACGCCGGCCAGCTCACGGGTGTCACGTCCGAGGGCGACCGCGTGCGGTGCCGCACGATCCGCCCCACCGGCAGCCGCATGTCCGAACGGATCTGCCTGTCCCAGCGCGAATGGGACGATATCGAGGCCAATGCCCA
>DAIRTA010000109.1:0-7444 GCA_036804125.1 Hyphomonas sp.
GGCGGTCTCCTCCGCATTGTTCTTGAACCAGTCTTTCGCGCCCGGATTGTGGGGGAAGAGCTTCGGCACCTTCTCAGCAAAGTGCAGGTCATGCGCCATGATCACGGTCCAGGGTGCGGCCTGCGTTTTCTCGCGGTTGCCTTCGGTCATCAGCGGAACGAGGCGCGCCTTGGCCTCAGGGCTGGAGATGAAGAGGAAACGGGCGGGGAAACAATTGGCGCTGGTCGGGCCCATCTTGGCGAGATCGTAGACAGCGCGGATCAGGACTTCCGGAACGGTTTTGGCCAGAAAGCCGTTCTGACTGCGCGCATCACGGAAAATGACGTCGAGGGCATGGTCGTTGACGGGATGAGTCAAAATACACTCCTGCAGATGTTTCGGGAAAAGGGATCGGCGGCGGCGATGTGAAACCGTGCGGGATCAGAGCGCTGCTTCGACGCCGGTGACCTCGGGCACATAGGTGCGCAGCATGTTCTCGATGCCCTGCTTGAGGGTCAGGGTTGAGGACGGGCAACCCGCACAGGCCCCGCGCATGGACAGATGCACAATGCCGGTCTCGGCATCGAAACGCTGGAAAGTGATGTCGCCGCCATCCTGGGCGACGGCCGGGCGCACCCGGGTTTCGATCAGCTCGCAGATCTCGCGGACGATTTCAGCCGTCTCGCCTGTATACTCGCCCCTATCGGCGCCTACCGCTTCCGGATCCACCGCTGCCGTATCGACGACGGGGAGCCCGGCCATATAGTGATCCATTATCGCGGCGAGCACCATCGGCTTGACATGCCGCCAGTCCTTGCCAGCCTCCTTGCTGATGCTGACAAAATCATGGCCCAGAAAGACACGGCTGACGCCCTCCACCTGGAACAGGGCGCGGGCGAGAAGGCTGGGGCCGGCGCTCGCGGCGTCAGGATAGTCAAACGGCCCGGCATCCCCGGCCACGGGCTGGCCGGGAAGGAATTTCACCGTATCAGGGTTCGGTGTGGCTTCGGTCTGGATAAACATCAGGGCCTCGTGCTTTGCCCCGAGATGGACCGCCGCGCGCGTCAGTTCAAGGGTGGCGCCGCGTGCAGGGCCGCTTCTTCGAGCGACAGGGCGGGTTCGGCCCCGGCATTCTGAAGCTGCGCGTTCAGCTCCGCCATCGCGGCTTCCGCCTCGGACAGGAAGAATCCCATGGCCGCTGGATGGTTCGGCAGGAAGCGGCCTGTACCCTCGCGGCGGGAGACGAGCAGCGGCTTGAACTCGGCCGCGCGGCGCCAGGCCGCTTCGACGCGCTCGGCCGCGATGATGGTCTCGGTATTCGACTGCAGGGCCGGCGCGCGCCGGCGGCTCAGCCGGAACAGCTCCAGGGCGGCATGGGCCCTTGCCTTGGCGGTATAGACGGCCTGCACGTCCTCTGCGCTGGCAAGCCACCAGCTGGCAGGCTCGGCCGCGACCCGGTCCGACATCTCGCGCCGGCTCGCCTCGGCCCAGCTGAGGAACAGGGCCAGCTCACCGGGAAGCACCGTATCGGCATCCGGCGGGACCGTTTCCTGCCGGATGACCCGCGCATCATAGCGGTTGAGCGCTTCGGCGGCTGCAACCAGGCGCGGTCGCAGCTCGGCGCCCGGCGTGGCGGCGGCGGTCAGGAGGCGTGCGGCAGCAGCGAGGTCGGCATCCTCCCCCTCCTCGCCGCCGGAATAGCTGGCCAGCAGGGTGACATGCTCGCCCAGCGCGGCTGCGCTGGCGGACTGCCAGGCCGGAACCGCCGTCAGCCAGGCCTGGGGATGCCAGCGCGGACGGTCGGCGGCGAGCCCGGCCCCTTCGGTCTCGCGGGCAATCTTGGTGATGACGAGACCGATATGCGGCACGGCCCACTCATTCTCGGCCATCAGAACCGGACGGTCATCAATCCGGCTCGCCATGACCGTCAGGGCAGGATAGATGCCGAGGATGGCCAGTATGACGGCCAGTACGAACACCCTGCGGATCAGGCCGGCGCCTTTCTGGATGGCAATCCAGGTCGGGCTGGGCTCGGCATATTCGAGCGCGACATAGTGCGCAGGCCCGGCCGGACCTGTCGCGCGCTCTTCGTCTTCTTCCTGATAGGCCTTGGGGAGTTTTGCGACCGCAGCCATCTGTGCGTTTGACCTCTGAACCGCTGGGACCCCGGTTGTGTCACTATGCGGCGGCGTGACGGGGATTAACAGGCCCGGACTAGATGAATTTTCAGCAAGACCTATGCCACAATTCAGTCGGTCCGGGACCGGATTTCTGCAGTTGTGACTACAGTCTGCTCATTTCCGCCCGAATCCCGGAAGGTCAGGAGCAGATCGGTTTCGCCCGCCGCCGCGAAATCCTCGCTGAGCCCGTAGACCATGAGGTGGTTACCGCCCCGTTCGAGCACGAGGGGCTGGTCCTCAGAAACCTCGAACGCCTCGACCTGGCGCATCCGCATCACGCCATCATCCATTTCCATCGTGTGCAACTCAACGCGCCCGGCGAGCGGCGTCTCCGCCGCAACGAGGCTGACGGGGGCCCCGGAAACCGTGACCTCAAAGCCACCGCTGGTCACGTCGCGGCCTCCGGCGGGCTCCATGAGGAAGGCGCCCTGCACCTCGATCACTGCGCTCTCAGCCGCCGGCGCCCCAGCCGGACTGCAGGTGGCCAGAACGGCCAGGGCCATGGCAAGGATCAGGCTCGAAGGCCGTGAAACCGGGAGGCAGGGCATGAGAGACTCCTTGTGCATTGACGCGGCGATATGTGGCTGAGTCTGGCGGGCCTGAAAAGGGGCAAGACGCCGCGCGCGGCTTCAGGCGCCCCAGAAGCCGACGATCCGGCGCACCTCTTCCATCACCGGCGCGGCGATGGCGGCCGCCCGCGCGGCGCCGGTCGTCAGCGTCCGGTCAATCTCGCCCGGATCGGAGAGATAGTCCCGGTAGCGGACTGTGATTGGCGACAGATGCGCGACCATGAGATCGGCCAGCGCCGGCTTGAAGGCGCCGAAGCCCTGCCCGGCAAAGCGCGCAAGCACCGCTTCGGCTGTCTCACCGGAGAGGGCGGCATAGATGCCGACAAGGTTTTCCGCCTCCGGACGACCCTTCAAGGCCTCGACCCTGTCCGGCAGGGGCTCGGCATCGGTCTTCGCCTTGCGGATCTTGGCAGCGATGGCGTCGGCCTCATCGATCAGATTGATGCGCGAGAGATCCGATGGATCGGATTTCGACATCTTCCGGGTGCCATCCTTCAGGCTCATGATCCGCGCGCCGGGGCCCTGATGCAGCGGCTCCGGCAAAGGGAAAAAGCCCGGCGCCTCGAAATCGCGGTTGAACTTGTCAGCGATGTCGCGGGCGAGTTCGAGATGCTGTTTCTGGTCCTCGCCGACGGGCACATGCGTCGCCTTGTAGGCGAGGATGTCTGCGGCCTGCAGCACCGGATAATCGAACAGGCCGACCGACATGCGCTGGGCGTCCTTGCCGGCCTTGTCCTTGAACTGCGTCATGCGCTCGAGCCAGCCCATCCGGGCGACACAGTTGAGGATCCAGGCAAGCTCGGTATGGGCGGCCACGGAAGACTGGGCGAAGACAATGGATTTTGCCGGATCGATGCCGCAGGCAAGGAAGGCGGCGGCAATCTGCCGGGTCTGGCCGGCCAGCGCGCCCTTCTCGACCGGCAGGGTGATCGCGTGCAGGTCCACCACGCAGTATATCCCGTCCCAGCCGGCCTCCTGCATGTCGGCGAATTTCTTCAGGGCCCCGAGATAATTGCCGAGATGCAGGTTCCCGGTGGGCTGGATGCCGGAGAAGACGCGGCGGGGGCCGGAATAGGGCGCAGGTGTGTCAGTCATGGCGAGGGCGGCTTTAGCGCGTTTGCTCAACGGCGCAAGACCTGGCGCAGGTCGGACAGGCGGAGCGCCCCGGTCAGGAAGGCGAAAACCGTATAGGAGACCCCCCCGGCAAACACGATCAGGGCGGCAGCGGCTTCCTTTGAGCCGCCAAGGGCCGTTTCGATCGGGGCGCGCTGCCAGAGCAGGGCACCGACCAGCGCGGACATCAGGGCCGTGGCCAGCGCGCTGCGGATGAGGCCGGAGACAAGTTTCGGGCCGGGCCGGTACCAGTCGCGGCGGACCAGCGTGAGCCAGAGCAGGCCGGCATTCGCCCAGGCGGCGAGCGAGGTCGCCACGGCCAGGCCGGTGAAGCCCGGCAGGCCCATGGATTTCAGGCCGAGGAACAGCCCCGCCCCGGCGATGATGTTGATGACCACGGAGACCAGCGCAAAGCGCATCGGCGTCTTTGTGTCCTGCCGGGCGAAATAAGGCGGGGCGAGCACCTTGATCAGCACGAAGGCCGGCACGCCCCAGGCGAAATGGAACAGCGCCGCGCCCGATTGCTGGGCATCGAAAAAGGTGAAAGCGCCGCGCACGAAGAACGCCTCGATCAGGAAGACCGGGGCGATCATCAGGGCCGCGGCCGCCGGCAGGGTGAGCGCCATGGCCAGGCCGAGGCCCTCATCCATGGTCCGGCGCCCGCCCGCCTCATCGCCCGCGCGCGCCGCCCGCGACAGGCGCGGCAGGATGGCGACACCGACCGCCACCCCCACAAGGCCGAGGGGGAGCTGGTAGAGCCGGTCGGCATTGAACAGCCAGGACTTGGCGCTCTCCTCGAAACTCGCCAGCGACTGGCTGACGATGATGTTGAGCTGGGTGGCGGAGCCCGCAATCATGCCCGGCACCGCGAGGGCCATGATCTTTCGCACGCCCGGCGTCAGGCGCGGCCAGCCGATCAGGCTGAGGCGCAGCTTCTGGCGCGAGACCCCCCACCAGAGGAGCGCGGCCTGGAGAATGCCCGCAACAAAGAAGCCCACCGAGGCAAAACTGGCCGTCTCGATGCGGCCATCGCCGAGAAGGCCGGCGGCGATGAGGCAGAGATTGAGCAGGGTCGGCGCACCCGCCGACAGGATGAACCGCCCGGCGGAATTCAGGACGCCGGACAGCAGCGCCGCAATCGCCATGCATGCGAGATAGGGCATGGTGATCCGGGTGAGCAGGACAGCGAGGCCGTAATTCTCCGGATCATTGGCATAGCCGCCATGCACCAGGAGCAGCACCCAGGGCATGAACAGCTGGAACAGGATGGTGAGGCCGGCCGTGATCGCGAACAGGACGCGCAGGGCCTCTTGGGCTATGGCGCGGGCCGCTTCCGGCCCATCGCTCTCGAGCGCGGCAGCATAGGCCGGAACGAAAGCGGCCGCGAAGGCGCCTTCGGCAAACAGGCGCCGGAACAGGTTCGGGAATTGCTGCGCGGTTGCCCAGGCATCGCCGATCGGGCCGGTGCCGATCTTGGCGGCGAGGATGATATCACGGGCAAAGCCGAGCAGGCGGCTGACGAGCGTCAGCGAGGACTGCACCAGGGTGTTGCGCGCGAGGCTCATACCAATTGGCCCCTTGGGCGGAGTCTCAGAAACTGTCCACCGCCCGCGACCGGCGCAGGCGGCGCGCCGGGGTTTCCGGCGCTCCGGGGTCTTCGCGCGCAAGAACGGCGAGAAGTTGCTCTTTCAACGCCTCCCGCCGGGCTTTTGTAAGGCGCCTGCGCCCCTTTTCCGGCTGGACATAGAAGGCATCGAACACGCGCTCGCCATACGAACCGACATGCGCCGAATGGATCGCAAGGCCCGCTTCGGCAAACACCGCCGCCAGCTCATGCAGCAGGCCAGGCCGGTCGCGCCCGGCGACATCGATGACGAGGTAATCGGCCGAAAGGTTCTCGTGGAACTGCACAGAGGGCTGGACCAGGAAGGCGGCCTCGCGGCGGCCCGCGCGGGATTTGACCGAGACCCGGTCGACGGACCCGCCAAGCGCCGCCAGAACGGCAGCCTGCAAGCGCTGCAGGCGCGGCTCGTCGCCTTCCCCGAAGGGCAGGCCGCGAATGTCCTGCAGCATGAACAGATCGACGATCCGGCCGCTGCTCGCGGTAAACAGCTGGGCCGCAACGATATTGGCGCCCAGCTGGGCCAGCGTGCCCGCAAGATCGGCGAACAGGCCGGGCCGATCGGGGCCGGAAACGATCAGGGCGAGCGCCCCGCTGCCCGGGACATGGCGATAGGCGGCGACGGGGCCGCCCGCGGAAAGCTCGCGCGCATGCCAGAGAATGTCGCCGATATCGCAGCCGGCCCAATAGGCGGGCTCCAGTTCAAGCAGGATCGGCGGCAGGCTGCCGAGCTGGTCTATGGCCGCTGCCCGGCGGTCTTCCGCGCGCTTGTCGAGCGTGTCCTGGACGGCGCGTTCATCGGCGCGCGCGCCGCGCAGGGCGGCGGCGGTATTGTGGAAGAGCTCGGCAAGGAGCTGGCCCTTCCAGGCGTTCCAGACCGAGGGGCCGACGGCCTTGATGTCGGCAACCGTCAGGATGTAGAGCAGCCGCAGCCGCTCGATCGAGCCGACGAGATTCGTGAAATTCGCCACTGTCCGCGGATCGGACACATCGCGCTTCTGCGCTGTCTCGCTCATCTCCAGATGATGCCCGACCAGCCAGACTATGAGGTTGGCCTCCTCCGGCGGCAGGCCGAGGCGCTCACACGCGCTGGCGGCCGTTCGCATGCCCGCTTCCTGCTGGTCGCCCCGGCCCTTTCCGGTATCGTGCAGGAGCATGGCAAGATAGAGCGCGCGGCGGTTCTCGATCTGGGCGAAGACTTCGGTGGCCAGCCGGGCGCTCGCATCGCGGCCGCGCTCGATATCGGAGAGGGCCTGAACGGCCCGGAGCGTATGCTCATCGACCGTGTAGTGATGATACATGTTGAACTGGGTCTGGGCGACGACGCCGCCAAACTCCGGAATCATGCGGCCAAGCACACCGGCCTCGTTCATACGCCTGAGATTGGCCGCCGGCTGATCACCGGTCAGGATCGCATCAAGGATCAGGGCGCTGGCCTCGGGAGCGCTGCGCACCGCCTCGTTCAGCCCCCGGAGGTTGCGGGTGATGGCGGAAAGGGCGGCCGGGTGGATGTCATGGCCCTCGCGGCGCGCAATCGTGAACAGGCGGATCATGTTCAGCGGATCCCGCGCCATGACATCCTCGCCGGTGATGCTGACCCGTCCGCCATCGATGACGAATCCGGGTTCCGGCAAGGGCGCCGGCGGGCGCACCGGCAGGAACCGGCGCAGCCCCTCAGGCCGCTTCTTCTGCTCGGCTTCGAGCTTGGCTGCGAGAATCCGCGTGAGCCCGCCGACATCCTTGGCAATCAGGAAATAGCGCTTCATGAAACGCTCGACACTCTGCTGGCCGGAGCGCTCACGATAGCCCATCCGGCTGGCGATTTCCGGCTGGAGGTCGAAACTGAGCCGGTCTTCGGCGCGCCCGGTGATGAAGTGCATATGGCAGCGCACGGTCCACAGGAAACGGGCGGCCCGGATGAAGACATTGTATTCATGCGGCGTGAACGGCCCGGCGCGCATGACATCCTCCAACTCCTGCCC
>DAIRTA010000110.1:0-7435 GCA_036804125.1 Hyphomonas sp.
CGCCATGGCCAGTCGGCCTGGAATCTCGAGAACCGGTTCACCGGCTGGTGGGATGCCGGCCTGACGCCGAAAGGGGAAGAGGAGGCGCGCGCTGCCGGGCGGGCGCTGGCCGCCTGCGAGGCGGATTTCCGCACGGCCTTCACCAGCCTGCAGACACGCGCGATCCGCACGCTCTGGCTGGCGCTGACCGAGATGAACCGTGTCTGGCTGCCGGTCGAAAAGAGCTGGCGCCTGAATGAGCGCCATTATGGCGGGCTGACCGGCCTCGACAAGGCCGAGACAGCCGCCCGGCATGGCGAGGAGCAAGTGCATGTCTGGCGGCGCAGCTATGACATGCCGCCGCCGCCGATCGATCCGGCAAGCCCCTACAGCCTGGCGGGTGATCCGCGCTATCAAGGCATCGATATTCCGGCTGCGGAAAGCCTGAAAATGACGCTGGAGCGCGCCCTGCCCTACTGGCATGAACGGATTGCGCCGGCGCTGAGCGCGGGACAGGACACCCTGATTGCCGCCCATGGCAATTCGCTCCGGGCCCTGATCAAGCATCTTTTCGCCGTCTCGGACAGCGAGATCACCGGAATCGAGATCCCGACGGGCAACCCGCTGGTCATTGCCCTGGACGGCGAGCTTAAGCCCGTATCCGTGCGCTATCTCGACCCGGCGCGCGCCGCGGCGCTGCCGCCCCTGCCATGAGCCGAAGGCGCGACCGCCGGCTCATGGGGCGCGCTCTCGCCCTCGCCCGGTTGAATCAGGGGCTGACAGGCGCGAACCCATCTGTCGGCTGCGTGATCACGGACCGGGATGGGCATGTCGTGGGGCTGGGCGTGACCGCTAGCGGAGGAAGTCCGCATGCAGAGGAAATTGCCCTCGATGAAGCCGGGCCCGCTGCCCGGGGCGGGACGGCCTATGTCACCCTTGAGCCCTGCCGCGCGCGATCGGCGGGCGGGCCGAGCTGCAGCCGCCTGCTGATCGAGGCGGGCCTCCGGCGCATCGTCTGCGCGATTGCCGATGCCCATCCGAACGGGGCCGGCGGGGCCGAGGCGGCGCGGCGCGCGGGCCTGCGCGTCGAGATCGGGCCCGGCGGCCGGCAGGCGCAGCGCCTCTATGCCGGCTTCTTCCGGCGCGCAGGAGAAGGCATCAGGCGGTGAACGGCCCCGCCGCTTCGCGCACCTTTTCATAGAAGGCGATCGAGTCTCGCTGGAACGCCGCCTTGGTGAAAGTCGATTCATAATCGGCGCGCCCGCCGGCAACCAGCCGGGCGGCCAGCGCCTTGTCATGGATCACGCGCCGCAGCGCGTCTGTGAGGGCGTCGACATCATCCTTCGGAACCAGCAGGCCGTTCTCGCCATCGCGGACATAGGCGGCCGGGCCGACAGCATCGGCCGCCACCAGCGGACGCTCCGCCGCCCAGGCATCGACCGTGACCGTGCCGAAGGGTTCATAGCGCGAGGGAAAGGCCACGACATCGCAGGCGGCCAGCAGCGCGCCGCGATCATTGCGCCAGCCGAGAAAGCGGACCCGGCCCTCAAGGCCGAGGCGGGCCGCATGCGCCTTGAGTTCGGTCTCGAGCGGGCCCTCCCCGGCAATCCAGACATACAGCTCCGGCAGGCGGGCGGCCGCCTCAAGCAGGGTGTCGAGGCCTTTCTTTTCGTGCAGGCGCGAGAGGGCCAGCGCGACCGGCGCGCCTTCGGGCGTCTCGAGGCTTGCCCGGTCTGCCGGGGCCGCGCCTTCAAAATCGGCATAGGTGTGGATGATACCGGAGCGGTCCTCGGCAACGCCCTGCTCGCGGATATGGCGGAGGAGATCGCGCGTCAGGCCGACATGCCAGTCGCAGTTCACGAAGCGCGAGCGCTTGTAATAGCCCCCATACCAGGCGATCGAGCGGGTCTTGTGGGCTTTCGGGGCGAACTGCCCGGCGCGGCCCATCCAGTATTCGATCACATCAGGCCGGAAGTCCGCGATCACCCGCGCGATCACCGTATGGGTCGGGAACGGCCAGGCCGGGCTGAAGGCGCCAAGGCCGACGCCGATACGCGCCTCATGGAAGCGGGCAATCCGGTAGGCATTGTCCGGCCGGGTAACGACCTGCTGCTCGAGGCCGGCCTCGGCAAGGGCAAGGACCGATTCCAGCATGATATTCTCGGCGCCGCCCTCCGGCGCGCCGGCCATGACATGCAGAACTTTCATCTCCGGCTCCCTTGGCCATGCCGCTGGCCTCCCTTAAACATCCGGCAAGCCGGAGGCAAAGTTGCTTGGCAGCGATGCCGGAAGCGGCCTACACCATCGCCAACCGCCACAGCAGGACGCGTGACATGGCCGCATACCGCCTCTTCGGTGCCGAGACATCGCCGTTTTCCCTCAAGGTGCGCTCTGCCCTGCGCTATAAAGGCGTGGCGTTCGAGTGGGTGCCGCGCTGCCGCGCGCAAGAAGAAGCGTTCCGCAGCCATGCGAAAAGCCCGGCCGTGCCGCTCCTGCTCCGGCCCTCGCGCCCGCCCAGCCAGGACGCCTCCGCCATCCTTCGCGCGATCGAGGCTGACCATCCCGAGCCTCCGGCCATGCCGGACGAGCCCGCGGCGATTGCGTTCAGCCTGCTGCTCGAAGCGTATGCGGATGACTGGCTGAGCAAGGCGATGTTCCAGCAGCGCTGGGGGCAGATGCCCGACAGGGACGCCGCAGCAGTTCGTGTGCTGACTGAGCTGAACGGCGGAAAGCGCCCGCGCGCCTTCAAGGACGCGTCGCAGAAAATCGCCTCCCGCATGGCCGAGCGGCTACAGCTGATCGGCGCCAATGAGGACAATGCGGCAACGCTCGAGACCTCCTACCGCCGTTTCGCGCTGCGCCTCGATGCCCATCTGCGCGACCGGCTTTTCATTTTCGGCGGCCGCCCGAGTACGGCGGATTTCGCAATTGCGGCCCAGTTCCAGCAAATGCTCCGGGACCCGACTCCGGCTGCCTGGCTGCAGGAGCGCGCGCCTTTCATCCTGTCCTGGTGCGAGCATATGGATGACCCGAAGCCTGCCGGCCCCTACGAGCCTGTCGCCGATATGGAAGAGTCCCTGCTTGCGCTGTGCGCGGGCGAGGTTGCCGTGACCTATTTCCCCTGGGCGCATGCGAATGCCGCAAGTGCGGACCGCGGAACCCGTAAGTTTTCGGTGACCCTTTCGGACGGCACATTCGAGCAGCCGCCGCAGGCCTCCGCGGCGCTGCGCTTCAAGGGCCTCAAGCGGGCGGTCCGGGGCCTTAGCCGGTCCGCCGACATCCAGCGCCTCCTCGAGGCTGCAGGCGCGGCCGACTATCTGGGCGGCACAGACACGGCCTCTGCAGAATGAAAAACACCCGCGGGCCTGCCGCGGGTGTCTTAAAGTTATTTCGTTCGGTCAGGCGGCGCTGGTGCCCGCTGACTTCTTGCCGATCAGTTTCGGGGCGCGCGTTTTCGGCGCACCGATTTCGATCCGGCGCGCTTTCTTCTCTTCCGGCAGCTCTCGCAAAAGCTCGATGCGGAGCATGCCATGGTCCAGCGCGGCGGCCGTGACGATCACATGATCAGCGAGCTGGAAGCGGCGGATAAAGCTGCGCTGCGCGACACCGCGGTGCAGATAGTTGCGGCCGTCGCCGTTTTCCGTCTCGGCTTTCTTGCCCGCGACAGTGAGCAGGCCCTCCTTGGTCTCGATCTCAAGATCGTCCTCGTTGAATCCGGCGACAGCGATTTCGATCACGAATTCGTTATCGGCGACCTTTTCGATGTTATAGGGGGGGTAGCCTTGCGTCCCGTCCAGGCGCGAGGCCTGATCGATCATGTTGGCGAGGCGGTCAAAGCCGACCATAGTGCGATAAAGGGGGGTAGGGTCAAAGGTGCTCATCGGTTTTCAGTCCTCTCTTACCAGGCAACTGCGATGGGGCGGGTGCCTGCGTGTCTCCAGCCCGCTCATCGGCGCTGGCGC
This sequence comes from Hyphomonas sp., assembly GCA_036804125.1. Taxonomy (GTDB): domain Bacteria; phylum Pseudomonadota; class Alphaproteobacteria; order Caulobacterales; family Hyphomonadaceae; genus Hyphomonas. The sequence continues at coordinate 3,942 of DAIRTA010000110.1, forward strand.
AGAACCCGGCCACGGCCCGCTTGGCGGCACCGTGACATCGGTTATGTGGGTAGCGTAAGGATGTGATCAAGTACCCGGCCATTCCAGGAGGAACTCATGAAGCCGCTCTATCTGCCTGCTCTCGCTGCTGCCCTGCTGGTGGCCTGTAGTCCCGCCTCGCCGACGCTCGAGCCCTCGGGAGCGCCGGCACCCGCAACGGACGCCCCGATGCTGATGACGCTGGAAACGGCCGTCGCATCGGATCTGCGGTCAGAGGAAGAACGCGCCCGTGACGCCTGGCGCAACCCGGTCGCCACTTTGGGTTTCTTCGGCGTGCAGTCTGACTCCAAGGTCGTTGAAATCTGGCCCGGCGGGGGCTGGTACACAAATATCCTCGCGCCCTGGCTCGCTACAGGCGGCGGTGAACTCGTGCTGGCGGGCTTTGACCCGGCGAGCGTGACCGACCCGGAGCGCCGCGCCCTGCTGGAACAGCGGATCGCCGAGTTCAAGGCCAATTATGATGATCCGCGCTTCGGAACCATCGAGCACACCGCCTTTTCAGCCAATTCCGGGCCTCTGACGGAGCCGGGAACAGCTGATGTCGTCCTGACTTTCCGCAATGTGCATAACTGGATGGCCAATGGCTATGCCGAAAAATTCTTCACCGATGCGTTCGAGGCCCTCAAGCCCGGCGGCACGCTCGGCGTCGTCGAACACCGCCTGCCCTCCACCGAGACCCAGGATCCGCGGGCGCTGAGCGGCTATGTCCATGAGGACTTCGTCAAGGCCCTGGCCGAGGCGGCCGGCTTCGAGTTCGTCGGCTCCAGCGAGATCAATGCCAATCCGCGCGATACGGCCGATCATCCTTTCGGGGTCTGGACCCTGCCGCCGGTCAGCCGCACCTCCAATCCGGATGGCACCACGCTCGAGGATTTCGATCCGGAAGCCTACAAGGCGATCGGCGAGTCCGACCGGATGACCCTGCGTTTCCGCAAGCCGCAATAAGGCCCCTTCCCCCTTCAGAGAAAGCCCGCCCGGACCCCTCCGCGGCGGGCTTTTTTCTTGACCCGGCCAGCGGCGGCCGGCTCGAACATGTTTCGGATCGAGAGGCGGACGTTCCAGATGAACAGTATGCGATTGACTTTAATACCAACTGGTTGGTATTGATGTTGGGGGGGAAAGGATTGCCATGCCCCGAACGGCGAATCCGAAGACGCGTGAGAGCCTCATGGAGGCGGCGTTCCAGCTGGTGCGCCGGCAGGGGCTGAGCGCGACGAGTGTGGATGAGATCTGCGCGGCCGCGGGCGTCTCCAAGGGCGCGTTCTTCCACTATTTCAAGAGCAAGGACGAGCTGGCTGCAGCCGCGGCGCACCACTGGTCGGCGGTGACCGGCGCCTTCTTCGAGGCCGCGCCCTATCACCAGCCGCGCGATCCGCTGGAGCGCATCCTCAGCTATATTGAGCTCCGCCGGGAAATGATGAGCGGCGACATCGCGGAATTCACCTGTTTCGCCGGCACGATGGCTCAGGAAGCCTGGGCGACGAGCCCGGCCGTTCGCACCGCAACATGGGACAGTATGGCGGGCCATGCCGAGGCGCTTGTGGCGGACATTGAAGCGGCGAAGACCTCGCGCGGGATCAGCGCCGGCTGGAGCGCGCGCAGCCTGGCACTGCATGTCGTGGCCGTGACGCAGGGCGCTTTTATCCTCGCCAAGGCGAGCGGCGAGCCTGCAATTGCGCAAGACAGCCTCGATCATCTCAAACGCTATGTCGAAACCCTGTTCGTCCGTCCCGGGACGAACTGAACCGGAGCGCGCGATGCGGAAGATAACCCTGCTCGAATACATCTCGCTGGACGGTGTCATCCAGGCGCCGGGCGGGCCGGGCGAAGACAGCGATGCCGGCTTTGCGCATGGCGGCTGGGCAGCGCCGTTTGACGATCCGGTCCTCGACGAAGCGATCGAGACCGCGCATGCCGCGCGCTTCGACCTGCTGCTCGGGCGCCGGACCTATGACATCTGGGCCGGTTACTGGCCGCATGCCGGCGAGAGCCCGGTCGCCACGAAGTTCAATACTGCAACGAAATATGTGGCGACCCATCGGCCGGATAGCCTCGGCTGGGGGCCGGCGGAAAGTCTGGGTCCGGACATCGCGGCGGGTATCGGGCGCCTGAAGGCGCAGGACGGGCCGGATCTGGTTGTCTGGGGAAGCTCGAGCCTTGCAGCCGCGCTCATGGAACACGGGCTTGTGGACGCGGTCGTGCTGATCGTGGTGCCGGTGGTCCTGGGCACGGGCAAGCGCATCTTTCCGGAGGGTACGCCGCCGAGGGAGCTGAAGCTGATCCGCAGCCGGACGGGCGACACCGGCCTGATGATCCATACATTTGAACCTGCCGGACCGCTGCGGACCGGACGCTATACCTAGAGGAAACACCGCATGGCCGACGCAATGACGACCGCTGGACCGCAACACGTCCTGACCCTCGAGCGCATCCTTGGGGCGCCTGTGGCCAAGGTCTGGCGCTGCTGGACCGAGCCAAAGCTGATGGAGGAATGGTTCTGTCCGAAGCCCTGGCGGGCGACCGAGATCGTGATGGACTTCCGGCCCGGCGGCGAGATGACGTCCGTATTTCGTGGGCCGAACGGGGAGTCTTTTCCGAATGCGGGCGTTTTCCTCGAGATCGATCCGATGCGCCGGATCGTGTCGACCGACGCCTTCAGGGCCGGGTGGGTGCCGTCGGAGCGGGCCTATATGGTGAACGAAACGCTGCTCTCTGAAGCCGGGCAAGGCCGGACGCAAATGATCTGGCGCGCACTGCACTGGAGCGAAGAGACGATGAAGGAGCATGAGGCGATGGGCTTCCATGAGGGCTGGGGCATGGCGGCCGATCAGCTTGAAGCACTCGCGAAGTCTCTGTAAGGGCGCGCAACTTTCAGAAGTTCTTCCCATGCGCCTTTTGTTTGCGACCCGCATCGAAGAGCTCGCCCTTGGCGACGCGGCCCTGCGCGAGGGGCTCGAGCGCTGCGCGAGGCTGCTCGCGGAGGAGGACGCGGCCGGGCTCGCCTGGTGCGAGACCGAAGGCTATCCGGGCTACACCTCCTATGCCTCGCTCGATGACCTGCCAGAGCGGTTCCCGGAATTCGCCGCGCTGAAGCGGCATCTCGACAAGGCGGCCGCCGCCTTTGCCAGGGCCGGGCACTGGGACATGGGCGGCTTCGCCCTCACCCTCGACGCCATCTGGGTCAACATCCTCGGCGAGGGCGGGCATCATTCCGGCCATATCCACCCCGGCAGCGTCATCTCGGGCACCTATTATGTCAGCCTGCCACCGGGCGCCGGGGCGATCCGGTTCGAGGACCCGCGCCTCGGCCTGATGATGGCCGCCCCGCAGCTTCTGGAGGATGCGCCGGAGGCGGCCCGCCGGTTTGTCTATGTCACGCCGGAGGAAGGCCAGTGCCTCCTCTGGGAGAGCTGGCTGCGCCATGAGGTGATGCCGGGCACAGCCGCGGCGCCACG
>DAIRTA010000111.1:0-7406 GCA_036804125.1 Hyphomonas sp.
GGCCAGCACCAGATGTGGGCGGCGCAATTCTATCATTTCGAGGCGCCCAATCGCTGGATGACCTCCGGCGGGCTGGGCACGATGGGCTATGGCCTGCCGGCGGCTGTCGGCGTTCAGGCGGCCCATCCGGACGCGCTCGTGATCGATATTGCCGGAGAAGCCTCAATCCAGATGATGATGCAGGAGCTCTCGACCGCCGTACAGCATAAACTCCCTGTCAAAGTGTACATCCTCAACAATGAGTGGATGGGCATGGTGCGCCAGTGGCAGGAACTGCTGCATGGCGAGCGCTATTCGCACTCCTATTCCGAAAGCCTGCCAGATTTCGTGAAACTCGCCGAGGCGATGGGCGCGCATGGCATCAGATGCGACACCCCATCAGAGCTGGATGCGAAAATCCTTGAAATGATTGACTATCCTGGGCCGGTCCTGTTCGATTGCCGGGTGGAGCGGGCGGAAAACTGCCTGCCGATGATCCCCTCCGGCTCTGCCCATAATGAGATGATCCTGGGCGAAATAGCTGGTAACGAGATCGGCGAGGCCGGGCGCACGCTTGTCTGACCGGACCGGCAGGAGAAGATGAGCACCCGGCGGGGGTGAGCGGGGTAGAGGATGGAGACTGGCACGATACTCGGCCTCCTGGGCACGCATATCGAGGTGGCTATCGCCGTGGGCTCGGCTGTCGTGGCCCTCATCAGCGCGATCATTTCGCGCGGGGAAACCCGCCGGCAACGCCGCCTGCAGACCGAGAGGTTGCGCCACAGTATCGATGCCGCGAGCCTCGACTGGGGCGGACAGGCCATCGATACGCTCGCTCGCGCGGCCATGCTGGCACGAACCCGGCACATGCACGCCAATGATGCCGGCTTTGAGGCGGGGCGTACCTCATCCCTCATGGCGCTGACGGCTCTGATCGACCGCGGGCGCATGTTCTTTCCCAATCTCGATCCCGACCGTAAGGGAGCCGAGAAGGAAACGGCCTATCGCGGCATCCGCCCGCCCATACTGGATGTGCTGGTGTGGGCCTATTCCGAGGTCGAGGCGCTGCGCCGGACCAACGATGAGGCGGACAACTGCGCCGCCGATTTCATCGATGACTGCCGCCGGCTGCTCGTCTCGGAGCTTCAGGCGCATCTCGATCCGAGGCGGCTCGATCAGGTGATCGGGCGTTATGATGACCAGAAGAACGCCGACCGAAGCCAAGCGATCGCCCGCGCGGACGAGTTGCGGGAACGCCTGAAGTCCCGTCATCCCGGCATTAATCTTGACCGTCGCAATGGCGCACCGGTTGCGGAGGCGCGCGCATGAGCCCCAGCAAGCCGGACACCGGGCCGCCGTCGGAGCCCAAATCGGCCTACTACCCCGCCCATGAGGAGGAAGGCATAGAGCGGCGCACCCTCGCGGTCATGGTCGACAACGAACCGGGCGTGCTCGCGCGCGTCGTCGGCCTGTTTTCGGGACGGGGATACAATATCGACTCCCTGACAGTGGCCGAGGTGGACGAGAGTGCCCATCGCTCGCGTATCACCATCGTAACCCAGGGCACACCGCACATCCTCGAGCAGATCGAGGCCCAACTTCTCAGGCTCGTACCTGTGGCCGAAGTCGTCGATATTACCCGGTCAAAACGAGGCGTTGAACGGGAAATGGCGCTCGTGAAGGTAGCGGGAAGCGGGGAGAAGCGGGTCGAGGCCCTGCGGATCGCCGAAATCTTCCGGGCACGCGTCATCGACACCACAAATGACAGTTTCATCTTCGAAATAACCGGTGCATCGGATAAGCTGACACAGTTCATCGGGCTGATGCGGCCCCTCGGCCTGGTCGAGGTCAGCCGCAGCGGCGTCATGTCGATCAAGCGGGGGAAGGAAAAGGGATGAAGGCGATCCGACTAATCATTTCAGCCGCGCTGATCCTTTCGGCAGCGTCACTGCACCAGGCAGGAGCAGACGACCTGCCGCTGGAGTGTGAACCTGAACGCCTTGCCGGCCAGGGCGATGAGGGGCGCATGCAGTGCGATATCATGCGCGCCCTGATGATACTGCAGCGCGCCGAACGCCTGCACGGCGATATTCCTGTTACAGACCTCATCGTCGTCGATACGACATCGCCCAGCGGGACTGCCTATGCCTATGCCATTGAGCCGCAGGGTAATGCGCTCGTTCTCGATGCCCGGTCCGTACCGCCCTCCAATGGAGGAGGGGCGCCTGCCTGCACGCTTCGCAGCATCCTTCCCCTGCCTCTGGCGCAGGAACTGAATGAGCGGCTGGAAAGGATCCAGGCCACCGATCTGCCTGTCTACGGGCCGCGTGAGGAGGTCGTGATCAACCCCGATGGCTCGCGCTCGATGCGCCTCGTTTTCGACAGCCATGACGTCATCACCCGTGTGCCGGACGGTGCAAGCAACCGCTATTTCTCGCGCCATGCCGGCAGCGGCGACGAAGTCGACGGCCTCAATGCCCTGATTATCGGATACGCCAATCAGAGCGGCAACTGGACCTGCAGCCGGCGCTGAGCCAGCAATCATAATGTTTCCCTATACGGAGCTTATTTCTGACCATGAAGATATACTATGAGAATGATGCAGACCTCACCCTGATCCGCCAGCGGAAGGTTGCGGTCGTCGGCTATGGCAGCCAGGGGCACGCGCACGCCCTCAACCTGAGGGACTCGGGCGTCACGGACATACGGGTCGCCCTGCAAGAAGGTTCGGAAAGCCGTAAGAAGGCCGCTGCCGAAAAGCTGGAGATCGTATTACCGTCCGAGGCCGCGCAATGGGCGGATGTTCTGATGATCCTCGTGCCGGATGAAAAACAGGCCGTTCTGTATGCCAATGAAATTGCGCCGCACATGCGCGCCGGCCAGCATCTGATGTTTGGCCATGGCTTCAATATTCATTACAACCTGATACGCCCGCGCGCAGATGTAGATGTGTCGCTCTCCGCGCCCAAAGGGCCCGGCCATACGCTGCGCGCGCAATACCAGATGGGCTTCGGCCTTCCCGGCCTCGTGGCGGTCCATCAGGATGCCACGGGCCAAGCGCGGGATGTAGCGCTGTCCTATTCCAAGGCCATTGGAAATACCCGTGCAGGCGTGATCGAGACAAGCTTCCGGGAGGAGACAGAAACTGACCTCTTCGGTGAGCAAGCGGTGCTCTGCGGGGGATTGGTCGAGCTTATCAAGGCCGGGTTCGAGACCCTTGTCGAGGCCGGGTATTCGCCGGAGATGGCTTATTTCGAATGCCTGCACGAGGTGAAACTGATCGTCGACCTGATCTATGAGGGCGGCATCGCGACAATGAACTATTCGATCTCGAATACCGCCGAGTATGGCGAGTATGTTTCAGGCCCGCGCGTCGTAACGTCCGAGACCAAGGCAGCGATGAGGAAGGTGCTGGACGACATCCAGAGCGGAACCTTCGCGCGCAACTGGGTGCTCGAGAACCAGGCCGGAGCCCCCGGCTTCCATGCCATGCGCCAGCGCATGGCTGCCCACCCCATCGAGGCGGTTGGCGAGCAGCTTCGCGGCATGATGCACTGGGCCAAGAACGACCGGCTGGTGGACCGGAGCCGCAACTAGGCGTTGATCTGACGCCGGATGAAATTCGCGTAAGACCCGGCCCGATGGGTTTTGACACCTTGCCCGATAGGTTAGGCTGAACGCGAATCAGGCAAGGGCGAGGGCAGGCTGTGGCGGCATCAGGTGTTTCAAGGTCCCCGGCGAATGGCGCTGGCGGTGGGACTTACATTGCGGCGAACTGCAGCGGTGAGGGAAATTTCCGGTTCATCGGGCCGGTCCACATTTGCGGCAGCCTGAAGGGCGAAATCATCACGGACGGCCCGCTGATCATCGAGGCCGGCGGCGCACTGGACGGGCGCGTCAGCGCTGAATCGATCATCGTCTATGGCAAGCTCAAGGGCGATGTGACCGCCAGCGACCGTGTCGAGGTCTGGCCGGACGCGCATCTTGAAGGCGATGTGACCGCCCCCTCCATTCGCATCGACCCGCAGGCCATTGTCACTGCCGATCTGCATATTGCGCCGCCCGTCACGGGCAGTCCGCCCAAGGACCCGCCAGCGACACGGGCCTGACCCGGTCAGCGCCGCATGTAGCGCAGACGTTCGAAGGCGTTGTCCTTGGGATCAAAAACGCCAAGATCGCGCATCCGCTCGCAGGACCATTCATGTCCTGTATTGCAGGCCTCGGTCAGGTGGCGTGTTCCTGCCACTGTGTCTTTGCGCCCGCCGGCGCCGGTAAAGAGCATATTGCCGTAGGCGCCACAGCTCGTAACGTCCCCGAGTGAGCAGGCCTGCTCATACAGACGCCTGGCCGAAGCGGGATTCGCCGCAACGCCCCTGCCCTGTACCGTCAGATAGGCAAGCCCGGCGCAGGCGCCTGCAACGTCCCCGTCACAGCCCGCACGATAGGCGCGTGCGGCGCCCGGCAGGTCCTGCGGCCCACCCTCGCCGCGGCGCAGGAGTTCAGCAAGCTCATGACAGGCCGGGGCCTCACCGGCCTCGCAGCGCGCCTGCGAGCTGGCGCGGCGCGCCTGGTCACGCTCGAAATAACGCTGCGCTTCTTCAACGGCGATTTCAGTCTGGGAGCGCTCGACCCGGCCGAACTGCGCCGAGACCGGAAGGGCGATTACGCAGCTGACCAGAACCGCGCCAAGCATGATTTGAAAATTCATGATCGGGCTCACTTTCTAACTCGCATGGTAACGTTGGATGTAGGCAAGAGCGGGGCAGGCCGCCACAAACAGAATGCAGTAGCGGCCGCGCCACTGCCGGGCTAACCTTGTCTGGAGCGGAGAACCAGACGAGGGCGCGTGATGGCGGCAGCAGACCAGGTACCTATCGGATCGGGATTCCACGCAAAGAGCACTGCGCTCGAAGTCGTAAGTGGCCTTGACCTGTCAGACCGTAACGCAATCGTCACTGGCGGGTATTCCGGGATCGGACTTGAAACCGTGCGGGCGCTCGCCTCAGCCGGCGCGCGCGTAACGGTCCCGGCGCGCCGCCCGGAGCTTGCGTCCGAAGCGCTCGCGAACGTCGCCGGAGATATCGAGATCACGGCAATGGACCTTGCCGATCTTGCCAGTGTCCGCCGGTTTGCGGACCAGTATGCCGAGACCGGGCGCCCGCTGCACCTGCTTATCAACAATGCCGGCATCATGGCCTGCCCGCTCGCCCGCATCGGCAAGGGGTGGGAAAGCCAGTTCGGAACCAACCATCTCGGTCATATGGCCCTCGCCATGAAACTCACCCCTCAGCTGCAGGATGCCGCAGGCGCGCGCGTCGTTGCCTTGTCCTCCACCGGTCACGTCCGCTCGGATGTGATCTGGGACGATCCCCATTATGAACACCGCGCCTATGATAAATGGGAGGCCTACGGACAGTCGAAGTCTGCCAATGCCTTGTTCGCGTTGGGTATGGACCTGAATCACCGGGACGACGGGATTCGCGCCTTCTCTGTGCATCCGGGCGGCATCTTCACGCCTTTGCAGCGGCATCTCTCGGATGAGGAGATGGTCGCACTTGGCTGGAAAGCAGCCGATGGGAGTATCCCGCCGCAGGTGCAGGCGATGTTCAAGACCCCCGAGCAGGGCGCCTCAACCACAGTCTGGGCTGCCACATCTCCGAAACTTGACGGCAAGGGCGGCGTCTATTGCGAAAACTGCGATATCGCCAAGGCCGCAACGCAGGAGAGCCAGCGCTGGGAGCACGCCCGCGCCTGGATCAGCGACAATGCCGGGGCTGAGAGGCTGTGGGGGATGAGCAAAAAGTTTCTCGCCGACGCATGACAGCCAACCTGCGGCAGCCAGATTGACGCCGCAGCCCGACAGGCGCACCAGAACCCTGATGACCGATAACGCTCCCTCCCCGGCCCATATGCCCCGCCGCGCCATGGTCATGGGGCTGGGTCTGCTTGTGGCCGTTCTGATTGTGTTCCTTGCGGGCAAGTCCGGCCTGCTGCCGGAAGGCGCAGAACTGCTCGGATGGCTTGAAAGCCTGCGCGGCAGCCCCTGGGGGCTTCCGGCAACGATTCTCGTCTTCTGTGCTGCCTCGCTTATCGGTGTGCCGCAGTTTGCACTGATTGCCGGAGCGATCGCCCTGTTCGGCCCGTGGCAGGGCGGAGCCTATGCCTGGGTAGCTAACATGGCCTCCGGCGCGCTGAACTTCTGGATCGGGCGGGTGGCCGGCGAGGAGATGTTCCGGCGTTATGCCGGACGCCGGGCCCACAAGCTGTCGCGCTTTATCGGCCGCAACGCGCTGGCCGCTAGCGCGATCGTGCGTAATGTGCCGGCCGGGCCAGCCCTGCTGGTAAACATGGCCTTCGGTGTCAGCGCTGCCAGCTTCCGCGACTATTGGATCGGCATGGGCATCGGTATCATTCCGAAGATCGCTTTCATTGCCTTTGCTGGCAAAAGTATCCTCGCCGCATTGCAGGGTAATCCGTTGATGGCTATCGGCGCCGCGCTCGCCGCCGCCACTGTCTATGCCGCGATCTTCTTCACTGTGCGCCGCCGGATGGCGCAAAATATTGCCGCGTTACCTCAGGAATCGGTTGACACACAACCGGGCGAAACGCGATAAGTCCAATTATGTGGAAGATTATGCCCCTACACCGGCTCCTTACCGGCCCCTGGCCGGGATTGCCTGCCGGTTTTTGACCGGGCGGGCGGCGGCCAGGGGACACTGTCAGAACCATCCTGTTTCCCAGTCAACCGAGCCAAGCCCACATAGCCATGACAAACTCGCAAACATCTTCGATCCCGGCGCGGCCGCGCGTCATGATTTTCGACACGACCCTGCGTGATGGCGAGCAATCACCCGGCGCGTCGATGACGCACAATGAAAAGCTGGAGCTTGCAGGCCTCCTCGAAGATATGGGCGTCGACATCATCGAGGCGGGCTTCCCGGCTGCCTCGGAAGGCGACTTCGCCGCCGTCAGCGCGATTGCCGCACAATCTCGTAACGCCATCATCTGCGGCCTCGCGCGTTCGACACCGGCAGATATAGATCGCTGCGCCGAAGCTGTGCGCAAGGCCGCGCGCCCGCGCATCCACACCTTCATCTCGACCAGCCCCGTGCACATGAAGCACAAGCTGAAGATGGGCCCGAATGCCGTGCTCGAAGCTGTCGGGCGCTCGGTAGCTCAGGCGCGCAACCATACTGACGATGTCGAATGGAGCGCCGAGGATGCAACGCGCACGGAGTTCGACTTCCTCTGCAAATGCATTGACGCGGCGATCGCCTCGGGCGCGCGGACAATTAATGTTCCGGATACAGTCGGCTATTCCCATCCTCACGAGTATGGCGACCTGATCCGTCGCCTGATCGAAGCCATTCCTGGATCGGACAAGGTGATATGGTCAGCGCATTGCCACAATGACCTTGGCCTCGCGG
>DAIRTA010000112.1:0-7336 GCA_036804125.1 Hyphomonas sp.
GCCATGTTGGCCTGCATACCCAGAAGCTTGCCTATGACATTTCCCGCGATGATGGAGTGAATGTCGGCATCAATCCGGTGCAGACGGTGCCTCCCGGCGGGGTGCGCACCTATCGCTATTATGCGGGTGATCTCGAACTCGGACCGCGCGTCTGGGGAGCCGGCAGCGGCAAGTCCAAGGCTTCGGGCGCACTTATCGGAAATGCTTTCGAGCTGGTTGCGCGGCCGCTGGAGCTGGGTGTCGTGCCAGTGCAGCCGGCTGATCTCCTCAAGCAGGGCCAGAAAGGCCTGTTTGGCGCGATGACGATCCTGCCGCAGGGCTCAACCTTCGAGCTTGATCCTGATACAACCGCACAGGCAACGGTAACCACACCGGACGGGACCCGGTTCCGTGATTTCTCGATGATCATCCAGAAATCCGTGAACCTGCGTTATCGGGATGGCACGCCGGTCGAGAACATTGCCGGTGAAGGCGTTGGTGTTCCGGAAGACGCCCATGATGCCGGCGCGGCGGCCATCAATTTCGGCACTGAGCCGCTCTGGTTCCGCTTCCGTTTCGCGGCCGGCGCTGACTGGGGCTTCGGGGATGCGGCCGAGCCTGGCCTGGCCTCGATAACGAACATGTTCCGGGCCTATGCCAATGTGCAGGGCGGCAATGCCGATCCTGTCACGCCCGTCTATCGTGCGCAGCCCGGAGAGCAGGTGCGCTTCCGTGTGACCACGCCGATTGGCTATGCCCGGAATACCACACTGGCGATCCTCGGCCATAATTGGCGGGAAGAGCCGTTCATTTCGGTGAACATGCCCTCCGATGTCATGGCTGACACGCCTTTTGCAGAGTATCGCTCGACGCTCGACAATATCGTGACCGGCAACAGCTGGAACGTTCTCACCCGCGCAGGGGGTTCGCAGTCGGCGCCAGGGGATTATCTGTATAGGGATGTTGGCTCGTTCGGTAACCTCAATGGGCTGTGGGGGGTCCTGCGTGTCGAAGAAGCCGAGGCGCCTTGAACCTCGGCCGTCTTGCGGGCAGCTTTCTGAACGCGGAATGTATGGTTTGAAGCGTGCACGGATATGCGTTTGAAAAGCTTTGTAGAGTCCCACAGATATGCCGTCCTGGCGGTTGGAGGCCTGGCCGCCATCGGGCTGGCGGTAGTCCTGTCCCAATCGTTCAAGGCAAACGCGCCGGCCCGGCAAGCGCCTGTTCTCTCGCGTGATGGCCTGAATATCGCTTTCTCCGTGACATCCGTGGCCGCTCCGGACGCGCCGCTGATGGCCGGCGAGATTGCGCGTCTGACTCTGAAGATCACCGACGCCGCGACATCCCGTCCGGTGTCCGGGCTGCTGCCTGCGGGCTGGATCGATCCGCTCCGGGACATCAGCGAACTGGACAGGGAGAGCTGCCGGGAATCCGCCGGCCGCTATCTCGCCGGCTATATCGGCATCCGGCCGATGATAGACCTCAACAGCTATTACCTGGTCGTTCTGAATTCAGATCCTACCATAGCCGTGATCGATCCGATCATCGGGATACGCGGAATCACGAAACTGCTGACACAGATTATCCTGCCGGGGCGTGGCGAGGACTGGGCCCGTTCGGCTGATGAGAAGAAAGTCTTCGTCGCGATGCCCGGGATCAATGGGGTCGCAATCGCTGATCTCGACAGTTACCGCCTGCTTGAAACGGTCATTGTGGGTGAACGGCCCACGCGTATCCTTGTGCAGCCGGATGGCCGCTATGTCTGGGTGGGCACGACAGGCGCCGACCCGGGTGTGACGGTCATTGATTCCGAAACCCACAAGGTCCTGGGGCATATTCCGACGGGCCTTGGCCATCATGAATTGCTTGTGACGGAGGACAATCGCTACGCTTTTATAAGCAATCGCGATTCCGCAACGGTCAGCGTCATTGATGTCCGGACACTGAAGAAAGTGCGCGATATCGAGGTTACTGGCATACCGATCGCGCTGGCCTATTCTGAGCTTTCCGGGGCTGCCTATATTGCAGACGGGACGACCGGCGAGATCATCGCGATGGAGCCTGATGGCCGCAGAGAGCGCGCGCGCATCAGCCTGGAGCCCGGGCTGGGCCCAATACGTGTCGCCCCTGGCGGGCGGCACCTGCTCGCGGTTAATCCGGCAGAAGATGCCGTTTTCGTGATCGATACGGCAAATAACCAGCTGGTTCACCGTCTGGAGATAACGGGCCAACCCTTCCAGGTCGCGTTCTCGCGCAGTTTTGCGTTTGTCCGGGCCTTGCAGTCCTCGCAGGTCTCTATGATCCGGCTGGCTGACCTTGGCGGGGGTGATCAAGTCACGATCAACCGGTTTGCGGCCGGTGACAGGCCGCCTGCGGATGCCCCCTTGCTGCTGCCCTCGGATCTGTTCGCGCCTGCCGTGACGGAGGCGGCAACCATGGTCGTCAGCCCCGGCGATGCCAATGTCTATTACTATATGGAAGGCATGAACGCGCCGATGGGAAGCTTTGGTGGCTATGGCCACCGGCCGATGTCGGCGATGGTGGCCGACCGGACCATCAAGGAGGTTGCGCCGGGCGAATATGCATCGGTGGTGAAGATACCGGCCTCCGGGGATTTCCAGCTGATCATGACAATGGACTCCCCGCAGATGATCGAATGTTACGGCTTCTCGGCTGTGGACAATCCCCAACTGGTGCGTGACGAAGCCCCTCTGCGTATCGCCTATGAAACAAGGAGCGGCATGACGGCGCCCGCCGGGGAACCCGTCCGTGTCCGGTTCTCGCTGAGTGATACCGGACGGGGCAGCGCGCCATATACGGGCGATGATGTAACCGCGCTGATTTTCCGCTCTCCCGGCCAGGACAGGCAGGAACGCCAGGCTGATAGGATATCGGACGGTGTGTTCGAAGTATCGTTCCTGCCGTCGGAGCCCGGCGCTTACTATATCTACCCCGCTGTAGCGAGCTACGGCCTGGATTATGCAAAACTCCCCTTCCTGACGGTTGTTGCACAGGAACAACCCGTCACCGGCCAGAACTAGGCCGCGGGATAGCCAGAGGTGCACCGCTTCATGAAAACGATCTTCCTGCTTCTGGTCCCCCTTCTCCTTTGTGTTGCCTCCTGTTCTGCCGGCGCTGAGCAGGGTGGCCATGAGCACCATCATTCAGGCGCGGGCATACTGGCCGAGGCCGGCGCGCAGCAGCGTTCACTCGTGGTGTTCAGCGACGAAGAGATGACCGACCAATATGGCCGGACGCGGCGCCTCAAGACCGAGATCGTCGGCTCACGGATCGTGGTGGTCGATTTCATCTTCACCAGCTGCCAGACGATATGCCCGGTAACGACGAGCCTCATGGCAGAAGCCCATCGCGGATTGCAGGATGTTCCTGCCGATACCCTCTCTTTCCTGTCCATGAGCGTGGACGCCAATGTCGATACGCCAGCCCGTCTGAAGGCGTTTGCCGCCCGTTTCGGCGCCGACTGGCCTTTCCTTACTGGCGAAAAGCGCATCATGGATGAAGCGCTGGTCTGGCTGAATGCCTATGCTACCAATCCCGAGGATCACGCGGCAATGATCGTGATCGGTGATGCGGCCACAGGCGAGTTCACGCGAATCTACGGCCTTCCCGATCCCGTCATTATCCAGTCGCGCGTCCGCCAGCTTCTTGCGGAGCGAGCCGCGCCCGGAACTTTTCACAATCATTAAGCCGGAGCCCGACAAGATGAGCCGTGTATTCCTTTTTCTCCTGTTTTTTCTGGTTTTGGCCGGCGCCGTGCCAGCCTTGGCCCATCCGGGCCATGGGAGCAGTGCCAGTTCGGAGGTTGAAACGCGCCGCGTTACAGCCACGCAGGACAATGACCGGGCCCGCGCCTACTTCACAGATACCATTCTGGTCAGCCATACCGGCGAGCGGTTGCGCTATTATTCAGACATCCTTGAAGGGCGCACCGTTGTCATCAGTTTCATCTTCACGACCTGCCAGGACGCTTGTCCGCTCATCAATGCCAATCTCCAGCGCGTGCAGAACCGTCTTGGTGACCGGATTGGCAAGGACATCCTGTTTGTCTCCATCAGCGTTGATCCGGAAGTGGACACCGTCCCGGTCCTTGCCGATTACCGCAAGCGCTATGATGCAGGCGATGGCTGGCTTTTCCTCACCGGTTCACCCGGCAATATCGAAACCGTCAGCCAGAAGATGGGCCAGGTGTTTGAAAAGGAAGCGCATCTGACGGCCCTGCTCGTCGGCAATACGCGAACGGCGCGCTGGCGGAAGATCCCGGCCCATCTCAGCGACGCCGTTCTAGCGAGCCAGATTATTGATATTGCCGACGGGGTCTATGATTAGAGGCGCCGTAATCGTCCTATTCCTGGGCCTGATTTTCTCCGGAATTTCTGAGGCCCAGCTCAGTGCATCCGAACAACGGGGGCGCGCCATCTATCTGGGCGAAGCCGGGTCTGGCCTTGAAACCGCTACGGCCAGTATTCAGGGCATGAACACCCGGCTCCCGGCATCCGGTTTTCCGTGTGCTTCCTGTCATGGACAGACCGGGCAGGGCACGCCGGAACGCGGAGCGATCCCGGCCGAATTGTCCCGTGGCGCCCTGACGCGCCCCTATACCGTCCGCACAAGCAGCGGACGGGTGCGCCAGCCTTATACGCTCAGCGCTTTTCGCGTGGCGGTTCGCGATGGGCTCGATCCGGGCGGGCAGGCGCTTTCCGAGGTCATGCCGCGATACACCCTGACAGAGCGCCAACTGACCGATCTCTGGAACTATCTGTCGGTCATGGACAGCGCGCTCGATCCCGGCCTGACGGACGATACCATAATGGCTGCCGTCATTACGGCTGCCGGCCCCGCAGGTCTTGCGCAACGCAGATTGCTTGAGGCTTTCCTTGCGGATGTAAACGGACTTGGCGGGGTGCATGGCCGGCATATCCGCTTCCACTATATGGCATCCGATGAGCCGCCCGGAGACGTGTTCGCCGTCCTGGTTCTTCGGCCCGACCATGAGGACAGGCCGCATCCTGCCCCGGCAGGACGTCCGCTGATTGCAGTTTCGTCCGGGGCTGCCGATGGCGGCGAGAGCTTTTCGCTTGTTGCCGGCACGGGCGAGCAAGCCTCGGCCCTGCGCGACTTTGCAGCGCGCGAATGGGGTGTCGTGAGGTTAGCGGATGCCTGTAATGGTCAAGGATCGGACACGCTGATCCTGGTCAACATTGCCTGCCTGGACAATACAGCCGGCGCGCGGCGCCTGCTTGCGCCGATATCGGTATTTTCAGCCATACCGCCCAATGTCCGCAAGCAACTGCCGGACGAGACATTCATTGCCATGCCGACGCCCCTGTCGCGTGTATCCCCGCAAGCGCAGGCGGCGTTTGCCCGGACACGGTCAGGCGCGGGAACCCGGCGGGACACGATCCTGGCAGAAGCCGATGCTTATTCTGTGGGCGTCATATTCGTGGAAACACTCATGCGTTCAGGCCGGGATGTGTCCCGGCGTCGTTTCGTTGCAAAGCTGCGAGAGCTTACGGATTTCGAGGGTGCGTTCACTCCCCCTCTGAGCTTCGGCATCAACCGGAATACCGGCTCATCGGGTGTCGAAGTGGTTCAGTATTCGCCAAGCACGGGAACTTTTTCCGGATCGGGTGTATGGATAAACACGCCTTAGTTTCGAGTAATCAACCAAGGTTCGCGCCGAGCGTGTAAATGGAAAAAAACTATACCCACGCCAGCGACTTTTATTGACGCAACTACTGTTTTGCGTTTTACTTGAACATTGTGAGGGGACAATCGGCACACGTCATGCATCGCTAGCTGACGTATATGTTCTGGGGGACGCCTGTCATGCGTGCGTTTGGTAGATTTAAAGCCGCCGGGTTGGCTGCTTCGCTGTATCTCATTTCGGCTGGGGCGGCGATCGGCCAGGAACTCGTCTATACTCCCGTGAACCCATCCTTTGGCGGCGACAGTTTCAATTCCTCGCATCTGCTGGCCATCGCCAACGCCCAGAATGACTACCGTGATCCGAGCCGGCCGGAGACGTCTAATTCCCAGGTCGACCAGTTCCTGCGCCAGCTTCAGAGCCGCTTGCTCTCCTCGCTTGCGGCCCAGGTCAACGACGCAATCTTTGGCCCCAACCCGCAGGATTCCGGCACCATCACATTCGGTGACCAGATCATAACCTTTGAACGCGGGCTTGATGCTGTCTACCTGACCATTACGGATATCAGCACCGGCACCATCACGGAAATCCAGATCCCGATACTCGGCGCCGCGCTGACCGACAGCGCGGATAGCAGCGGGCTCAACCTTCTCGCGCCTGGCAACTTCACGGGCGCTGTCGCGAGCCCCGGCTTGGCGCCAGCCGACCCGCTGGCATCGCCGCCGCCGCTGTCGCAGTTGGGCAGCGGCCTTCAGGCCTCAGGTGACCTTACCGCGCCGGGAGGGTTCTGAAATTGGCCCGGGCAGTATTGAGTTTGAAAATTGCCAGCTTCCTGCTTGCGGCCTTGGCCCTGTCGGCCTGCGCGACGGCGGCCAATACGCATGACGCGCTCATTCATAGTGCGGCGGCATCAGAAGTGCGCACCGATACCCAGTCCAGCCTGCGGTCGCTTCCGCCTCCACGCGAGCGGGCAGCGGTGGCCGTTTACAGCTTCGAGGATCAGACCGGCCAGTTCAAGCCGTCAGACAGGGTGCAGACCCTGTCGCGGGCCGTGACGCAGGGGGCAACCTCTGTGCTGCTCAAGGCGTTGCAGGATGCTGGCGACCGGTCCTGGTTTGTCGTTATCGAGCGCGAGAACCTCGATAACCTGCTGAAGGAGCGTCAAATCATCCGGGAGATGCGCCGGCAGTATCTCGGCGAAGAAGAGTTGAATCAGACGGCCCTGCCGCCGCTCCTGTTTGCCGGCATCATCCTGGAAGGCGGCATCATCGGCTATGACACCAACACGGTGACAGGCGGGGTAGGCGCCCGCTTCCTCGGTATCGGTGCGAAGACCGACTATCGCGAAGACAAGGTAACGGTTTATCTCCGAGCCGTCAGTGTCCGGACGGGTGAGGTCATCACTTCGGTTGTGGCCTCCAAGAAAATCGCTTCATTCGGCGTCGCGTCCAATGTATTCCGCTATGTCAGCTTCAAGGAGCTGCTCGAGGTCGATACCGGCTTCACGACAAATGAACCGGATTTGCTCGCCCTGCGCCAGGCCACGGAAAAGGCAGTCGAGTTGCTGATCCTTGAAGGCGCTGACCTCGGCATCTGGGGCTTTCAGGACGAGATCGCAGGCGCCGAAATTCTCAGCCGTTACCGTGCAGAACGGGACGGAGAAGTCTCCGAACAGATCATGCTGGCCCAGAT
>DAIRTA010000113.1:0-7313 GCA_036804125.1 Hyphomonas sp.
CTGCGCCGTTTCATCCTCACCCGCGGGCTCCTGATCTCAACCGCCCTTGCTCCGCCTTTCATGATCTCGCTGGCATCGCGCCGGACAGGCGAGGAGCTGCAACAGGCCTTCGGCGGGCTGGGACTGCTGGTGATCGCCTCGGCCGCAGCCGGGCTGATCAGCTCTTATGTCTGGGGGCGGCTGGCAGACACCTCAAGCCGCAAAGTGCTGATCCTGACATCTCTGGCCGCAGCGCTGACGCTGCTTGCCACGCTGGCGCTGGATGCGGCCGGGTTTCTCGGATCGGTCTGGGCCCTGCCGCTTATGATCTTTGGGCTGATGATCGCCTATCAGGGCGTTCGCCTTGGCCGCTCGACCCATCTTGTGGACATGGCCAGCGAAGATAATCGCGCGGCCTATACCGCCCTTTCCAATACCCTGATCGGCCTGCTCCTCCTGCTTGGCAGCGGCTTCAGCCTGCTAGCCGGGCTGGCCGGCGAGCCGGCTGTACTGCTGGTCTTTTCCCTGATGAGCCTTGCGGCCATGGCGGCCGCGCTCGGCCTCGAGGAAGTGCAGGCGCGCGATTAGGCCGAAAGCATTCCGGCCAGCTTGTCCATATACACCGCAAGCTCCTGGTCCTTGGCGGTCACCCCGCTGGCATCATGTGTCGTCAGCGTAACCTCAACCCGGTTGTAGACATTGAACCATTCCGGATGGTGGTCCATCTGCTCGGCCTTCAGCGCGGCCCCTGTCATGAAGGCGAACGCCGCCTTGAAATCGGCGAAGCGATACGACTTGCAGATCGCATCGCGCGTTCCCTCGGCTGCTTTCCAGCCCGACAGCGCCGCGCAGACTTTTTCCGCTCCGAGTGTTTCCGTCATGCCTTGTCTCCCTCGCCATTTCGGCCGCTGGGAAGATCATAGCCCGTCAGCCCCGCCAGGTCTTCGAGAAGCTGGGCTTCGCTGGTCACCTTTATCGTTGCCATACCCATGGCGCGGGCCGGCTTCAGGTTTATCCCCAGATCATCAAGATAGATGCAGCCCTTCGGATCGACATCCAGCGCCTCGCACATCAGCGCATAGATGCGCGGATCGGGCTTGCGGATTCCTAGTTTCGAACTTTCGATCACATGATCGAACAGGTCAAACACCGCGGCTACGCGCGCCGCCTTGTTGTCATCCTCGGTCATTGAGGCGCCCTTCCCGACCGGCGCGTTATTGGTGATACACCCGACGCGCCCATGCTGCTTGCAGACCTTCAGCGCCTCGACGATGCGTGGGCGCAGCTCGCCGGACAGAAGTCCCAGCACATCCCGGCCCGGCACTTCATGGCCAAGTGCACGCGATTCGGCCCGGAACAGCACATCGAATTCTTCCGGTCCGACTTCGCTGCGCTCCAGCTGCGCCCAGGCATTCTCCAGCGGATTGATGGCATTGACAGAGCGGATGAAGTCGGACGGAAGGCCATGAGCACGCTCATAGCGATTGAACGCCTCAAAAGGAGACGAGGTGAAGACCCCGCCGAAATCCCAGATCACGGCTTTGAAAGGACGAGACATAGCCCTTGCGCTAACCCGGCAGCGGTCGCGCTGCAAACCTTGACTTAACGTCAGCCTTTGTGGCGCCTTTGCATTTTGAACTGCCAGCCCCATTACCGTCGGCAGGATTCCTACCGAGCAGCATCAGGGAGAAACTGAAATGGGCGTACTGGATGGCAAGGTCGTGCTGGTCACCGGCGGGGGCAATGGAATCGGCAAGGAATGCGCGCTGCTTGCTGCGCGGGAGGGGGCCAAGGTGATCGTGAACGATCTCGGAGGCAGCCTGAAAGGCGAGGATGAAGGCTCCGCCGGGCCGGCCGAGACCGTGGCCGCCGACATCCGCAAGACAGGCGGCGAGGCCATGTCCAATTCCGACAGCGTGACCGATTACACCGCTGTCGCCGGCATGGTCACCCAGGCCCTCGACACCTATGGCCGCCTGGATGCCATCATCAACCCGGCCGGCATCCTGCGCGATGGCATGTTCCACAAGATGAGCGAGGCCGACTGGAAGGCCGTTATCGATGTGCACCTTCACGGCTCGTTCAATGTGGCGCGCGCCGCAATCGAGTACTTCCGGGAGAACGAGCGCGGTTCCTATGTGCTGTTCACCTCCACCTCCGGCCTGATCGGGAATATCGGCCAGGCGAATTATGCCGCGGCCAAGATGGGGATCGTCGGCCTGTCCCGGATCCTCGCCATGGAGGGCGCGGCCAAGAAAGTCCGTTCGAATGTGATCGCACCATTTGCCTGGACACGGATGATCGCCTCGATTCCGGTAAAGGACGAAGCCAGCGCCGAGCGCGTCGAGCGGATGAAGCAGGGCATGCGCGCCGACCAGGTGGCACAGCTCGCGATTGCCCTCTGCGCCGACAGCGCTGCACACGTTTCCGGCCAGATTTTCGGAGTCCGGGGCAATGAAGTGATCCTGTTCGACCAGCCGCGGCCTGTAAAAGCGCTGGCCCGGCTTGAAGGCTGGACACCGGAGACATTGATCAGCCATTGTTTCCCGGCGATGGGCCCTAGCTTTTTCGGAACCGGGGCGAGTGCCAGCGTGTTCCCCTACGATCCGGTTTAGCCCATCAGGGAATTCGACGCCTGGAAACGCATGAGGGGGTAATCATGGCCAAATCCGATATCCTTATCGCCGGAGCGACCGGAACAAACGGACGCGAGATCCTGCAGATCCTGAACGAGAGGGGGATCCCGGCAAGGGCTCTTGTCCGCGACACGGCCCGCGCCGCTGAGATTGCCGCCATGGGCTTCGATCTGGCCGAGGGTGATCTGACCGATCCGGCCTCCCTGAGTTCGGCGCTACGCGGCATCCGCGCATTCTTTCTCCTTACGCCCGTAAGCCAGCAGGCCGTAGCCCTCTGTCAAACTGCCGTGGCGGCCGCAAAGGCCGCCGGCGTTGGCCAGATCGTCAGGCTTTCAGGGCTTGGGGCCAGCGTCTCTTCCCCGGCCGAAATCATCCGGATGCACGGCGAAAGCGATGAGGTGCTGATTACCTCGGGCCTCAGCTACACCATCCTGCGGCCGAACGGTTTCTACCAGAACCTGCTCCACCAGGCGCAGCCCATCCGGGAGATGGGGATGTTCTTCCTGCCGCTGGGTGAGTCGCGCCAGAGCTATCTTGATGTGCGCGACATTGCCGAAGCAGCCGCGAACATCCTGATTGAATCCAGCCATGCCGGCAAGATCTACGAGCTAACCGGTTCGGAATCGCTGAGCTGCCATGACATGGCGGCAAGCCTGAGCGAGGCGACGGGACGGACGATCCGTTACCAGCCGGTGCCGGTCGAGGCGGCGGCGGCCGCCATGATGGAGATGGGCCTGCCGGAATGGGACGCCAGGGCGATTGCCGAACTCCAGGGCCTGTTTGCCACGGGGATGGCAGAAGCCGTCAAGCCGGACCTCGAGTCCCTTCTCGGCCGCCCGCCGCGCCGATTTGCTGAGTTTGCCCGGGATTTCGCAGGCGCTTTCGCCTGACTCACTCTTCGGGCTCCGGCGCCTCCGGCATCGGCGCATCCGCCTCGGGCAGTTCTGTTGTGCCGGGCTCAGGCGCTGGGGCTACCATTCCCTCGGACGCGTTCTCCTCCAGCCGCTCCGCCTCGCTGATGGCGCCGAGGGCGGCCTCGGTCTCGTCGAGGAAGTCCATCAGCGCCGCATCCGCTTCGGGATCGGGCGCGGGCTGTGGCGGATCGGGCTCCGCAGGAGAAGGCTCTGGCCCCAGCGCCTCCTCGCCCGTCTCGGGTGCATCCGGCAGGTCGGGCAAGACCGGGCGTTCCGGTGCGGCTTCTGCCGGCGGGCGGGGCGGCGGGCGCGGCAGGCGCGCGCGGTCCTCATCGGTCAGGACACAGTCAGCATAACCTTCGGCCGCAACAACCCGCATCCGGCTCTGGATCGTACCTGCACGGCGCTGCACATAGGGCCCGGGATTGACGGCCCGCCAGCGATTGGGGCTCGGCAGAACGGCCGCCAGCAAGGCCGCTTCACGTTCGCTCAACTCTGCGGCTGATTTTCCGAACCGCGCCTGCGCTGCGGCCTCGGCGCCGAACAATCCGTCACCCCATTCGGCGACATTGAGATAGGTTTCCATGATACGCCGCTTGCCCCAGACCCGCTCGATCACCAGCGTCATCCAGGCTTCGCCGGCCTTGCGCGGCATGCCGCCACCATTCCAGAAGAAGACATTCTTGGCTGTCTGCTGGCTGATCGTTGAGCCGCCGCGGCGCGGGCGATCCGGATTGTTGCGGTTCCATTCGCGCGCTGTCTCGACAGCGTCCCAGTCGATACCGTCATGCTCGCAGTAACGCGCATCCTCAGCCGCTATCACGGCATGCACGAGATGCGGCGAAATCTGCTCCAGCGGCTTCCAGTCGCGCCGCACATCCTGCCCCTGCCCGGCCCGCTGGCCCATCAGGATCGTGCCCGGCACCGGCATCGCCGAAAGCGCCAGAGCGTAGAGATGGATCAGCAGCACGGGCGCAAGCACGAGGACAAGAGCGGCCAGAACGACCCTGCGCCACAAGCCCCCACGCCGGAGAGTCGCTGCCGGGGCGTCGCTCATGCCGGATGATCCCATTCCGCCTGCACATCCGGGTCGGCTTCTGCCGCCCTCCGGCGCGCCTTCTCAGCTTCAAATCGGGCGCGATCAAGGCGGGCAAGCGCCCAGACAGCCGCGCCGCGCACCAGGGCTGAGGTATCCTCAAGGCGCTGGACAAGGCTTGGAACGAGGCGGGAGGACTGCGAATTTCCCATCGCGATGCAGACATTTCGCACGAAACGGTCGCGGCCCGTGCGCTTCACCGGCGAGCCTGAAAAAACCTCCCTGAAGCTTTTGTCATCGAGGGCCGCCAGCTCATCGAGACCCGGAGCCTTGAGTTCCGCGCGGGCAAACAGGACCGCTTCCCTTGCCGCTCCTGCAAACTTGTTCCAGGGGCAGACCGCAAGGCAGTCATCACAGCCATAGATCCTGTTACCGATCGCAGCACGATACGCATGCGGGATCGGCCCCGGATGCTCGATCGTCAGATACGAGATGCATCGCCGCGCATCGAGCTGGTAAGGCGCGGGAAAGGCATCGGTCGGGCAGATGTCGAGGCAGGCCCGGCAGGTGCCGCAATGGTCGTCTTCCCGCCCGTCGGTCTCCAGTTCAGCGCTGGTCAAAACAACGCCGAGGAAGAACCACGAGCCGAGGTTCCGGCTGACCAGATTGGTATGCTTGCCCGGCCAGCCGAGACCGGCCAGCTGCGCCAGCGGCTTCTCCATCAGCGGCGCGGTATCCACGAAGACCTTGACGTCCGCGCCAGTATCGCGCGCGATCACACCCGCCAAGGTCTTGAGACGCCCCTTGATGACATCATGATAATCGCGCCCGCGCGCATAGACCGAGATATTTCCTGTCTCGCGCGCCTCAAGCGTGTGCATCGGGTCATGGTCCGGCCCGTAATTCATCGCCACGACCAGTGCCGAGCGCGCCTCTGGCCACAGCGCTCGCGGCGCCTCGCGGCGGGCCTGTGTGGTTTCCATCCAGGCCATCTCGCCATGCCGGCCAAGCGCGACGAACTGCCTGAGTCTCTCGCCCGCCTCCCAGGCCTCCGGCGCCGGCGCTATTCCGGCGGCATCGAACCCCAGCTTCAGCGCTTCGGCCTTCAGCCGCCGCGCCTGTTCAGAAGTCGAGTTCGGCATAATGCGCGACAGGGCGGACGGCATCGAGACGGTCGGCCAGGAGCCCGCGGAAGGACGGGCGCGATTTGAGCCTGACATACCAGGCTTTGAGGTCCGGTATGGACTCCCAGGGCACGTCCCCGAAATAATCATAGGCGGAAAGGTGAGCGGCCGCTGCCAGGTCGGCCAATGACAGCGTGCGCCCGGCCAGATAGCTTCGTTTCTCGGCCAGCGCCTCGAGAAAGGTCAGCCGCCCGCGCAGAGCATGCAGGCCGCGCCGGAGACGCACGGAGTCCGGCTCGCGCGAGCGGCGTTCCCAGTGGGTGACACGTTCGCTGAGCAGGTGATCGGTCACTTCTTCCATCCCGGCCTCGATCCAGGCCCACAGGCGGCGCGCTTCCGCCCGCTCGAGGCGCTCGACCGGCAGCAGCGGCGGCTCGGGATAGGCTTCATCGAGATGCTCGCAGATGGCGCGTGTCCCGATCGCCGCAAAGCCGGCCGGCGGGGGGCGATCGGCAAGGGCGGGGGCGATGGCGCCGGGCGCCAGCTGGCCCAGCTCCGGATGCGGTGCCCAGGCCGGCGAGGCGACAAGCTCTGTATCGACGCCTTTTTCAGCGAGCATGAGCCGGACAAGGCGTCCGGACGGATCGAGCGGCCAGTGATAGAGGCGCAACATGGGAGAGTTAGCTAGCAGCGCCCAGCACAGGCGTGAAGCGATCTGTTTGTCTTTCCCGAGCGGGCGCTGCCTGATTGGGCGCTTTCATGCTGGCGGGGCTTGTGGTTTTTAGCACCAGATCAAGCCCGCCGCGCAAGAGAGGCCTGCCCATGACCCACCTAGCCGCGCTCCGCCTTGCCATGATGGCCGCCCTCATCCCCCTCGGCGTGATCGCCTGCGGCGAGGGGCGCGGCATCGGGGCTGACCGCCCTGCGGCCGAGATCGTGCGGATCGAGCAGCCTCCGGCCGGACAGCTTCCGCCAGGTGTCACCCCCCTCGTCTACCGCCTCGAACTCTTCACCGATCCGGCCGCCGAAGGCTTCACCGGCAAGGTCGAGATCGATATCCGCCTCGATTCGCCCCATGCCCGGATCTGGCTGCATGCCCTCGGCCCCGAAATCCTCTACGCTGCCGCCCGGCTGCCGGATGGCAGCGAGATTCCGGCTGTCTTCACCGGCGGTCAGGCAGAGGGCGGGGTCTCCCGGCTCGACTTCGACACGCCGCTGCCGGCCGGGCTTGCCACCCTCGTCATGGACTATACGGCGCCTTACAATTTCGGCCTCGCCGGCCTTTACAAGGTCACCCAGGACGCGCGGCCCTATCTAGCCACCCAGATGCAGCCGATCGATGCCCGCCGGATGGTGCCGGGCTTCGACGAGCCAAGATTCAAGACGATATGGGCCGTCAGCGTCACCGCGCCGGAAGGGCTGAAAGTGGTGGCCAATGCGCCGCTGATCAGAACGGAGCCTGCGGGGGATAGTTTCGAGCGGCATGCGTTCAGTCCGACGCGGCCGATCCCGTCCTACCTGCTGGCGCTGGCCGTCGGCCCCTATGATGAAAGCCCGCTCAGCTGGGTACCGATCGTCTCGGGCCTGCGGCAGGCCCCTGTGCCGCTTCGCGGTTTTGCTGCCG
>DAIRTA010000114.1:0-7292 GCA_036804125.1 Hyphomonas sp.
GTGAAATCAGGGGGGCAGGTGCCGGATGAGGATTTCGCGATCGTCTTTGGGCGGATTTCCTTCTTCGTCAATGCCGGGGTCCGCTTCGTCACCGAGCTTTGCAAGATGCGCGCTTTTGTCGATCTGTGGGAAGAGATCGGGCGGGAGCGCTATGGCGTGAGCGATCCGAAGGCGCTGCTCTTCCGCTATGGGGTGCAGGTCAACTCCCTCGGCCTGACCGAGCCGCAGCCGGAAAACAATGTCTACCGTATCCTGATCGAGGCGCTGGCCGTGACACTGTCGAAGCGCGCGCGCTGCCGGGCGCTGCAGCTGCCGGCCTGGAACGAGGCGATGGGACTGCCGCGCCCCTGGGACCAGCAATGGTCGCTGCGCCTGCAGCAGATCCTCGCCTATGAGACCGATCTCCTCGAATTCGAGGACATCTTCGATGGCAGCCATGTGATCGAGGCGAAGACGGAGGAGCTGAAGGACAAGGCGCGCGCCGCGCTCGCCGAGATCGATGCCCGGGGCGGCGCCAAGGACGCGATCGGGTTCATGAAAGAAAGCCTTGTCGGCGCCCACATCCAGCGCATCCGGGGGATCGAGAGCGGGGCACTGACCGTTGTCGGGGTCAACCGCTTCACGGAGACCGAACCGAGCCCGCTCGGTGCCGGGGACGGCGCTATCCAGACCGTGGACCCGGCCGAAGAGGCGGCGCAGGTGCGTGACCTCAGGGCGTGGCGAACAGCGCGGGACGGCAAGGCTGCAGAGGCCGCGCTGGCGGCGCTAAGGCATGCCGCGGCAGAGGGGGGCAATATCATGGAGCCGTCGATCGCCTGCGCGAAGGCGGGCGTGACGACCGGCGAATGGGGCGGCGTGCTGCGCGAAGTGTTCGGCGAGTTCCGTGCGCCGACCGGTGTGGCTGCCGAGATCGTGACGGGCGGCGAGGAAGATATCGAAGCCCTGAAGGCAGAGGTTGCGCGCGTTTCCGAAGCGCTCGGACGCCAGCTGACCTATGTCCTCGGCAAGCCGGGCCTGGACGGGCATTCCAACGGGGCCGAGCAGATCGCCGCGCGCGGCCGGGCGGCCGGCATGGCAGTCATCTATGAAGGCATCCGGTTCACCCCGGCCGAGATCGCGGCGCAGGCGCAGGCGGCCAAGGCGCATGTCGTCGGGCTCTCGATCCTGTCGGGCAGCCATCTCGACCTTGTGCGCGAGACGCTGGCCGAGCTGCGCAAGGCGGGCCTCGGCGAGGTGCCCCTGGTTGTCGGCGGGATCATCCCGCCGGAGGATGCCCGGGCGCTTAAGCAGATGGGCGTGGCCCGCATCTACACACCGAAGGATTTCCGCATCACCGAGATCATGGCCGATGTCACCGCGCTGGTGGAGAAGGCCTGGCTGACCGAAGCCCGCTAGCCTCTTGCGGTGTGACGGCGAATAGCCCTATCGCAACGCGGGAGTAGCCGGGCTCCATACGAGGCGATCCGACAGGCCATGCCGCATTCGACGCCGATCACGCTGGGCTGGGAGGAATGGCTGGCGCTGCCAGATCTGGGCCTTCCAGCGATAAAGGCCAAGATCGATACCGGCGCGAAGACCTCCGCCCTGCATGCCAGCATCATCGAGCCCTTCGGACCGGCGCATAAGCCGCAGGTGCGATTCCTGATCCAGCCTGACCCGAGCGATCCGAGCCTCGAGATCACCTGTTCGGCGCCCGTGGTCGACCGGCGCGAGGTGACCAGTTCCAATGGCGAGAGCGAGCTGCGCTATGTGATCGAGACCACGGCCCGTATCGGCGCGTTGCGCTGGCCGATCCAGCTGACCCTGTCGAACCGGGAGACGATGAGTTACCGGATGCTGTTCGGGCGCGGGGCGATCCTGTCCAACATGATCATCGACCCGAATGCCTCCTTCCTCCAGCCGGTGCTGGGCTATGCAGTCTATCAGGGCCTACCGCGCCGAAAGCCCGTCCGGCGTCCCCTGCGGATCGCGCTGCTGACACGGGAACCGGGGAATTACTCGTCCCGGCGGCTGATCGAAGCGGCCGCGGTGCGCGGGCATGTGATGGAGGCCATCGATACGGCGCGGCTCTATATGCGGATCGGAACGCTGGCGCCGGAGCTGCACTATGACGGCGCGGTGATGGCCCGATACGATGCCGTCATCCCGCGCATTGGTGCTTCGATCACAGATTATGGCATGGCCGTGCTGCGGCAGTTCTCGAATGCCGGAGCGTATTGCCTGAACAGCGCCGGCTCGATTTCGCGCAGCCGTGACAAGCTGCTGGCGCATCAATTGCTCGCACGCGCGCAGATACCGATGCCGATCACTGCCTTTGCGCACAGCCCAAAGGATACAAGGGATCTCATCGGTCTCGCCGGGGGCGCGCCGATCGTCCTGAAGCTCCTGTCCTCGGCCCAGGGCAAGGGCGTGGTGCTCGCCGAGACCCGCAAGGCGGCCGAGAGCCTCGTTGACGCCTTTCGCGGGCTCGATGCGAACTTCCTTGTGCAGGAATTCGTCGAGGAGGCTGGCGGTGCGGACGTGCGGGCTTTC
Organism: Hyphomonas sp.; assembly: GCA_036804125.1. Taxonomy (GTDB): domain Bacteria; phylum Pseudomonadota; class Alphaproteobacteria; order Caulobacterales; family Hyphomonadaceae; genus Hyphomonas. The sequence goes on from DAIRTA010000114.1 coordinate 2,533, forward strand.
GTGATTGGCAGCAAGGTCGTCGGCGCGATGCGGCGGCAGGCCGCAAAGGGGGAGTTCCGGTCGAACCTCCATCGCGGCGGAACGGCGAGCGCGGTCAAGCTCTCGCCAGCCGAGCGCGAGATCGCGCGCGACGCGGTGCGCACAATCGGGCTGCAGGTGGCCGGGGTGGACATGCTGCAGACCGAGGCTGGGCCGAAAGTGCTGGAGGTCAACTCCTCGCCGGGCCTCAAGGGGATCGAAGCAGCCACGGGCAAGGATATTGCGGGGCTGATGATTGCCCATCTCGAAACGCGCGTTCGCCCGCTGGCCAAGCATCGCGAACCGCTCTGAGGCGAGCGGTCAGCGGCTTGAGAACAGCCGGCCCTTTTCAGTGATTAGGATCACGATCAGGGCGGCGAGGCCGAGCCCGGCAAAGCCGGTCATCAGGGGCACGGTCGATCCGTCGAAACGCGTCCCGATGGCGAAGCCGAGCAGGCTTGCCGCCAGGGTGGTCGCAAAGCCGTAGAGCGCCGAAGCCGTTCCCGCAATTTTTCCGAGCGGCTCCATGGCGAGGGCGGAGAAATTCGAGCCCATCATCCCGAAACAGGCGAAGGCCAGGATGAACAGCGGCAGGAAGACAGCGAAATTCTCCCCGAAATTTGCGGCAATGACCGCGAGCAGGGCCGACACAGCAATGAACACGATCAGCACCGTGTGGCTGATGCGGCGCATGCCGAAGCGCTCGACGATGCGCGAATTGGTGAAATTGGCCGCGGCAAGGCCGGCCGCGATCAGCGCGAACCAGAAGGCGAAACTGTCGCCGACGCCGAAGACCTCGCGGAAGACCTGCTCGGAGGAGGCAATGAAGGCGAACAGCGAGCCGAAGACGATACCGGAGGCGGTCATATAGCCAAGGCTGACCGGGGTGCGGAACACTTGCGTATAGGCGCTGAAGGCGCTCGGGAAGTTCAGCGGGCGGCGGTCTTCGGGCGGCAGGGTTTCCGGCAGGCGGGTCCACGTCCACGCATACATCAGCCCGCCCCACAGGGCGAGGGCAAGGAAGATGCCTTCCCAGGGGGCGGCGAAGAGGATCACCTGGCCGATGGCCGGCGCAATAATGGGAACGATCATGAAGATGGTCATCACCAGCGACATGAAGCTCGCCATGGCGCGGCCCGCGAACAGGTCGCGCACGAGGGCGCCCGCGACCGTGCGCGCCCCGGCCGCGAACACGCCCTGCAGGAAGCGGGCGCCGAGCAGCACCCAGAAATCCTTCACCAGCGCGCAGACCAGCGCCATGACCACATAACCGGCCAGCGCGATGAACAGGGGCGCGCGCCGCCCGAACCGGTCGGTTATCGGGCCCCAGACAATCTGCGGCAGGCCGAAGCCGAGCATATAGGCGAAGATGATGAGCTGCTGGCGGTTGTCGCGAAGGCCGCCGGGTCCTGTCAGCCCGGTCGCCTCGGAGATGATGCCGAGGGCCGGCAGCATGATGTCGATAGCGATCGCATTGAGCGCCATCAGGCCGGCCACCATGGCGACGAGCTCGGCCTTGCCGGGCACCCGCGGGCGGCTGTGGACGGCGTCTGCGGCCGGATCGGTTTTCAGGCTGTCCGCCACGGGGGAGCTTTCTGGTTTGGCCAAGCCGTGCTTACTGGACCTGCGGGCTGGACTTGCCTAGGGGCAAAAATCCCCCATGGATTGCATAAACGAAAGGTGTGGCCGGCGCGCCATATGCTAAGCGATAGGGCATGCGCAAACAGCCGTGCCGTGTTTTATCCGCCTTGTTCGCGCTCGCCCTTGCGGCCCTTGCCGCCTGTGGCGGCGGAAGCTCGCCGGCGCCGCCATCCGGCCCGGCCCCGCCGCCAGCCAACCGGGCGCCGCAATTCACTTCGCCCGCGCAGGTCTCGATCAATGAGAACGTCACCGGTGTCATCTACACCTTCACCGCCACCGACCCGGATGGCGATCCGATCGCCTATTCCGTCGTTCCCGGCGGGGACGAGGGGGTGTTCGTGATCGATCTGGGCGCGCGGACGATCGCGCTCACCCAGGGCCTCGATTTCGAGACCCCGCAGGATGCAACCGGCGACAATACCTATATCGTCACCATAGAGGCGAATGACGGGCGCGGCGGCACGGCGCGGCTGCGCCTCGAAATCCGGGTGCTCAACGTGCCCGAGGGCATGCGCCTGCGCCGGGCCGGGACAGGCTTCAGCCAACCGCTCTATCTCGCCGGCATACCCGGAACGCAGCGTGTCGTTGTGCTCGAAAAGGGCGGGCGCGCGCGGGTGCTGGACCCGGAAAGCGGCGCTATCGAGAGCGCAGACTTCCTGAACCTGTCCGGCGAGATCAGCACCGACAGTGAGCGCGGCCTGCTCGGCCTCGCCTTCTCGCCGGATTTCGCAAGCGACCGGGCCGTCTATATCAATCTCACCAATACTGCCGGGGATACCGAGATCCGCCGCTATCGGACGTTTCCGGGAAACAGCCTTGTGGCGGACCCGGCCTCGGCCGAGCTGCTGTTGCGGATTGCCCAGCCCTTTGCCAATCATAATGGCGGCTGGATCGGCTTCGGGCCGGATGGCCTGTTCTACATCCCGATCGGGGATGGCGGATCGGGCGGCGACCCGCAAAACAATGCGCAGAGCCCTGACTCCCTCCTCGGCAAGGTGCTGCGCGTCGATGTCAGCTGCGATGATTTCCCAGGTGATCCCAACCGGAATTACCGTATCCCGGCGGGCAATGCCTTTCCGGGAGGCTCGGGCGGCGCGCCGGAAATCTTCGCCCTTGGGCTGCGCAATCCGTGGCGCGCGAGTTTCGATGCGGTCACGGGTGACCTGTTCATGGGGGATGTCGGGCAGAACGCGATCGAAGAGGTCAACCGGATGCGCCCCGGTGATGCGGGCGTGAATTATGGCTGGCGCCTGCGCGAGGGCACGCAAGCCTATAATGGAGGCGCCAACAGCGCGGCCTTTACCCCGCCGGTGACCGAATATACCCATGGCACCGGCCCGGCGCAGGGGCGCTCCGTCACCGGAGGATATGTCTATCGCGGCAGTATCGAGCCGATCAAGGACCGCTATGTGTTCGGGGATTTCATTTCCGGCAATATCTGGTCAGTGCCGGTGAGCGATCTCGTGACCGGGCAGACGCTAGCATCGTCCGCCTTCACGCGGCTGAACCCTGATCTCGTCCCGGATATCGGCAGCACGGGCAACATATCCAGCTTCGGCGTCGATAATGACGGACAGCTCTATATCGTCTCGTTCGGCGGCAGTGTGTTCCGGATCGAAGAGGCCCCGTGAAAAAATCAAACGCCCTGCACCGCGGCAGGGCGTTCGGGCCTTGCATCCTCAAGGGCTTCAGGCCGGACGGGCGATCTGACCGGTGAGATTGAAGATCACCTGATCTGCATCAAACACGGCGACATCGTCGGGCTTCTCGCCCTTGCCCATCAGGATCTCGGCGCTGGCGACGTAACTCGTCTGCTCACGATATTCGAGCGGGCCGCCCCAGAAAGGGTCATAATAGCCGAAACGGCTGTAATAGGACGGGCCGGGATAGAAGCGCCGGTAGGGATCGCGGAAATAGGCCGAGCGGGGACCGAAATAGCGGTAATTGACATAGAAATGATCCCAGTAGGGAACATAGGCGGCGCCGCCGACCGGCACGACGCGGGTTGAGGCATCGGTGTCGCGGCGCACGATGCGGAAATGGTCATACCCGTTGAGCTTGGTCAGTTCAGCCGCGCGATAGAGCAGGTAGGTCTCCACTGTCCGGCGGTCCGTCAGGCTGTTGCCGGCGAACTGGACCTGGAAACGGTTGTCCTCGATGCGGATCTCCGAATAGCCGCGCTCTGTCCCGGTGGCGGCCTGATAGGGTGTGGCTGTCGCGCAGGCGCCAAGCAAAGCGAGGGCGCCAAAGGCAGCGGCAAGGGTCAAGCGTCTCAAGGGCACTGGCTCCTGTGTTGTCTCATGTTCATTATGTGCCAGATGCAAGCTGAACACCAGCCAACAGGGCGGCTCACAAACGCGTGAGACTCCCCACGCCTAGTCCGAAAGATAGGGCAGGGGATCTGCCAGGGTCAGATACGGCGTGTCCTCAATCAGCTGGGCCAGGATCGGCACATGCCCCTGTCCATAGAGCACGAGCACGCGAGAGGCCTCACCCTCGCTCTCCTCGACCTCACGCAGGATATTCTGGAAGACCAGGATATTGCGGGTGTACCAGTTTGCCACGGTATGGGCGCCGCCCTGATTTTCGTCCTGCCACTGGCGGATCAGGAAGCGCAGGTAGAAATCATGATTGGCGGTCAGGGCTTCCGGGGAGTTCATCCAGGCGAGGATATTGCCGATCGTCTCGCGCTGCATGATGGCGGCTATATTCGCAACCGAAGCTTCGCCATAGGCTTTCAGTTCCTCGGCGATGGCGGCATAGCGGGCCTCCGGCGCAGCATCGATCTCGCTCTGCGCGTCGGCATAGAAGGTGTGTTGAACATCGGTCAGGGCGATGCGGGGATGGCCCAGCCGGTCAGCGAGCCGGAAGCCGATCTGGACGACTTCATTGCGCCGGTCGCGCAGCCCGCCGGCCCGGTAGTCTTGATAGAGGCCCTGAACGGCTTCGCGCTGCGTGCGGGGCCATTCAACCATCACAAGATCAGGCTTCCAGCTTTCCAGCCGGCCGACCAGCGCCTCGATCTCCCGCTGGCGCTGCTCGGCGAGGACATCGTCGGCCTCGAGATTGAAGGTGTCCATCCCCGGATTGGCAAAATGGTA
>DAIRTA010000115.1:0-7288 GCA_036804125.1 Hyphomonas sp.
GATTTCATCATGAAACCGTTCGATGCCGATATCATCGAGAGCAAATTCGCCGAAGTGGGCCTCATCTGATACACCGCTCCAGGGATGATCCGGGAATGAAGACGATGGCTCAGCCAGCCGGCACGGATGCACGGGCCGAAAGGGATTCGGCGATTGCCGAACTCGCTGACATCGCGCTCGGCATGACGGGTCAGCTGATCCCGCGTTCCAAGGCTTATCTCATAGAAGCGCGCCTTGCCCCGATCCTGCGCCGCGAAGGGCTCGATGGCCCGGCCGGTCTCGCCTACTGCCTGCAAGCGCGCCAGAGCCCGGTCCTGAAAGCCGAAGTGGCCGCAGCGCTTCTCTCGCGGGACACCTGGTTTTTCCGCAGCCGCAGGGATCTTGAGGATATTGCCGTCAACCGGGTGCCGGCCCGCCTCGCCGAAACGCCTTCGGGGCGTCTGCGGATCCTCTGCGCGGGCGGCGGCACGGGCCAGGAAGCCTATTCGCTGGCCATGCTGATCGAGGAGGGCGCCGCGCCGGGGCTGCGATCAGCCCGGATCGAAATCGTATCGGCCGATTTCTGCAAGCACGCGACCGAGCGCGCCCGCGCCGGCGTGTTCAACCATTACGAGGTGCAGCGCGGCCTGTCTGCGGCGCGTCTGCTCAAGCATTTCGAACGCACCACCAGCGGGGACTGGCTGATCTCCGGCGACCTGCGGGGCCGCTCGAGCTTCCGGCAATACAACCTGCTCGACCGGCCCGGCGCCCTCGGTGTCTTCGATATCATCCTGTGCCGGAATGTGCTTACGGGCATGTCGGCGACGGCGCGCATGCGCGTTGCCGACAATCTCGCTGCGCACCTTGCGCCGGGCGGGCTGATCCTCCTCGGTGAGGCCGAAACGCTGCACGGGCTGACCAGCAAGCTGGAGCCTGCCCATGGCATGACGCTCGGCTGGGTGGCGGCCGGCACGGCGAATGCCGCCTCGCCGGCGGCCTGAGCGCGGCTCTCGCATCTCGCTTCTGCATCGCCTATATCCGCATGGATGAAGCTGCTCCGGGCCTTGACCCCGGCGGGAGTGAGAGATGACAATTGATAAGGCTGCGTGGCCGCAAGGCCGCGTCAATTCCCTCGGATTTGCGAAGCCGCCGGGCAACACCCGGGTTGTTGCCGCCATGTCGGGCGGGGTGGATTCGTCCGTCGTGGCCGCGATGCTGAAGGCTGAAGGCTATGAGGTCATCGGCATCACGCTGCAGCTCTATGATCATGGCGCGGCGATCGAGAAAAAGGGCGCCTGCTGCGCCGGGCAGGACATTCACGATGCGCGCAATGTCGCCGACCGGATCGGCATTCCGCATTATGTGCTCGATTATGAGAGCCGCTTCCGCGAGCAGGTGATGGAGGATTTCGCCGACACCTACCTGTCGGGCGCGACGCCAATCCCGTGCATCCGCTGCAACCAGACAGTCAAGTTTGCAGACCTTTTGCGCACGGCAAAAGATCTGGGGGCGGATTGCCTTGCAACCGGCCACTATATCCGCCGCGTAGACGGCCCCGACGGGCCGGAGCTTCACCGCGCGCGGGATGCCAGCCGCGACCAGTCCTATTTCCTGTTCGCCACCACACGCGAGCAGCTCGACTATCTGCGTTTTCCGCTGGGCGACCTTCCGAAGGCGGAGGTTCGCGCGCTGGCAGAACGGTTTGACCTGCCTGTCGCGGCCAAGCCCGACAGCCAGGATATCTGCTTCGTGCCGGAGGGCTCGTATGCGGCCGTGGTCGAGAAGCTGCGCCCCGGATCGGGCCGCGGCGGCGAGATCGTGCATCTCGATGGCAGCGTGCTTGGTCGCCATGACGGCGTGATCCATTTCACGATCGGCCAGCGGCGGGGGCTGGGCGTAGCAACGGGCGATCCCTTGTTCGTCGTCAAGATCGACGCCCCGGCGCGCCGTGTCATCGTTGGCCCGCGCGAGGCCTTGCTGACGCGGGGGCTGCTGCTGGAGGAGCTCAATTGGCTGGGGCAGGGCCGTCTTGAGGATGCCGCCTCGCGCGGTGAACGCGTGCTCGTCCGGGTCCGCTCGACGCGCCCGCCCGTGCCGGCGCGGCTCGCGCTAGAAGACGGCGTGCCGGCGATCATGTTCGACACGCCTGAAGAAGGCGTCGCGCGCGGCCAGGCGGCAGTGATGTATGATGTCGCAGACGGCAGCCGCATCCTAGGCGGCGGGTTCATCGCGCGGACCCTGCCGGCGGACGCGCGTGTGGTCGCTGCGTGACTGGATCTATTTGGCTTACCTGCCCTGCGTCATCCCGGCCGGAGCGAAGAGGAGAGCCGGGACCCAGAACGGTTTGACGGCGGCGCAAAATCGGGTTGACGAAACCTGATGCTCCGCATCAGCCCACGCCGCCAAAATCCGGCGGCGGATGGCGCTCGAGAAGTTTCGCCACAACCAGGTCGGCGACGCGCTCGGCCTCGCGCAGAGGCTCATAGGTCCAGCTCTCCAGCTGTCCGCCGAACCAGCGCGCCGCGCGCCGCGCGATCAGGGCTTCATACAGCCGGTCGAACTTGTCCGAGCGTCCCTCAAGGCGGGCGATGTGAACCGGCAGGCCATGCCAGGCGGCTTCGGAGAGCATGTTCGCGCTGTCCTCGGTCACGATCGCGGCCCTGGAAAACAACAGCCAGGCCAGGTAGGGGTTCGGCCCGTCATCCGGCCCGGCCCAGAAGGCTGCACCCGCTTCATCAGCAAACTGACGGAAGCGCGCGACAACCGGCACAGGCGTGCGCCGCGAGACGGTCAGCCGAAGACGCCAGCCATCGGCCGACAGCGCGGCGAGCTGGGCCAGCAGCCGGTCGGCCGCTGCGGACGTGAAGGTGTGCACCCGCGAATCCCCGCCGAGCACCACGATGGCGCTGCGGCGGGTATCGTCCGCAAGCGAGGGGAAGGCCGCGGCCGCTTCCTCGATCATGTCCTCGGAAAAATGGGCTGGTGCACCGATTGTCTTGATCACATTGGGCCCGCTGACAGGATCGTGCTCGGGCGCCACCAGCAGGTCGAAATTTGCCGCGCTGATACGGGGGTCGAGGATCTGGACGGTCAGTGTACGGCCCTGGGATTGTTCGCGAACGTATTTCGTCAGGGCCGCAGAGCGCCGCCCGGCCGCGATCCAGAGCGTTGGCCAGGGCGGGGTGAGGCTTTCGCGCTGATCCTTTGGCAGGGCAAAAGGCGGCAGCGGCCACTGGTCGGCCGGCAGCCACAGCCAGGGCGCGCGCGGCGACAGGGTAAGGGGCAGGGACCGGTGGGCCTCGCCGAAGATGTGCGCGATGCGCAGCCAGCGGGAGGGCTCGCCGAGCGCGGCAACAAGCGCCCGGACCTGCGCGGCGTTGCCGGCTCGACCGTCCGAGGCCGCCCAGACGGAAGGCCCGAGCGACCCCATGGCGCGTTCTCCTACTTGTAGGTGACCTTGACAATCTCGTAGGCGCGGGCGCCGGACGGAGCGGCCACTTCGGCTTCTTCGCCGGCTTCCTTGCCGATCAGGGCGCGGGCAATCGGCGATGTCACGGAAATCTTCCCGCCCTTGACGTCAGCCTCATCCTCACCGACGATCTTGTAGGTGAATTTTTCTTCCGTATCGGCATCAATAATCGTCACCGTCGCGCCGAAGCGGACCTTGTTGCCGCTCAGCTTCGAGATGTCGATGATGTCGGCGCGCGCCAGCTTGTCATCGAGTTCGTTGATCCGGCCCTCGATGAAGCTCTGCTTTTCCTTGGCCGCATGATATTCGGCATTCTCCGACAGGTCGCCATGCGCCCGCGCTTCGGAGATCGCCGCAATCACGCTCGGGCGCTCAACGGATTTCAGCATCTTGAGTTCGGCCTGGAGTGCAGCATGGCCCTCGGCAGTCATCGGTATGCGTTCCATGAGAGTTTCCCTGTATTCTGGCGGACATCAACGGTTGTCACAAAACCGGAGCGCGTCAAGTGGGGCCCCGTCAGACGCTTTGCAAGGCGCGTACGGAGATTTCCTGTGATTTCAGGCTGGTGATCGCCTGGACCGATGCCATGGAGGCTGAAAGTGTTGTAAAGTATGGGATTTTACGGGCGACCGCGGTGCGCCGGATGGAAGCGGAATCGGCCAGGGAGGCGGCCCCTTCAGTGGTGTTGAAGACCAGCTGGACCTCGCCATTGATCATCGCATCGACGATGTGGGGCTGGCCTTCAAGCACCTTGTTGATACGGCGGACAGGTATGCCGGCAGCCTCAAGATGCATGGCCGTGCCGCTGGTCGCAAGGATCGAGAATCCGAGTTCGACGAGATCCCTTGCAGCCCGCAGGGCGCCGGGCTTGTCGCTGTCGCGGACCGAGATGAATACCGTCCCTTCGGATGGCAGGCGCACCCCGCCGCCAAGCTGGCTCTTCAGGAAAGCCATGCCGAAATCATCATCCCAGCCCATCACTTCGCCGGTCGAGCGCATCTCCGGGCCGAGCTGCGGGTCAACGCCGGGAAAGCGCGCGAACGGGAAGACCGCCTCCTTGATGGCAACGCGCCGGGGCGTTGCCAGCGAGAGATCGAAGCGGCTGAGCGGCTCGCCCGCCATCACCTTGGCCGCGATAGCCGCTATCGGCGCGCCGACCGCCTTGGCGACAAACGGCACCGTCCGGCTGGCCCGCGGGTTGGCCTCCAGGACGTAGATATCGCCGTCCTTGACGGCAAACTGTATATTGATCAGCCCTCGAACATTCAGCGCGCGCGCGATGGCGTTCGTCTTGCTGGCGAGACGCCGCTGCAGCTCCGGGCCGAGCGTGAAAGGCGGCAGCGCGCAGGCCGAATCGCCCGAATGCACCCCGGCCTCCTCGATATGTTCCATGATGCCCGCGACGTGCACGGCCTCGCCATCGGCGATGGCATCGACATCCACCTCGATGGCATCGGCGAGGTAGCGGTCAAGGAACAGCGAGGCATCGCCAGACACCTTCAGCGCTTCGGCGGCGAAGCGGCGCAGGTCCTCGGCGTTGCGGGCGATCTCCATCGCCCGGCCGCCAAGCACGAAGGACGGGCGCAGCATGACCGGATAGCCGAGTGCGTCAGCGGCCGCTTCGGCCTCTTCCACGCTGCGCGCCGTCGCCGAAGGCGCCTGGCGGATGCCAAGCCGGTCGAGAAGGCCCGCAAATTGCGCGCGGTCCTCGGCCAGGTCGATGGAGTCCGGGCTTGTGCCGAGAATGGGTATCCCCTCGGCCTGAAGCGGCCCGGCGAGCTTCAGCGGTGTCTGCCCGCCGAACTGCACGATCACCCCCTTCAGATCGCCCGCAGACTGCTCCGTATGCACGATTTCGAGCACATGCTCGATCGTCAAGGGCTCGAAATACAGCCGGTCTGAGGTGTCATAGTCCGTAGACACCGTTTCCGGGTTGCAGTTCACCATGATCGATTCAATGCCGAGATCGCCCATCGCGAAGGCGGCATGGCAGCAGCAATAGTCGAACTCTATGCCCTGGCCGATCCGGTTCGGCCCGCCGCCGAGGACAATTGTCTTCTGGCGATCCGCCGGATGCGCCTCGCATTGCGGCGCGCCAAACGCCGGGGCCTCATAGGTCGAATAGAGATAGGGTGTCTTGGCCGCGAATTCCGCCGCGCAGGTATCGATCCGCTTGAAGACTGGGCGCACGCCATTGGCGTGGCGCAGGCCGCGCACCCAGGCTTCGCTTTGGCCGGTCAGGGCGCCGAGGCGCTTGTCGGAGAACCCCCGCGCCTTAAGGGCGCGCAGGCCGGCAGCATCGCCGGGAAGGCCATGTTCACGGATCCGGGCCTCCGTTTCGATGATGTCGCGGATCTGGCCAAGGAACCACGGGTCGTAGGCGGTCGCCTCGTGGATGTCTTCGGGGCTGAGGCCCTGACGGAACGCCTCGGCAATGATGCGGATACGGTCAGGCGAGGGGGTGCGCAGCGCCTGGCGCAGCTGGGCCTCCGTCTCGAAAGCCATGTCGTCGAGCCCGCACAGCCCGGTTTCCAGCGAGCAGAGCGCCTTCTGCAGGCTTTCCTGGAAGTTCCGCCCGATAGCCATGGCTTCGCCAACGGACTTCATCGCTGTCGTCAGCGCCGGGTCAGCGCCCTTGTATTTCTCGAAGGCGAAGCGCGGGATTTTCGTGACCACATAATCGATCGTCGGCTCGAAGGAGGCGGGCGTTGCGCCGGTAATGTCATTGGTAATCTCGTCGAGCGTGTAGCCGACCGCGAGGCGGGCCGCGACCTTGGCGATCGGGAAGCCGGTGGCCTTTGACGCCAGCGCAGACGAGCGCGAGACCCGCGGGTTCATCTCGATCACGACAAGCCGGCCATCGGCCGGATTGACCGCGAACTGGACATTCGACCCGCCGGTCTCGACGCCGATCTCGCGCAGGACGGCGATCGAGGCCGTGCGCATGCGCTGGTATTCCTTGTCGGTCAGGGTGAGCGCCGGGGCGACCGTGATCGAATCCCCGGTATGCACGCCCATCGGATCGACATTCTCGATCGAGCAGATGATGATGGCATTGTCCGCCTTGTCGCGGACGACCTCCATCTCGTATTCCTTCCAGCCGAGCAGGCTCTCATCGATGAGGATCTGCGCGGCCGGCGAGGCGGCCAGCCCCGTCCGGCAGATTTCCTCATATTCCTCGATATTATAGGCGATGCCGCCGCCGGTTCCGCCGAGTGTAAAGGCCGGGCGGATGATCGCCGGCAGGCCCACGGTTTCAAGTGCATCCATCGCCAGGCGCAGGCCGGTGATGCGGTCATAGCCGCGCAGCTTGCCATCCCCGTCCCGGATTTCCGGCGCCGCCACAATGGTCGCACGCGGATTTTCCAGGCCGATCCGGTCCATCGCCTCGCGGAACAGCTTGCGGTCCTCGGCTTTCTCGATCGCTTCAGCCCGGGCACCGATCAGCTCGACGCCATATCTGGCCAGCACGCCGGAATGGTGCAGGTCGAGCGCGCAATTGAGGGCCGTCTGGCCGCCCATTGTCGGCAGCAGCGCATCCGGGCGTTCGGCCGCGATGATTTTCTCAACGATTTCCGGCAGGACCGGCTCGATATAGGTCGCGTCCGCAAGGTCCGGGTCGGTCATGATCGTTGCGGGATTCGAGTTCACGAGGATCACGCGATAGCCCTCGGCTTTCAGCGCCTTGATGGCCTGCACGCCGGAATAGTCGAATTCGCAGGCCTGCCCGATGACAATCGGCCCGGCGCCGATGACGAGGATGGAGGAGATATCGGTGCGCTTCGGCATGGGAAGTCTCCTCGCTGTTCGGACAAACGGCTGCGCTATAGCGGGGAGTCG
>DAIRTA010000116.1:0-7283 GCA_036804125.1 Hyphomonas sp.
TGCGGCCCTGACCGCGGCAAGCTTCCGGATCGGCTGTCTCGGCTTTGGCGGCCCGCATCTGCGCGCGCCCGCTTGACGCGACCTGCAGCTTCTTTACCCTGAGGGGGTTGAGTCGGGTCCGGGCCCCTCTGGCGTCTGCGGCGGCAGGCGCGATGTCGGATCCCCCAATCACCAGCGCGGTCGCGGCGCACCTCTTCCGGACCCCCGGCTTCCATGCCCGAATTCCTGACCGTGGAATATGCGGCGCAGCCTGTCTGGCTGTGGCTCGCTTTCCTCAGCTTCATCTGTTTCCTGCTCTGGGTCGATCTCGGCCTCGTCAACCGCAAGGACGAAGTCATCTCGGCGAAGAAAAGCGCGATGATGTGGGCGAGCTTTGCCTCCCTCGCCATCGCCTTCGGCTTCTATGTCTATTTCGGCTATGATCCCGACCCGCGCTTCTATAACAGCCCGGACAATCTCAACCAGCAGGCCGCCCTGCAATTCGCGACCGGCTACCTGCTCGAGACCGCGCTCGCCTTCGACAACATCTTCGTCATCGGCCTTGTCTTCACCTTCTTCGCCGTGCCGCGCAAATACCAGCACCGCGTGCTGTTCTGGGGGATCCTCGGGGCCATCGTCTTCCGCGGCATCTTCATCCTGCTCGGCGCCGCGATGGTGAACCAGTTCACCTGGATCCTGTATATCTTCGCCGCCTTCCTGATCTTCACCGGCCTCAAGATGCTGCTGTCCGGCGATGAGGAGGATCCCGAGCTCGCCCTCGAGAAGAACCCGGTCCTGAAAGTCCTGAAGAAGCGCCTGCGCGTGACCGACGAGATCACCAGCCATAACTTCCTCGTGCGAAAGCCGCATCCCGAAACCGGGCGGATGGTTCTCTACGCCACCCCGCTCCTGCTCGCGCTGGTGATGGTCGAGACGGTCGACATCGTCTTCGCCGTCGATTCCGTGCCCGCGATTTTCGCCGTCACCCGCGACCCGTTCATCGTCTACACGTCCAACATCTTCGCCATCCTCGGCCTGCGCTCGATGTATTTCATGCTCTCGGCGGCGCTGGAGCGCTTCCGCTACCTGAAATACGGCCTCTCGGCTGTCCTCGTCCTGATCGGGGCGAAGATCTTCTGGAACTTCCTGCTGCACAAGGAGATGCACTGGGTGCCCTATCTCGAGCCGCAATGGTCGCTGTTGACCACCATCACGCTGCTCGGCGGGGCGATGCTGTTCTCCCTCTGGAAGACCAGCGCCGAGACGAAAACCCAGGAGGGCTGAAACGGCCCGCTGCGCGCGGCCGTCAGCTCTGCACCACCGGCTTTGTCTGCCCTTCGGTGCGCCGCTCGATGATCTTGAAGATGCCGGTGCCGCGCATCAGCAGTTTCTCGCCCGTCCAGATGCGGCCTTCGACGGTGAACACATCGCCCTGCCGCCCGACGACTTTCCCCTTGCCCTCGACAAAGCTGCCGAGCGGCGCGCCCGCCAGGAAGTCGCAGAGCAGGCGCACGGTGACCCACCAGGTATCGTCATCCTTCTCGACGGCTGCGCCCCAGGCCATGTCGGCAAAGCTCATCACCATGCCGCCATGCGCGTTGAGCATGCCATTGGTGTGGTATTCCTCGACCCGGAAGGCGCGCACCAGCGTGCCGTCAGTATCGCGCTTCTCGAACAGCGGGCCGATCTGGCGGCCGAAGCCGCGGTGCCAGGCCAGCTGGGCATAGCCTTCGGGCAGTTCGGTCGTCTGGTAGCGATTGAAATCATCGGTCATCACCGGTGCTTTGCCCTGCCCGCCGGCGCCGGGCAAGGGCGGGCCATCCTGACCGTTTGGTCATGCCCGGCCATCTTGAAGGCGGCGGCCCCGGATGGTTTGATACCCTTCATCCAAATGGGAGTTGCCCATGCCGCAGGCCATCCGCCCCCTGCTTGTGCTTGTCGCCGCCGCCCTGCTGGTCATGGCCTTGGCAGCCTGCGGCAGCGCGCCGCGCCGCGCCGGTCCCTCTGCCCCGCCGCCCGCCCCGCCTGGCCCGGCCGTCACCGCGCCCGGCTGGCACACGGCCAGCCTCGAGATCGCCGGGGTGCAGCGCTGGTATCGTGTCTATGTGCCGGAGCGCCTCGCGCCCGGCGCCCCGGGCGTGCTGCTGCTGCATGGCGGCGGGCAGAGCATGCGGCGCATGCTCGGGCCGAATGCGGGCGGCGCGCTCGAATGGCCGGCGCTGGCCGGCAATCAGGGCTTCGTCCTGCTGGTGCCCAATGGCACCAATCCGAATACCGGCGACACCTTTGGCGACCGCCAGTCCTGGAATGACCTGCGCCCCGATGGCACCCCCGCCAAGCCGCGCGCCGAGGATGTCGCATTCCTGACGGCCCTGATGCGCTGGGCCGCGGAGACCTACCGGCTGGATGACCGCCGCCTCTATGTCACGGGCAATTCCAATGGCGGCTTCATGACCTATCGGCTGCTGCTCGAAGCGCCGGAGACCTTCGCGGCCGGCGCCGCCTTCATCGCCAACCTGCCGGCCAGCAGCCCGGCCTATGCCGCCCCGGTCCGGCCCCGCCCGGTGATGATCACCCTCGGTACCGAAGACCCGCTGATGCCCTATCAGGGCGGGCGCGTCGCCGATGGCCGCGGCGAGGTGATGCCGGCAGCGGCGACGGCGGACTGGTGGGTTGCGCGCAACCGCGCCCGGGCCGCTCAGGCGCGCACCACCCGCCTGCCGCAGGCCGGCCCGGCCGGAGACTGCCGGATCGAGATCACGCGCACGCCCGCCGGGCCTGACGGGGCGCCGGTTGTGTTCGTGACGATGCAGGGCGGCGGGCACAGCATGCCCTCGGTCAAACACCGCCTGCCGTCTAATATCCTCGTGCGCCGCACGCTGGGGCCGGACTGCGCCGCCGCTGAGGGCGCCGTCCTCGCCTGGGATTTCCTGCAGGCCTTCCGGCGGCCCTGAGCGCCCGTGACGCTATTCGGCCGGGCCGGCCTGCCATTCGGCGGCGGCGGCCTTGCGCTGGCGATGGGTCACCATCCGCTCATTCAGCTCGCGGATGCACTGGCTGCCCGAGCTGCGGAAGAGAAAGGGGAAGACACCATGGATCAGGCAGGCGAGGCCGCCGCCGATCATGCGGAAGGAAAAGCTGAAGGCCATGGCGAGGTGCTCGAAATAGCTCTCGCCGACCGAAGCGGGATGGTCGGTGAAAAGCTGCCTGATCCTGTCCATGGGGCTAATCCGCTGTGTTTTCTGATTCTGGCAGAAGATTAACATGGGATAGCGGAAAATATTCTCCAAAATACGCTTGGCCAGCGCCATATCGTGGGATACCATTCCATGGATGACCGAAATCGACAGAATTGATCGCAGGATACTGGCCGAACTCCAGGCCGACTCCACCCTGTCGGTGCAGGAGCTTGCCGACCGGGTCGGGCTGACCGCCAATCCCTGCTGGCGGCGGGTGAAGCGGCTGGAGGAAGCCGGTATCCTCGCCAAGCGCGTTGCCCTCGTCGATCCGGCGGCCGTCGGCCTGACGACGACGGTCTTCGTCTCGATCCGTACGGGCCGGCATGATCCGGAATGGCTCGCCGCCTTTGCCCGGGCGATCAACGACATTCCCGAAATCGTCGAATGCCACCGCATGAGCGGGCAGGTCGATTATTTCCTGAAGATCGTCCTCTCCAGCATTGCCCATTATGACGAGGTCTATCAGCGCCTGATCACGCGCGTGCCGGGGCTGGTCGATGTCACCTCCGCTTTCTCCATGGAGAGCCTGAAATACGGCACGGCGCTGGACCCCGCCACCTTCCGGCCCTGAGCTGTCATCCCTGTCTTGCCAGCCGGACCCTGCAAAGGTGAAATCCACCCATGCGCTTCCCGCTGGCCATCCCCCTGCTTGCAGGCCTGACCGCCCTCCTCATCGCACCGGCCGCCTCTGCCGAGCCGCGCGCACGGGACCATCCGGCAGTTGCCGCCTCGATCACCGCCGCGCAGGACGCGCTGGATGCCTGCGGCGGGCGCGGATTGCTGGACACCGCCATCCCGAACGGCATCTTCCTTCAGGCCTGCCGCAATCATAACGCCTGCTACCGCTCCGGCGTGCTCGACCAGGGCCGCTGCGATGCCGACTTCCTGCACGATATGCGCGCCGCCTGCACCGCTCATTATCCAGGCCCGGACACCGCCCTCCTGCACGCCACCTGCCAGGCCGGGGCCTATACCTATTACCGCGCCGTGAACTCGCGCGTCGGCGCCATGCTGTATCCCTGGGGCGTGACCGGCGGGCGGATGCGGGCGCCCGAACTGACGCGGCGCACACGCGGCAGCGTGCCCGAACAGCTCACCGTCTGCGCCGAGGCGATGAACACGGCCAATCGCAAGCTGCGCTACCGCCTCGTGCTGCGCGATGCGCGCGGCCAGCCGGTGACGCTCGGCCCGGTGGTCAAGCGCGCCGGCCTGCAGCCCGGCGAGACGCGCCGCCTGTGCGCGGGCACGGGGCTGAATCCGCTGGTCTCGGCCGAAGGGCTGGGAGAGGTCTTCGCCGTCACGCTGGAAGTGGCCGATCCGGACGATCTGAACCCGCTCGGAACCCCGCTCACGGTTGACCGGTTCGATTGCGATACCGCCACCGGCGCCTGCGCCCGCGTGCCGGTCTAGCTGAGCCCCGCGGCGGCCAGCGCCTCGCTCTGGCGGGCGGCAACAGCCTCCACCGTGAAAGCTTCGAGGCTCTCCTCGAACAGGCGGTGGAAATTCAGCTCGGCGCCGAGACGCAGATAGGCCGCGCCAAGGCCGATGGCCGCGCGGTCCATGAACACGAATTCGCGCGGGATCGTCACCGGGCCTTTCTCCTTCAGCAGCTGGCGCACGCGGAAGGCCTCGCGCCGGCCATACTCGCCGGGCTTCACCCCATCGGCCACCGTGCGCACCCGGTCATCGATGATCGGGCCATAGATGAAGCGCGCCCAGACATTCAGCACCTCGACCAGCTCCCGCGACAGGCCGGAAAAGCCCCAGGCCTCATAGGCGGCATAGGCGGCATCGAAATCATCCTGCCGCAGCGCCCTGTAGAGATCGACAACGCCGCCGACAAAGCGGGCCGGGAACACCCGCACGCAGCCGAAGTCGAGGAGGTTGATGCCGGTGCCGCCGCCGGTCACCTGGTAATTGCCGAGATGCGGGTCGCCATGGATCACCGCATAGGTGTTCATCGGGCCCCACCAGGTCCAGAACAGCATCTCGGCGATGCGGTTGCGGGTCTCCTGCGGCGCGTCCTCGAAGGCGACCAGCCGATCGCCCTCAAGCCAGCTCATGGTCAGGAGCCGGTCGGTCGAGAGGTCGGCCACAGGTTCCGGCACGGTGACGAAAGCCTTCTCCGCCAGCATCTGCCGGTAGAGGCGCATGTGCCTCGCCTCGCGGCCATAATCGAGTTCCTCGCGCAGGCGGTCGGTGATCTCGGCCACCATCTCGCTGGGATCGATCGAGCCATCCATCCGCCGGAACAGGCCGAGCAGGGTGCGCAGCTGGCCGACATCGGCCTCCACCGCGCTCGCCATTTCCGGATATTGCAGCTTGCAGGCAACGCGGGTGCCATCCGGCATCCGGGCGGCATGGACCTGGCCGAGCGAGGCGGCATGGGCGGCCTCGCGGCTGAACGCGGCAAAGCGGGCCTCCCAGCCGGGGCCGAGTTCGGCGCG
The DNA here is from genome assembly GCA_036804125.1 of Hyphomonas sp. Classification (GTDB taxonomy): domain Bacteria; phylum Pseudomonadota; class Alphaproteobacteria; order Caulobacterales; family Hyphomonadaceae; genus Hyphomonas. The sequence goes on from DAIRTA010000116.1 coordinate 5,666, forward strand.
CATCCGCCGCTTCACGAACGGCCAGCCCATGGCCGGGGCCTCGGCCTGCAGCTGGCTGAACTCGGCGGCATATTCCGGCGGCAGCAGGTCCGGTATGGTCGAGACGAGCTGGGCGACCTTCATCAGCGGCCCCTTGGAGCGCCCGAGGGCCGCGGCCATCGCGCGGGCGACCTTTTCATCGCCCTTGTCGCCGCCGAAAATCGACTGGGCGGCATAGGTCAGGCCGGCCCCGGAGAGGTTCGCGCCGACGCGCGCCGTGCGGGCAAGACGCCCGCTCAGGCGGTTGCGCTCCGGATCGAGGCTGTCGGGCGGTGTATCAGGCATGGCCCGGATATAAGCCGCCAGACGGCGCGCGCACAGGCCCGGCCTTCCCCTGTGGCGCGCCTGCGCGTGACAGCCCGGCAGCGATCGCCTATACGCGCCGCGAAAAAGCCATAATTCAAAGGCTCTCCGCCCGCCCGCACAGAAGGACACCCCCGCTTGCCCTATGAGACCCTGCTGACTGAACGCGATGCCGAGGCTGGCTATGCGGTCATCACCCTTAACCGCCCGGATGCGCTGAATGCGCTCTCGGAAGAGATGATGACCGAACTGACCCATGCCTTCGACCGGTTCGAGGCCGATGACGAGGTGCGTTGCATCATCCTGACCGGATCGAAGCGCGCTTTCTCCGGCGGCGCCGATGTCCGCGAAATCCAGGAGAAGAATTTCCCGCAGACCTATTTCGAGGATTTCATCTCGCGCAATTGGGAGCGCGCGGCGCGCACCCGCAAGCCGCTGATCGCCGCTGTCGCCGGCTATGCCGTCGGCGGGGGCTGCGAGCTCGCCCTGATGTGCGACATCATCCTCGCCGCCGACAATGCCCGCTTCGGCCAGCCGGAGATCCGCCTCGGCGTGATGCCGGGCGCCGGCGGCACCCAGCGCCTGACCCGGCTGATCGGCCGGCCAAAGGCCATGGAGCTGTGCCTGACCGGGCGGCTGATGGACGCGGCCGAGGCCGACCGGCTCGGCCTTGTCAGCCGCATCGTGGCGGCCGACCGGCTGATGGAGGAGGCCCGCGCGCTCGCCGCCACCATCGCCGACATGCCGCGCATCGCCGCGATGATGACCAAGGAGGCGATCAAGTCCGCCGACGAGACCCCGCTGGCGCAGGGCATCCTGCTGGAGCGCCGGCTGTTCCAGTCGCTGTTTGCCACCGATGACCAGGCCGAGGGCATGAGCGCCTATGTCGAGAAGCGCACGCCGCATTTCCGCGATCGCTGAAACGGCGGGCGATTGCCTGCAAAAGACCGCGTCTGCCCGTTGACGCCGCAGGGCCGTTTATGTATTCACCCGCTCTTCTGTCCGGCCTGAAACGGTCCGGGCAACATGGAGTTCCTGATGGCGAATACCCGCTCAGCCAAGAAAATGATCCGGAAGATCGTCCGGCGCACCGAAGTGAACAAGTCGCGCCGCTCGCGCGTGCGCACCTATGTCCGCAAGGTCGAGGAGGCGATTGCGTCCGGTGACAAGACGGCTGCCGCCGAAGCGCTGCGCCTGGCCCAGCCCGAGCTGATGCGCGCGGTCACCAAGGGCGTCATGCACCAGAACACCTCATCCCGGAAGGTCTCCCGCCTCG
>DAIRTA010000117.1:0-7226 GCA_036804125.1 Hyphomonas sp.
GGAAGGCGAACGCCTTCGCGAACCTTGAGGTCGGTGATCACAACTTCCGGGCTGTTGTCAGGCATATCACGGACTATCAGGATGAGCGGCCCGCAGCCCAGCGTGGCGGCGTCGGCGAGACGATCAAGGCGCAGACCACATTTGATGCCTATTACACCTGGGCGGCACCCTGGGATTTCGATCTCGGCCTGTCGGTCATCAATGTAACGGACAAGGACCCGCCATTTGCGGCCTTCGACCTCAACTATGATCCCTACACGCACAACCCGTTCGGGCGCACCTTCAAGATCAGCCTGAAGAAAGCGTTCTGAGGCAGGCGGGTTAGGAGGTCAGGACAAGGGCGGCTCGCTGCATAGCGGGCCGCCTTTCCTTATTTCTTTGTGGCGCGGATGGTTCAGCGCGCCCCGAGCGCGGCGCCGGTAATCCGTCCCGCCTCATTGGCCGCCTCACGCGCGGCGGCTGAAAGGTAGGTCAGGTTGAGGAAGCCATGCATCATGGACTCATAGGCCCTGACAGTAACATGCACGCCTGCCGCTTCGAGTTTCTGCGCATAGGCGAGGCCCTCATCATGCAGCGGGTCCCAGCCGCAGACGATGATGTGTGCGGGCGGCAGCCCCCTGAGATCCTCCAGCGGAGCAAACAGCGGCGATACACGCGCAGCCATCCTGTCATCGGTTTCGGCAAGGTAATGGCTGCGGAAGAATTCAAACAGGTTGACCGAAATGAACAGGCCGCTTTGCTGGAGGGGCATGCGCTTGGAGCGGATGTCGGCGAATTGCAGCAGCGGGTAGAGGAGAAGCTGGAAGGCAGGGGCCGGGCCGCCCTGTCGGACGGCCTCCTGGGCCAGATAAGCCGCGAGATTCCCGCCGGCGCTGTCGCCGCTGACGGCCGCGCGCGCCGGGTCGATGCCGGTCTCGCCGGATGCGCCCTGAAGGTATCGCCAGGCGGCGAGCGCGTCCTCATGGGCGGCGGGGAATTTATGCTCCGGCGCGAGGCGATAATCGACGGAGAGGACGCGCGCGCGCGAGCCGAAAGCGAGGCGCCGGCAGATCATGTCATGCGTGTCGAGATCGCCGAGGACAAACCCGCCGCCATGGAAAAACAGGATGCCAGGGCCCGGCGGCAGGCCCGCCCCGAGGGGAACATAGAGGCGCGCCTGAAGGGGCCCGGCGGCGCCCGGCACGGTCATCGGGCGAATCTCGGCGAGCTCCGGGCAATCCGGCTCTGCGGCATAGACCTTGTGGGAGAATTGCTGCCTCAGCCGGTCGACGGGCAGTCGCAGATCGAGCGGGGCGATCTCTGGCCAGTGCAGCCGGCCTTTCAGTTCCCGGAGAGCGTCATCGAAGGTCATGCGGGCTGCCTGCCACGGGATATGGGCGATGTCGTGGCAGGGCCATGCACGTATCGTGCAAATTTCAGATCGTGACGACTCCTGCGCCCGGCGGCTCGGCATAGAGGGCGCTGACCAGGTTCGCGCGCCGGTCGATCACCAGCCTCTGGTTCACATAGCCCTTGTCGGTAATCTCTCCGGCATCGATGCTCGGCGGCTCGGTCATCACGAGCAGGCGGCGTATACGCCGGGACGAGCCGGGCTCGGCGGCATTGAAGGCCGCAGCCTTCCTGGCAATCTCGGCAACGAGCGCGGCAAAGCCCTTGGCAGCGTCGCCGCCTGCGGCCTTGATGAACTGCTCGGCGGCCGCTGGTGAGGGCCAGACCAGGGCCGAGGCGTAGTCCTTGTCCTGCCCGGCGATGACCGCATCGAAGACCAATGGCGAGCAGGCTGCGACGAAATCCGGGCGCAGCGTGCCAACCGATACCCATGTGCCCGAAGAGAGCTTGAAATCCTCGCCGACGCGCCCGTCGAAGATGAGGCCCTGGTTGGGGTCGTTTTCGTCAACGAATTTTACCGCATCACCAAGGCAGTAAAAACCTTCCTCATCAAACACTTCGGCATTCTTGGCAGGGTCGTTGAGATAGCCGGGCATGACCGTCGGGCCCTTGACCCGGACTTCAAGCTTGGCGCCATTCGGGATGAGCTTGAGCGTAATCCCCGGCAGTGGCAGGCCGATCAGGCCAACGCGCTCCACTTCCCAGTGGACGACCGTTATGCCCTGCGTTTCGGTTGCGCCATACATCGTGACGATGGGTATCCGGCGCCCCGTCGCCTTGATCGCGAGGGCCTGTATCCGGTCATAGAGATCATCCGAGAGGGTGGCCCCGCCATAGCCGACGGAGCGCATATTGCGGAAGAAGGAGGCGAGGAGCGCCTCATCCTGCTCCATCGCTTCAGCCAGCATGGCGAGGGCGATCGGCGCCGAGCCATAGGTCGAGGGTTCGCAGTCGCGCATATTCCGGATCGTGGCGCCGAACAGGGCGGGCGTAGGCTTGCCTTCATCGATCCAGTAGGTGCCGCCATTCCAGAGCACGCCATTGAAATTGACATTGGCGCCGGAGATGTGATTCCAGGGCAGCCAGTCGAGCAGGTTGTCGATCCTGTCGGGATCGTAATCGGGATCGCGGGAATTGTCCCTCAGGCCTTCCTGCCCGGCGATCATCGAACACATCGCGCCCTGGGTCGTGGGCACGGGCTTCGGCATGCCGGTCGAGCCGGAAGTGAAGAGGTATTTCGCGACGCTGTCATCGGTCAGTTTTTCCATCGCCTCAGCGACAGCCGCAGTAGGCCGGGTCGCGGCGAGATCCGCGTAGTCGAGTACGGAATCGCCGCCGCCGGACTCTGCCGTGATGATCTTGCAGGCGGTTTTGCCGAGGGCCGCGATCGCGGGCGAAAAAGGCGCGAGGTGCTCGGCGTATATGATCGCAGGCCGGACGGCGTTGAAGCAGTGCTTCAGCTTGTCAAAATCGCTGGACATGAGGGAATAGGGAACGGAGATCGGAGCAGCCGGGGCACCGATTTTCTGGGCGGCAAGATTGACCATCGCCGAGCGGATCGAATTGCCCGAGAGGATCATCACCGGCGCGTCCGGGCCGGCGCCCAGATCAAGGAAGGCCTGAGCCAGGCTGTCTGTGATCTGCCTGGCCTCGCCATAAGTCAGCGTGATCCAGGCATCCGTTTTCGGATCGCGCTGTTTGAGGAAGGCCCGCTCTGGGTGCTCGGCTGCCTTTTCATCGAGACAATGCGGCACTGTGCGGGGACGGCCCCCCGGCGCCTGCCGTGCAGACAGGTATATCGCCTGACCCTTGCGCGTCATTTCCACATCCGGCCCCTTCATCGGCAGCAGCCGGAAAGGGGGCATCGACTGACCCTCAGCCATGGCGTTTCCTCCAGTTATCGGGCTTTTCACGAAGCTTACGCGTTCCACGGGGCGAGGCAACCGGTGCCGCCGGGCAAGCCCCTTCAGCCGATCTCGGCCTCTATCGCCATGCGCACCCGCTCAAGGGCGGCCTCCATGGCATCGGGAAGGACAGCCTCGGCCATGATGCGGATCAGCGGTTCGGTGCCGGATTTGCGCACAATGAGGCGCCCTGTCTCTCCGAGTTGGGAGGCGGCCTCGCTGATGGCCTCGCGGACGCGTTCAGTACCCAGCGGGTCTGGGCCCGAATACCGGATACTGACGAGCCGTTGGGGCGAAGGCTCAAACACGCTGAGCAGCTCCGAGGCTTTCGCGCCGCTGGCGGCGAGGATGGCAAGCAGTTGCAGCGCGGCGAGAAGCCCATCGCCGGTGGTGGAGACATCCGACAGGATGATATGGCCGGACGGTTCGCCGCCGAAATTGAAACCTTCGCGCCGCATGCATTCGCCAACGTAGCGGTCGCCGACCGGTGTCCGGGCAAGCGTCAGTCCGAGATGTTCGAGGTGCCGCTCGAGCCCCATATTCGACATGACTGTCGAGACCATCCCGCCCCCTTTCAGGCGGCCGCGATGATGCAGGTCGCTGGCAATGAGCGCCATCAGCTGGTCACCGTCCGCAAGGACGCCCTTTTCGTCGACAGCAACAAGCCGGTCCGCGTCGCCGTCAAAGGCAAGGCCGATATCGGCGCCAGTCTCGCGCACCGCCGCCATCAGGGCGCCTGGCGCCATCGCCCCGGCAGCCGCATTGATGTTGTGCCCATCGGGTTCGGCGCCGATCAGGGTCAGGGTGACGCCAAGCCGGCGGAGCGCGCCGGGAGCGGCTTCGAAAGCGGCGCCATGGGCGCAGTCGGCCACCACATGCAGGCGGGAGACAGCGCGGACATCTTGAAGCGTTTCGAGACAGCGCGTGACATAGATATCAACCGCCTCCAGCACCGTCTGTGGCATGACAATGCTGCCGGGCTCTGCCAGGTCTCCGCAGAAGGCGTCTGCCATCGCCTGCTCGATCGCTTCCTCCTCTGCATCGGTCAGCTTAATGCCAGCCGCGCTGAACAGTTTGAACCCGTTATCCTCGCTCGGATTATGGCTGGCCGACACCATGATGCCGAGGCCGGCACGCCGCAGGCGCGTATGCAGTGCGACGGCGGGTGTTGGCGCGATACCGAGCAGAACGGGCTGGAACCCCATGGCCGAGAAGCCGGCGACAAGGGCAGCCTCGAGCATCGGTCCGGAGGCGCGGGTGTCACGTCCGATCACGACATCCCGGCTGACCTGCGGCGGCGCAGTGCGGGCCGCGGCAATGGCGAGCCGCAGCGCCGCTTCGGTGGTCACCGGGTGCTGGTTCACCCGTCCCCGGATGCCATCCGTTCCAAAATACTGCCGCGCCATGAAACCCTGTCTCCCGGTCTCAGGCCGGGGTTACATCACCGTAAACCACGAAACCCGGATTATCATATCCGCGCGCGGACTTGCCATAAAGGAGAGGCGTGCCGTCAAGCGCCAGTACCCGGCCGCCTGCGGCCTCGACGACGGCCTGCCCGGCCGCCGTGTCCCATTCCATCGTTCGCCCGGGACGGACATAAAGGTCGGCCTCTCCTGCGGCCACCAGACAGAATTTCAGTGCGGAGCCGGCATGCTTTCGCTCGGCAATGGGATATTTTGCCAGAACGGCCTCGGTTTCCGGGCTGTCGTGTGACTTTGAGCAGAGCGCCGTGAGGCCAATGGCAGGTGCCGGACGAATCGTCAGCCTGCTGCGCTCCTGCGGGAGGTCACCGCCCGGCAATGCCTTCGCCTCCCAGGCGCTGGCCGGGCTCTCTGCAACGAAGATCCGGCCAAAGGCGGGAGCATAGACAACACCCATTACCGGCCGGCCATGCTCGATGATGGCAATGTTGACCGTGAATTCATGATGACGCGAGACGAACTCGCGGGTGCCGTCAAGCGGATCAACGAGTGCAAAGCGATGGCCATGACGGGGCGCGGGACCGGACTCCATGGCCTCTTCGGCAATAATCACAAGATCCGGCTCGGCTGTGCGAAGACCTGACAGGATCAAGGCCTCCGCCCTGGCATCCGCTTCTGTCACAGCCGAATTGTCGGCCTTCTGCATGACGGCAAAATCGGAGTCATAGATCTCCATGATGATCTTGCCGGCCCTGATCGCCAGACGCACAAGATCGTCTCCCGACACCGCCATTGACTGTCCCCTCGCTTCTATCCGGGCAATTGCGGGTCAGCGCATGATGTCCAGGAGTTCATACTCGAAGACGATATCGGACCCCGGCGGGATCGGCCCGCCCCCCTCATCGCCGAAAGCCAGCGCGGCAGGCAAGAACAGCATCCAGCGGTCTCCCGGACGCATCAGCGACAGCGCTTCCGACCAGCCCGGAATGACGGCGCCGGCGGGGAAGACTTCGGGTTGCCCCATCTCGAAGGTCGAGCCGACGATCTCGCCGCTTTCCGCGAGGCGGGCCTCGAAATTCACGGCAACAAACTCTTCCGGTCGGGGCGGAGCGATCTCCGCCGGGCCGCTCTCGAGGATCACATATTCAAGTCCCGAACCGGTCCGGCGAACATCCGGATGGTCAGACTTCCAGGGGAAATAGGTGTTCCACGCTTCTGCGTCCGCACTTGGCGGCTGCGACACCTCGAGCAGGGCCACATGAAACAGAAGGTCATCGCCGGCGCGGATCACGGGGCCGACATCGCGGTCGCCATAAGCCAGCGCATTCGGAATGAAGAAGAGGAACTCGTCGCCCTCGCGCATCAGCTGGACGCCTTCGGTCCAGCCGGGGATGACCTGGTCGAGCCGGAACTCGGCCGGCATGCCCCGCGCATAGGAGGAGTCGAAAGTCTCGCCGGTTGTTCGCCGGCCTTCATAATGGACGCTGACGAAATCGGTAGCAGACGGCCGGGCGCCCCCGGCTGGTCCGCGTGAGACCACGATGTATTGCAGGCCGCTTGGTGTTGTCTCGACGCCGTCCCGGGCCGGGTCCCAGGGCATGTACGTCTCGAATGAAGCGGGGCTTTGAAGCTCGCCATCCTCCACCTGGGCTTCGTCCGCCCCTGACGGGGCTGGCTGTTCGGCCCGCGCCGCCGCGCCATCGGCCGGCAGGCTGACCGGATTGGGCGCGCACGCCCCGGTGAAAAACACGATACTTGCGAACAGGCAGAACCGGATGAGCATGGAGTAATCCCTCAGGGAAGATACGAAGGCGAAGCGGAAGGACAATCCGGCGCGAAGGTCAAGCGCGCGTGTCTCAAATGTTCCTCGGCGGGTAGCCCGCCTGAGTCAGGGCATCCACAACTTCCTGCGTGTGCTGACTGTCCCGGGTTTCCATCAGAATGTCGAACTCGGCGCCCTTGGCAGGTACGTCCAGCGCGATGCGGTTATGGGCCACTTCCATGATATTCGCGCCATTATCGCCGATGATCTTGGAGACTACGGCAAGCAGGCCGGGCCGGTCATCGCCGACGATACGTATACGGGCGAGCCGGTTCTCGCGCACCAGCGCGCGCGTCAGCACCGAGGCAAGCAGGCGGGTATCGATGTTGGCGCCGCAGAGGACGAGGCCGATCTTGCGGCCATAGAAACGGGACGGATGGGCCAGCAGGGCGGCGAGCCCCGCGGCGCCGGCGCCCTCTGCAATTGTTTTCTCAACTTCGGCAAACAGCGTGATTGCCCGCTCGAGATGCTCTTCCTCGACAAGCACGACATCATCGATCATCTGCTCGCAGATCTGCCGGGTCAGCCGGCCGACCTCCTTGACGGCGATGCCTTCGGCAATTGTTGCGCCGCCGGTTTTCGGGGTCTTGCCGCGAAGAGTGGCATGCATCGCCGGATACATCGCCGCTTCCACGCCGATGACGCGGATCTCCGGTTTCAGGGCTTTCGCGGCGATGGATATGCCTGATA
>DAIRTA010000118.1:0-7220 GCA_036804125.1 Hyphomonas sp.
GGGTTTCGGCATAGCGCAGCCCGTCAGCAGGATCAGCAGGCGTGGCACAGGGCGAGGGCGATTTCACAGAGGACAGGCACCGCTCCGGCGCGGATGACGAAGCCCTCTGGCGCCGCTTTCGCGGCACAGCCGGGGAAGATGCGCGGGCCGCCCAGATCCCCAAGCTGAAAACTCCGCCTAATGCCGGCGAGGCCTTTACCCTGTATCTTCGCAACCTGCTGCCGCCGGACGCACGCCGCAGCGCCGCCATCGCCAGAGGCATCTGGCGGATCGGCCAGCAACGGCTCGTGCTGGCGCCAGGCCAACCGCCCTGGGCGGAAACCATGCCCTCGCGCCATTTCGCCGACCGCGTGCACCGCTTTGCCTGGCTGCCGGACCTGATCAACCATGGCGAGGACGCCGCGGCGATGGCCCGGTCGATCACCGATGACTGGATTGGCCGGTACGGACGGTTCGACGGGTTCTCCTGGCGCCTGGAGGCTGCGGCCAGCCGCGCCTGGAACTGGCTGCGCTGCGGGCCGGCGCTGTTCGAAACCGGGCCGGAGGAATTGCGCGAGGAGCGCGTCGCCTGCCTGGCACGCCAGCTGCGCTATATTGCCGATGCCTTCGAGGCAGCGCACGATCCGCAATCGCGCTGGCTCGGCGCCGTGACGCTGGTTGCCTATGCGCTCTGCCTGCGGCGCGGGGCACATCTGGCGGATGCGCTCGGCCGGCTCGAAGCCGAGACGACAGCGCAGATCCTTCCCGATGGCGGGCATGTGACGCGCAGCCCGGAAAACCTGCTGATGGCGCTGATCCATCTGCAGACCCTGGAAGACGCCCTTGCCCGCTCCGGACGCCCGGTGCCGGACTGGATGAGCCGCTGGATTGGGCGTATGGGAAGCATGCTGGCCTTCTTCAGGATGGGCGATGGCGGGCTGTGCCCGTTCAATGACGGCTCCGAATGCCTGCCACAGGCCGTCGAGGCCGCACTGTCCGGCCTGCCCGGACCGCCACGGCAGTTCATGTTCGCGCCGAAATCCGGCTTCCAGAAAATCGAGAAGGGACCGCTCTGCCTGTTCCTCGATTGCGGCGAGGCGCCGCCGCGTCCGTTCGGCGACTTCGCCCGCGCCGGAGCCCTGGGGATCGAGTTGTCGGATGGGGCCGCACGCATCGTGACCTCCTGCGGCTACAGTGCAGAGGTGAACGTCGACTGGCAGGCCGCCGTGCGCGGCTCCACAGCCCATTCAACCCTCGTGCTCGGCGGCCGCGATTCCGGGCGATTCGTGATCAATGACGAAACCCGGCTGCGCGCGCTCATCGGACCGGAGGGTATCGCGGCCAAGCGGCTTGAGGAAGCAGACGAGATCTGGCTCGACGCCCAGCATGCTGGTTACAAGCCGGTCTTCGGCCTCCTGCACCGGCGCAGGATCTTTGTCGCCGGCGCCGGCGAGCGGGTTACCGGAGAGGATGCGCTGGTCCGGCCCGTCTCGCAGGGGCCGGCCTCGGAGCGCAAATTCTTCCCCTTCGAGGTCCGCTTCCATCTGCATCCGACCATCACCGCCATGAGCGAAAAGGACGGGATTCGCCTCACCAGCACGGCCGGGCCGGTCTGGCTGTTCAAGACCACCCATGAAGGCGCACGGCTCGAGAAATCGGTTTATCTCGGCCGGGGCATCGCCGAGCCGACCGAACAGATCGTGCTCGCCGGCTTTGCCGATCCCAGTGGCGACGGCTCCGAACCGCCCAATTGCGTGCGGTGGGCATTCGTCCGCCAGAGCGGCGCGGCTTGACCCGGCGCTGCGGCGTGCTAGGGCGCCGGGCCTGACCGGCTGAGCAGAGAACCGTCATGAACAGCGCCCCTCTCGCGATCAAGCGCGCGCTCCTGTCCGTATCCGACAAGACCGGGCTGGAGGCGCAGGCCCGGCGGCTGGCGGCTGGCGGCATAGAGCTGATATCTACAGGCGGCACCGCACAATTCCTGAAAGGCCTTGGTCTCAGCGTGACCGACGTCTCTGCGCTGACGGGCGTGCCTGAAATGATGGACGGGCGCGTGAAGACGCTTCATCCGGTTGTCCATGGCGGCCTCTTATACCTGCGCGACGATACCGGGCATGTGAATGATGCCCGCACGGCCGGGATCGCACCGATCGACCTTCTCTATGTCAATCTCTACCCGTTCGAGGAAACCCTGGCGGCCGGCGCAGGTTTCGATATCTGCATCGAGAATATCGATATCGGCGGCCCGGCGATGCTGCGCGCCGGGGCGAAGAATGCCGGCTTCGTCGCCGTCTGCACGGACACGGATGACCTTGAGGCCGTGCTGGCCGAGATCGAGGCGGGCGGCGTGAGCCCTGACCTGCGCCGCCGCCTTGCGGCAAAGACATTTGCGCGAACGGCGGCCTATGATGCCGCCATATCGCAATGGTATGCCCGCGAGGCAGGCGAAACGGCTCCGGCATGGGCCGCGATCGGCGGGCGCCTTGTCCAGCCCCTGCGCTATGGCGAGAACCCACACCAGGCCGCCGCCTTCTATGCCGCGCCCGAGACGCGCCCCGGCGTCGCATCCGCCCGTCAGTTGCAGGGAAAGGAACTGTCCTACAACAATATCAACGACACCGATGCGGCCTATGAGCTGATCGGAGAACTCGGCCCCGAACGCCCGGCGGTCGCCATCATCAAGCATGCCAACCCCTGCGGCGTCGCGCTTGGCGATACACTCCTCGACGCGTATCGCCGCGCATTGTCCTGCGATCCGGTATCGGCTTTCGGGGGCATCGTCGCCCTGAACCGGCCGCTCGATGCCGAAGCCGCCGAGGAAATCGCGAAGACCTTCACCGAAGTCGTGATCGCGCCCGGCGTTGATGCTGGCGCTGAAGCGGTCTTTGCCCGGAAGAAAAACCTCCGGCTCCTGATCACTGACGGTTTGCCCGACCCCGCTGCGCCCGGCCATGCGGTGAAAACCGTGGCCGGGGGCTTCCTGCTGCAGGATCGTGATCATGGCCGGGTATCGCGCGCGGACCTCCGGGTGGTAACCCGCCGCGCGCCCTCAGCGGACGAGCTTGACGACCTCCTGTTTGCCTGGCGCGTGGCCAAGCATGTCAAGTCGAACACCATCGTCTATGCCAAGGATGGCGTGACCGCCGGCATCGGGGCCGGCCAGATGAGCCGGATCGATTCGGCGCGTATCGCGGCGTTGAAAGCCGAGGACGCCGCGCGCGCGGCCGGATGGCCCGAGCCGCTGACGCGGGGCTGTGTCGCCGCCTCGGACGCCTTCTTCCCTTTCGCCGATGGACTCCTCCAAGCCGTCAGCGCCGGAGCAACAGCCGTTATCCAGCCGGGCGGCTCGATCCGCGATGACGAGGTTATCGCCGCTGCTGACGAAGCCGGGATCGCGATGGTGTTTACGGGAATGCGGCATTTCCGGCACTGAGCCGGAAGCTGCCGTCAGCACACCTCAGGCGGCGGCCTTTTTCGCAATGTCACGCTTGATCTTCAGCGCCCTGGCCGAAAGCGTGTCATCCTTGGCCTTGGCCAGGAAGGCGTCGAGCCCGCCAAGCTTGTCCACCGAGCGCAGGGCCTTGGCGGCGATGCGCAGCCGGAAATCCTGGCTCAGCGCTTCCGAATGCAGCGTGACCTGAACCAGATTCGGCAGGTAGCGGCGCTTGGTCTTCACCTGCGAGTGGCTGACATTATTGCCAACCATCGGCTTGGTGCCAGTGAGTTCACATTCGCGCGACATGGGCCTCGCTCCGGACAGGCTTGGATCAGAGATTTGAAGGCGCGGCAATACAGGCTGGTGCAGCGCCCTGTCAACTGCAGAGGTGCGGCGCGGCGCGTGGGCTGTCACGGACTGAAACCCTATGTCAGTGGGATTATGGCCACAGATGCGACATAAAGCTGGTGTGGTTCAGCTTCGGTTGAGTTTCGGCCCGCTAACCCGTAGGCCAAGCAAGTGCAGCAAACCTGAAAGGAGCCAGCCGAAATGAAGCGTCCGATCGTTCTGGCTGCCACAGCCGCCCTGGCCCTTGCAGGCCTGTCCGCCGCCGACAGCGCGCCGCCGCGGGCCGAGGCCAGCACGCTTGGCGCCCTGGCAAGCATCCAGGCCGGCCAGCCCGTGCGCCTGCTGTATGAGCTCGATGCCCGGGCCCGCATCCTGATTATTCCGGCCACAGGCCGGGCCCAGTTCAATGTCGAGCTCCGCCCCGATTCCTACACGATCGACTCGCGGGTGCGCACGACCGGCCTCGCCGATCTGTTCGTAAACTATGACATGCGCCTGCAGGCGCGCGGCCAGACCCGGGCCAATGAGCTGAAAACCCGCTATTACCAGTCCCAGAACCGCGACGGGAAAAAGAACCGCCGTGTCGAGCTGACCATGACTGACCGGAACTTCGTCATGGTTGCCACACCCCGGTTCGGCGATCTCGGCGATCCGCCAGCCACCCAGGAGCAAGCCGTTCTCGCCAATGACCCGCTGACCGCGATCATCACCTTTGCGCTGGAGCCCCGCGCGCCGGGCGCCGATCCCTGCGGCGGGCCGATCCGTGTCTTTGACGGCCGGCAGCTGACCTATCTCCATCTCACCAATGCCGGCACCCGCGAGGTCCAGAGCCCGGCCTGGTCGGGCCGCGCCATCGAGTGCCATGTCACCATGGACAAGATTGCCGGCTACAAGGCCGGCGAGGTCAATAATGATACGCTGACCGGTATCAACGGCCCGCTGCGGATGTGGCTCGCGCCGCTGCCCAATGGCGCGCATGTGCCGGTGCGCATCCAGGCCGATACCGACCGGATCGGCCGGGTGACCCTGCAGGCGCGCACCCTGCGGTTCGAGCCGCTGCTTACGGAACAGGCGGCCACCATAGGCCGCGGCGGCTGACGCCGTCAGCTAGGCGGCAAAGCCCGCAAAGCCGCGATCAGCGCGGCCATGTCATCCGGCAGTTCCGCCTCGCAGCGCAGGCTCTCGCCGGTAACGGGATGGACAAAGCCCAGCACGGCCGCATGCAGCGCCTGGCGAGGAAAGCTGCGCACGGCCTCCTCCGCGCTGGCTACAGCTGCGCCCCGCCCGCTGGCCGAGAAGCTGCGCTGGCGGCCATAGACGGGATCACCGATCAGCGGCGCTCCGGCATGGGCCATGTGGACACGGATCTGGTGGGTCCGCCCGGTTTCCAGGCGGCATTCCAGCAGGGCGGCGGCAGGAAGGGGCGCGCTGCGCCTGCGGCCGAAAGATTCAAGCGCACGGTAATGCGTGACCGCCTGCCGCGCGGCGGGCGAGTCCGGATTGCGGGGGACACTCATGCGCTTCCTGTCAGTGGCCGAGCGGGCGATCGGGGCGTCAATCGTGCCGCTCAGCGGGCGCGGGGCGCCATGGCTCACGGCGAGGTAAACACGCTGGATGTCATGGCGTGCGAACAGGGCCGACAGGCCGGTATGCGCCGCCTCGGTCTTGGCGACCACGAGCAGCCCGCTGGTCAGCTTGTCGATCCGGTGGACGATGCCGGGACGCTCGACACCGCCGATACCGGGCAACCTGCCCTCGCAATGCGCCAGGATCGCGTTGACCAGCGTGCCCGTCTCGCTGCCGGGTGCCGGATGCACTGCCATGCCGGCCGGCTTGTTCACGACAATCAGGTCCGCATCCTCATGGCGAATGTCGAGAGCCATCGCCTCGGGCTGCGGAATGGCGGGCACGGGCTGCGGCAGGTGCACGGTATACACCCCGCCCGGCTGGACGGGGGACCGGGGGCTCATAATGGCGGCCCCATCATGTGTGACGGCGCCCGCCTCGATAAGCGTGCGGGCCCGGGAGCGCGATAGCCCTTCTGCCCGGACGCCGAGGAACGCATCAAGGCGTGTGCCGCCATCCTCAGGCCCGGCGATGATCTCAAGAACGCGCATCATGCCCGGCATATAGACCGGGACTCGGCACGGCGTCATGCTCGTGTAATGAAAGCCGGGCACGGTTGGGAAAATGGGAGAGGCAAAATGACCGACGTAACACGGCGCAGCCTGCTGGGAGGCGTGACACTCGGAGCCCTGGCACTTTCGGCTTGCGACGGGGCTGGCAGCCGGACCTTTGCAGGCGAGGTGGCCTTCCTGCACGGGGTCGGCTCAGGTGATCCCCTGCCCGACCGCGTGATCCTGTGGAGCCGGGTCACCCCGCTTTCCGGGGCCGGGCCGGTGCCAGTACGCTGGGAGGTCTTCCGGCCCGGCGAGACAGAGCCCGTCTCCGCTGGCCTGACAGAGACCTCGGAGAGCCGCGACTATACAATCAAGGTCGATGCCGGCGGCCTCGCGCCCGGTTCAGCCTATATCTACCGCTTTGCGGCGCTGACCGCGAACGGGCCGGTGATCTCACCTGAAGGGCGGACCCGGACAGCGCCCGACACGGGGCGCGATCCGCTGAAAATGGGTGTGGTCTCCTGTTCAAACTGGCATTTCGGGCGGTTCAACGCCTATCGCGCGCTGGCCCGGGAGCCCGAGCTCGACCTTATCGTGCATCTCGGCGATTACATCTATGAATACGGTATCGACGGCTATGGCGGCGAGGTCGGCGCCGAGATCGGGCGCCTGCACGATCCTGCTGTCGAGACCATCACCCTGGCCGATTACCGGCGGCGCCATGCCCAGTACAAAACCGATCCTGACCTTCAGGCCGCCCATGCGGCCGTGCCGTGGATCTGCACCTGGGACGACCATGAAAGCGCCAATGATTCCTATCGCACCGGCGCCGAGAACCACAATCCCGAGGAGGGCGAGGGGGAGTGGTCGGACCGCAAACAGGCCGCCATGCAGGCCTATTTCGAGTGGATGCCGATCCGCGAACCTGTCCCTGGTGAAGTCACCTCGGCCGTCTGGCGAACCTTCCGTTTCGGCGATGTCGCCACCATCCATGCCCTGGAATCGCGCCTGACCGGGCGCTCTCCCCCGATCAGCTGGTCGAATGCCCTGGCTGGCACCTCGGAGCCGGACGAGATCAGCACCCGCGTGCAGGCCACGATGGCCGAGGCCGCCGACCCCGCCCGCACGATGCTGGGCCTTGAACAGGAGGCCTGGCTCGCCCGCGAACTGGCCGATTCGGTCAGCCAGGGCGTTACCTGGCAGGTTCTCGCCAACCAGGTCATCATGGCCCGGGTGGCCCTGCCCGATTTCACCACGACCCTGACCCCGTCTCAGATGGCCGCGCAGGATGTTCCGATCATCCGGCAGATGATTCCCTTCACTGCGCTCGGCCTGCC
>DAIRTA010000119.1:0-7051 GCA_036804125.1 Hyphomonas sp.
CCGGGCAGGGGATAGTCATGCCCGCCATTGACGATCTCGATGCCGACCGAGCGTGAATTGATATCCTCCAGCCCTCGCCAGCTGGAGACCCCGGCATGCCAGGCGCGGCGCGCTTCCGGAACCAGCCGTGTGATGCGGCCATCCTCCCAGACCATGTAATGGGCCGAGACCTTGGCCTGCGGGTCGCACAGCCGGGAGAGGGCGGCCTCGCCGCTTTCCATGCCGGTATAGTGCAGGACCAGCAGGGAGACCGGCGCCCGGCGCTCGTCATGATTGGGGCTGGCCGCATCCGTGATCTGCATCAGGATTCTCCGCTGGCCGCCTTCTTGCCAAGCGCGGCTTCGGGAAGTTTCTCGTTGGTCCGCAGCGCGATGACAAGCACGCCGGACAGGGAGATCGCCGCTCCCAGCAGGAGGCGCAGGGTCAGTGGCTCGGACAGGAGGACAATCCCGAAGATCACGCCCCAGACCGGGGTCATCAGGGTCAGCGGCGAAAGCAGCGAGACATCATAGCGCTTGAGCAGGGTGTAGAAGGCCGAATGGCCGAAGATCGAGACGCCGATGATGGCAAACAGGCTCGCCAGCCAGACCGGCCAGCCGCCGCCGATGAAGGCGCTGGCCTGTCCGGTCTCGAACAGCGCCGAGATGGCAAAAAGCGGTGCAAAGCTGAACAGGCCAACCCAGGCCTGTAATTGCAGGGCCGACATCTTGGGCATCTGCTTCATGATGATGCCGCCGACCGAGCCGACAAAGGCCGAGGCGACAATGTAGAGTAGCCCGAAGGAGACCGAGAAGGTCCCCGGATCGAAGGCGATGATCACGACGCCGGCAAAGGCGAGCAGGATGCCGAGCGCGCGGCGCCAGCGGATCACCTCGCCGAGGAAGATCACGCTCATGATGGTCGAGAAGGGCACGCCGAGCTGGCCGGTGACGGCGACCGCCGAAGCCTCGGCATGCTGCAGGCCGACGAACAGAAGCGCGAAATGCACCGAGCCGATCATCACCGCGACGAGGAAGAGCAGCCGCAGATTTCCCGGTCGCGGAAACAGGAACGGCACAAGCAACAGGGCGACACCCAGGAAGCGCAGCGCAGCGAAGAAAAGCGGCGGCACGGCCATATCGGCGACCACCCAGCGGGTGAGAACGATATTGAGGCCCCAGACGAGGCAGATCGCAAACAAAAGGGCAAAGTCGCGAAGGGCCATGGCCCGGCCCTAACAGGCTTTCCGCCAGGCGGGCAGGGGGAACGCCGCGTCAGATATGCAGGGCAGTCATGAGCGGCCCAGCCGGTTGACCGGCAGACGGAGATAGACCTGGCCATCCTCCTCGGGCGGCGGAAGGGCGCCGGCACGGATGTTGACCTGCAGGCTCGGCAGGATCAGGCGCGGAGCGCCGAGTGTCTTGTCTCGGCGGGTGCGCATCTCGACGAATGCATCCTCCGCGACGCCGTCATGGACATGCACGTTGTTGGCGCGGTGTTCGGCGACGGTGGCTTCCCAGGCGAATTCCGTCCTGTCCTCCGGCAGGTAGTCATGACCGACGAAGATGCGTGTTTCGGGGGGCAGCGCGAGGAGTTTCCGGATGGAGTGGTAGAGCGCATGGGCATCTCCGCCGGGAAAGTCGGTGCGGGCCGTGCCATAGTCCGGCATGAAGACGGTGTCGCCGACAAAGGCGGCATCGCCGATGAGATAGGTGACGCAGGCCGCCGTGTGGCCAGGGGTATGCAGGACACGGACTGTCAGGTCGCCTAGCGGGATGGTGTCGCCATCCCGGAACAGGGCGTCGAAGACGGTCTCGTCCGGCGTGTCGGGCGTGGGCCCGAAGACCGGAAGGAAGGTTTTCTGGACCTCAGTTATATGCGCGCCGATCCCGACCTTTGCACCGGTTTTCTGGCGGATATAATCAGCGCCGGAGAGGTGGTCCGCATGGGCGTGGGTGTCGAGCGCCCATAAGATCTTTAGGCCTCGCTCAGCAGCATCAGCCAGAATCCTGTCGGCCGATTTTGTGGACAGTGTCGAGGCGCTCGGCTCGAAGTCGAGGACGGGATCGATGATGATGGCTGCCCGCGCCTCAGGGTCCCATACCAGATAGGAGACGGTGTTGGTCGCTGTGTCGAAATAAGCCTTGATCTCAGGCGTGCCGGGCATGTCTGCCTCCTTCGGTGCTTGATCCTGCAGGCTCAATATATTAGAACTTGCTAAATTAGCAAGAGCGAATATATAGGGGGCATGAAAGCCCAGACCCTTGATCCTTCTGCCTTTGCTGAAAAGGCATCTGAAGCGGCCCGCTTCCTTCGGGCGCTCGCCAATGAGCAACGCCTGATGATCCTGTGCCGCTTAAGTGGCGGGGAGATGAGTGTCAGCGCCCTGCAGGCCGGCACGGCCCTCTCGCAATCGGCCCTGTCCCAGCATCTCGCCGTTCTCCGGACCGATGGCCTCGTAGCCACGCGGCGCGAAGGCCAGTCCATCCATTACCGTATCGCCGATCCGGCGGTGCTGCAGCTGATCGCAGCGCTCGCCGGCATCTTCTGCCCTGAGGAGTAAAACCATGACCACCCTTACCAAGATCGATCCGAAATCCCTTGCCGACGGCCTCAAGGACGGCCGCTTCCACCTCATCGACATCCGCGAGGCGGACGAGCATGCCCGCGAGCGTATCGCGGGGTCGACCTCGCTGCCGCTTTCGCAAGTCGAACAGGCGGGCCTGCGCCTTTCGGCTGACCAGACCGCGGTATTCCATTGCAAGTCCGGCATGCGCACCGAAGCCAATTGCGCGATGCTCGCAGCGCGTGTCGAGGGCGAGGCGCTGATCCTGGCAGGCGGGATTGATGGCTGGAAACAGGCCGGCCTGCCGGTCGTTGCCGATACAAAGGCGCCGCTGCCGATGAACCGGCAGGTCCAGATTTCCGCCGGGCTACTCGTGCTGATCGGTGTCCTGCTCGGCAGCTTCGTTCATCCAGCCGGTTACATCCTGTCGGGCTTCGTCGGCGCAGGTCTGGTCTTCGCCGGCGCCTCAGGCTGGTGCGGCATGGCAAATGTCCTCGCCCTGATGCCCTGGAACCAGACGGCGCGCGCCTGAG
This sequence comes from Hyphomonas sp., assembly GCA_036804125.1. Classification (GTDB taxonomy): domain Bacteria; phylum Pseudomonadota; class Alphaproteobacteria; order Caulobacterales; family Hyphomonadaceae; genus Hyphomonas. The sequence goes on from DAIRTA010000119.1 coordinate 3,079, forward strand.
ACCGGCTATCGCCGAGGGGGACATGATATGCTCGCACTGACCCCGCATGTGATTATTGCGGCGCTCCTGTCCGGGGCGCTGGTGGGCATCTTCCTCGGAACCTTTGGAGGAGGGGGGTCAGTGCTGGCCGCGCCGCTCCTCATTTTCGGGGTTGGCGTGAATGATCCGCACCTCGCCATTGGCACCTCGGCAGCGGCTGTTGCCGCCATCGCTCTTGTCAGCCTTGCCGGACATTGGCGGGCCGGCCGTGTAAAATGGCCCTGCGCGACAATCTTCGCCGGGGCCGGGTTTGCCGGCTCGCTGCTCGGCTCGACCCTCGCACTCCAGATCGATGGGCGCTGGCTGCTGCTCGCCTTTGCGGGCGCCATGGCGGCCATTGGCCTGTCGATGCTGCGCAAGCCGAAAAGCGCTGGCAACCCGGATGTCCATATCACGCCTGCGCTGATGCTGCGCCTTGCCCCAGCCGGGCTGGTAACCGGCATGGTAGCCGGTTTCTTTGGGATTGGCGGTGGTTTCCTGATCGTGCCCGGCCTGATGCTGGCCGCAGGGATGACACTGTCACATGCGGCAGCGTCCTCGCTCCTCTCGGTGGTCGTTTTCGGCGCGGCGACCTCAGCCAATTATGCCCTGGCGGGCTCAGTGGATCTGCGCCTCGCCGGGCTGCTGCTGGCCGGCGGGGTGGTGGGTGGCGCGATCGGTCTGGTGATTGCCCGGGCTCTGTCAAACCGCATCCGAACCGCGCGCACGGGCTTCGCCGGGATGATCATCCTGGTTGCGGCCTATGTCGGCTGGACCGCCGCAGGGCAGCTTTTTTTCTAGGTTCGGCAAGGCGCTAACAAAATGGCAGCCCGTCCTGTACAGGCTTGCTAAAAGATGCGGAAAAGGCTGGTATAAGCACAATCTGATGGGCGCGGGCTGCCGCCGCCCGGTATATAAGGACGCTTACTGCAAGGAGCGCGTGATGGGACTCATCTGGTGGGTACTGCCGTCGATTGCCGGCGTGATCGGTCTGATCCTCCTGTTCGCAGGTTTTGCCAAGATGGCGAACCTGAAGCCCTTTGCCGGCGTGACGCGTCTCCTATTCGGCACGGCCTTTGCCGCGATAGCGGGCGTCATCGTCTTTGCCGGGCTGAATATCCAGACCTACAAGCGCCTGACCTATGAGCGCCCCGTGGCGACCATCCGCTTTTCGGCGCTGCCCGAACAGCCCGGCGCCTACCGGGCGGACGTGACCTTTTCGGATGGGCGCATTTTCCAGCAGGCCGACGGAACGGCGCCGGTCTTCCGCGGCAATGAATGGCAGATCGGCGCGCGGGTGATCAAGTTCCAGCCGATGGCAAATGTGCTCGGTTATGACTCGATCTACCGCCTCGACCATATGAGTTCGATCGATACCGGCCAGTTCATGGCCGACCGCGTGCGCGAAGGCACGATAGACCGTATCCAGATCGTTCCGGATGAGCCGGGCATCGATGTCGGCAATCTCGCCAGGACCTATGGATCGCGCTTCGGGATCGATGCGGAATATGGTTCGGCTACCTACCAGCCGATGGGTGATGGCTTTGAGTATGAGGTCTCGATAACCCAGGACGCCCTGATCGCCCGCCCCACGGAAGCGACCCGCATCAAGATCCAGCAGCAGGCCTATCCGGGCTTCCAGCCGGTGCGTAACCGGTGATCAATCCCTGGGAGCGCTATGTCGTTCCGAATGTCGTGGCGTGCGCGTGTGCGACGCGGCCGATCATGAAACAGCGCGCGAAAATCGTCCCGCACGCCAAGGGCGAAGTGCTGGAAATCGGCTGCGGATCGGGCACGAACTTCGCGCTGTATGATGCCGCCAAGGTGGACCGCCTCTATGCTCTGGAGCCGGCGCCCGGCATGCTGAAGAAAGCCCGCCGCGAAGCCGCGAAGCTCGGTATCGGCGCAGGTATCGAGTTCATGGAAGCGGGCGCTGAGAAAATTCCGCTCCCGGATGACAGCGTCGATACGGTCGTGCTGACCTTCGTGCTCTGCACCATACCGGACTGGCGCGCCGCATTGGCCGAGGCCTGGCGGGTGCTGAAGCCGTCCGGACAGCTTCTTTTTTCAGAGCACGGCCTCGCGCCCGATCAAGGCGTGGCCAAATGGCAGCGCCGGATCGAGCCGGTCTGGAAGCCGCTGGCCGGCGGCTGCCACCTGACACGCGACACGCTCGGCCTCCTACGCGAGGGCGGCTTCATCCCCGAGGCACCGGAGCAGATGTACCTGCCCCGGACGCCGCGCTTTGCGGGCTTTGTCAGCTGGGGCGCAGCGAGGCCGGCCTGAGCGCATGCCCCGCCCGCCTTACCTGCCTTTCCTGCCCGGACCGCCAAACCTCTCGCCGGGCTTGAAACCGATAGCGCCGGAAAGCTGGCTCGCCCCGGACACGGAGCGGGCGGCATGGCTGGAACCCAAACGTGCCCTGATGCGGGAGCGGCGCGGCGACGTCTTTGCCGCTCGTCAGGGGTCTGATGAAGCGATGTACGAGATCGCCGCCGCTGTTGAGAGCGTGGCCGGGCCGGGTTCAGGCGAATGGGAAACGCCTCTGGAGCGCGCGGCGAGCACCGTCTCGGATGATCTCTGTGTGCTCATGCAGGGTAAGGACGGCTTCTGGCGGCTTGAGGCGGCCAGCCTGTGCGCGCCGACCTTCTGGCGGCTTGCCGAGAAGCTGGGCGAACCGCTCGCCGGCCTGCATGCGCCGGTGCCGGGCGCCCATCCGGGGATGGTGGCGCGTGTCCACCGGATGTTCGATGCTCTGCGGCCGGGCGTCATTCTCGAGCGCTTCAACTGGACGGTGCAGCCGGGGCCGGAGCGGTTCACGCCGGATCAGTCCCCCTTCAAGGCGCGGGCGGCAGGGATGCGTGAGGAGGGCGCGCTGGAGGCGCTATGGCTGCGGGTGGAGCGCCAGACGATTTCCAAGCTCCCGCAGACGGGCGCGGTCATCTTCACCATCCGCGTGGCGGTCGATCCGATGAAGGCCGCGCTGGCTGGAGCCGGCCATGCAGCAGCCTTCGCTGCAGCCTGGGACGGGATCGATCCGGCGCTCGCCGCCTATAAGGGCTGGCCACATTATGACCGGCTCGTCCGCGCGGCTCTGTCCCAAGCCGAAGCTTCGATCTAGTTTGCCACTATGATGAAGGGCGCAGGCGATGGCGAAAATCAATAAAGGCCGCTGGAGCGCCGATATCGAGGGTGAGTTTGTGGTATTCCTGATCGGAATGCGCATCAACCGGCTCTGGAAAGTGTGGACGTGGCTGCCGGTCTTCATGGCCATGCCGAAAATGCTGATCGAGCTGTTCGGCAAGCCGGCGCTTGGCCTCATGCATGCCCGCACGCATTTCGGCCTGCGCAACACCATGCTGGTGCAATACTGGCGCAGCTATGACCAGCTGCATGCCTATGCGACGGACCGGACGCTGGCGCACCTGCCCGCCTGGAAGGCGTTCAATCAGAAGGTTGCGAAAAACGGGGATGTCGGTATTTGGCACGAGACTTACACCATCCGACCCGGAGATTGCCGCAACATCTATGGCAATATGCCCCCGCACGGGCTGGGCGTCGCTGGCCAACTGCGCCCGGCTGTCGGCAAGCATTAGAGGACCGCGCCCTTGCAATACTGGCTGGTGAAATCGGAGCCCGATGCCTGGAGCTGGGAGCAGCAGGTGGCGAAAGGCGCAGACGGCGAGCTCTGGACGGGCGTGCGCAATTATCAGGCGCGTAACTTCATGCGCGAGATGAAGCTCGGCGACCGGGTGTTCTTCTACCATTCCAATAAGGGCCTGGAGATTGTCGGCGTCTGCGAGGTCAGCGAGCTGTCGAAACCCGATCCGACAACGGATGACCCGCGCTGGGACTGTGCAACGCTTCGTGCCCTTGCGCCGGTGCCGAAGCCGGTGAGCCTGCAAGATGTGAAGGCCAATCCGAAGCTTGCGGAGATGAGCCTCGTCACCTCCTT
>DAIRTA010000120.1:0-6991 GCA_036804125.1 Hyphomonas sp.
CTCGCCGGTGAGGGGGCGCCCCGGTGAAAGCGAATCGAAGGCGCGCGAGCTGATCACCACATCCTCGCGGAAGCGGAACAAACCGGCCTGGCCGTGCAGCGCGCCGCCATTGTCCCAGGCGAGACGCACTTCCTGGGTATACTGTTCGAGGCTATCGACCGAGCCGGCGGTCTCGCTCGGGAACGGGATGAAGCCGGGGCCGAAATTGCCCGGCCCGAGGAAGGCCGCGCCGAAGCCGCCATCAATGTCGCCGCGGCTGTCGATCTCGGCCGATTCATAGCCGAACACGCCGGTCAGGGTCAGGCTGTCGCCGAGCGTCTGGTCGATCCTCAGGGTCGCGCCCCAGCTTTCCTGCTCCAGGAAATTGTCGCCATCGAAGAACACGGTCTCGCGGTCGAAACCCGGCCCGATGCCGCGCTGTCCGGGCGCGATGATATTGGCGCGGAACAGGCGGGCATCGCCCTCATTGTCGCGGGCGTGCAGGTTCAGGAGGCCTGTGAAACCGGCTTCCGGGCGGTCAAGCAGCAGCTGCACGCGCCCGGCCAGCTCGCGGAAGCCCTCATAGCGATTGCGTTCGCCGGTGAAGGCATTGTTCACATACGGGTCGCGCTCCTGGTAGAGGCCGGAGACGCGAAGCGCAAAACCGCCCTCCAGCGGCAGGTTGACGGCGCCTTCCAGGTCACGGGTGTTGTAATTGCCGTAAGCGGCGCGGACATAGGCCTCGAATGTGTCCTGCGGGCGGCGCGAGTCGAACTTGATGATGCCGCCCGGCGTGTTGCGGCCGAACAGGGTGCCCTGCGGACCGCGCAGGACCTCGATCTGTTCAAGGTCGAAGACCGGGAAGCCCTTCAGGATCGGCGATTCATACGGAACGTCATCATAGACGAGCGAAACCGGCTGGGAGGAGTTGAGATCGAAATCGGTATTGCCAAGGCCGCGGATATAGAAACGCGGGAAGGCCCGGCCGAACGAGCTTTCGGCGACCACGCTTGGCGCGCGGGCCGAGAGAAAACGGATATCGGCGCCGGAGGCCTTGAGATTGTCCAGCTTCTCGCCGGACAGCGTCGTGATCGAGACGGGCACGTCCTGGAGGTCTTCCTCGATCCGCTGGGCGGTCACGGTGATGGCCGGCAGGCGGGCTTCGCGGTCATCTTCGACGGTCTGGGCCATCGCCGGTGCTGCGATCGCCGCGAGGAGAAGCGCGCTCGGACCGGCGAGCGCCAGATGCATGGCTTTGGGTGTCATATCGGGAGGAATGTCCTGCTAGGGGGTGGAGACAGCCCGTCTCACGCGCGGGATCTTATCCCTGCGATCTGTCACATCTGGTTCAAGAATGGAACGGTGCGCTATGGGCGCAGTGTCATGATTCCTGACAATCGCACGGCAATGTTACCGCGCTGCATCACCGGCAGGCATCAGTTCCAGGGATTGAACGGACGAGGGGCTGCCGGCGGGTCTGCGCTGCTCTCATCCTCTTCCTCGTAGCTCACCGATCCGGACCTGGCAGCTGATTCCGCACCCGCAGGCTCGAACGGTATGTCTGGCAGGTCGGCCGTGCCGTCAATGACGATCCGGGGCGGCGGCGGCGCTTCAGGCTGGGGCTCAGGATCGGGCAGGGCCGGGGCCAGAGCGGCCTCGACGGGAGCGGCCGTGGCGGGCTCATCCGCCGCTGGCGCACTGCCCTCAGGCATGGCGTCTGCCAGGCCGCGCTCCGGCGCCTCGGCTGCAGGGGGTGGCTCCGCTGCGGACGGTTCTGCCTGCGAGGCCACGGGCCAGTCCGGCGCGGCGCCGTAGCGCATGCCGAACGGTATCCCCGAAAGGCTGATGCGGGGGGACGGCGGCTCTGCCGGCTGTTCGGCCGCAACCGGCTCGGTCGCGGTTTGCGGCTCCGGTTCTGCCGGCGCCGCGGCGATCTCATCCGGCTCCGCTGCAGCGGCGCTTGCGCCGGCTGCGGGCGTGACGGTGTCTTCAGGCTCCCACGCTTCAGGCATAGGCCGGGCCTCGGGCTCCACTTCAGCAGGCGGCGCAACAAACGAATCACCCGCCTCCGCCGGGGCCGGGTCATTGACCTCATCCGCCATCGTTGCGACGGCGCTGCGCATCGCCTGCTCGTCCTCATCTGCAACCGTGTCGTCGGCCAGAGCGTCAGGAGCCGGCAGGTCTGCACTGGTGTCCGGCCCGGAGGCATCAGCGCCGTCGAGGCCGGCCAGCAGCGTCCGGATCGCCTTCTCGGTGCCGCGGGCATAGCGGCTCGCCTCGCGGTATAGCTCGGCCACGAACTGCGCATAGGGCCGGCCCTGGGCATCGCTCTCGCCTTCAAAATCTTCCGGCGAGCAGGTTTCGATCTCGCGGCCCAGCGGATCGGTCAGAATCACCTGATGCGGGGCGGGCTCCAGGATCACCCTGTAGCCTTCGGTATCGAGCACGATGGTGCTGTCTTCGCCCTCGACCCAAGCCACGCGCTGCTTGCGCGTCATCTCGCTCAGCTTGTCGATGAGTTTCTTGGTTGAAGGATGCAACATGCGTCCGTCCTTGCCTCTTGTTTCCTGACCTGTCCCAGACCCGTTCAGATGCCCGGACGTTAGCCGGTTATGGCCGAAGTTTCAAATTACGCTGCCGCACGGCCGCTACGGCCTGCAGCTCCGGTCTCTGATTGCAGGAAGCGCGCCATGATGTCCCGCAAAAATCAGGGCGACAGGTCCGGCAAGGCCGGCTCGTAGACGAGTTCGGCCAGCCGGTTTGTATCCCCGGCGCCGCCCTCGAAAACATGTATCAGGCGGGGACGCTGCCCGGACGTTGCGCAGATGACGGCCTCTTCCGCTTCGGAACAGGTCAGGCTGCCGAGCGACCGTGTGTCGCCCAGCGTCCACTGGCCGGGTGTTTCCCCATACGGGCCGGTAACATTACCGGCGCGTGTCGTGATCCGGGAGACAAACGCGCGCGTCCAGTCCGGGTGAACCCGGAACCGCGGCGCATCCCCCGCCGCCTGACGGACGTCAAAGACGAGATCATCATCCGCGCCGGAAGGGGTCACGATATGCCCCGGAAAGGCCGCTTCCACAGCCCGCAGGGTGAACGGGGCCGGCCCCTCCAGCCCCAGCGCGCCGCAGAAAACGGCGGCCCCGGCATCGGCCTCGCGCAGGCCCGCCTTCACCCGCGCCACATCCTGCAGGAAGTCTTTCACCGGCTCTCCCGAGGCGGCGGAAAGATCGGTGCGGAAGCCGCGCACGACCCCGTTCGGGGAAACCAGGAGATAGCTGGGCGTCCAGCTGATGCGCAGGGCCTCGCGCAGGCGGCCATCGGTATCGATCACGGTCGGGAGTTCATAGCCGGCCGTCTCGAAATAGGCCTCAAGCGAGCCGAACCGGCCGAACATGTCTTCCGGCGTCGCACGCGCCGCGCTGGCCGGCACATGGATCGAGACGAAATCGAGGTCCGGATCCTGTGCGATGGCGCGGTCGAGTGCGGTGACATAGGGCCCGTCCGCGATACAATCGCCGCACCACGCGCCCCAGACATCGATCACGGTCCAGCGGCCCGGCTCGCCGGGATTGAAGCCGCGCCCATCGCTCAGCGTCAGTGCCAGCGAGGGCAGGGGTTCACCCAGCAGCGCATAGCCGAAGGGGCGCCCGGCCTGGTCGCGAAAGACCCCGTCACCGCGTGTGTCCTCTGCGCCGGGCGGGGGCGGGGCATTGGCCGTGATGAAGCCCGAGGCTTCCGCTAAGGGCGCCGGCGCGGTTTCGACTGCAGGGCCGGCTTCCGGGCGCCCGCAGGCGGCGGCCAGCAGCAAGATGGCGGGCGCGAGTGCGCGCGATAATGAAAATCTGTCCATGCCGGGAGGATAGCAGCTGCCCGGCCCGGTTAAAGAGAGCGGCTGTAGACACTCTGTTTAGTTTAATAGTCGGCCTGCAGGCGGAGCGTCAGTCCCGTGACGTCGTCACGATTGAAGCCGGCATCAAGAACAGTCCGGAAAGGTGCGCCGATGCCTGCGCGCGTGCCCAGATCCGCGTCGGCCCGCCACACATTCAGGCTGATGCGGCTGTTGCGCGCCGGATACCAGTCGGCCCCGCCGATCAGGGTGGTCTGCCGTCCGCCCGCGATGCCGCTGTCATCGAGATCGAGCTGGTCGAGGCGCAGGAACAGGGAGAACGCCCCCGGCCCGCCCTGGCTGACCGGCCTGTCCACCTGCGGACGGGCAAAGCGTCCCTCGCGGACGGGGCGCCGCCCGCCCCAGATCCAGCCGCCCTCGGCATAGCCACCGGAGAAAGCCGCCGGCCCGGCCTCGAGGCGGGCAAACTCCGCCGCGAGCCAGCCGCCGCCATGGGTCAGCACGGTGTCAGCGCCGATCATCCAGTCGGAATCGGTCAGGCGCGGCGTGGCCACCATCCGCTCGGCCACGGTCGCAAAGCTGCGGGCCCTGTAGGTGAAGTCCGGCTCGCCGCTGCCCTGTTCGCGATAGCGCAGAGCCGTCGTCACATACCAGCTGCCGTCCTCGCCGATATCGGCCAGCCTGACATAGCCATTGGCATGCAGCGCATAGCCCTCACCGAAGGCCTCATCATTCACATCCGAGGCAAAGGCACCGATCGCGAAGCCATGGCGCGGCCGGGCATAGTAGGCCGCCAGCCCAAGCCGTCGCTCAAAGCCGAAGGCGCTGTTATGCGCAGCGATCTCGATCGGGCTGCGATGCAGCATGGAATTGTCAAAATCGAGCAGCGTGGGCGGCTTGAACTGTCCGACGCGAAGGGTCCAGGGACCATCCGGGTCCGGACTGATATCGGCATAGACATCATTGAAAGTGACATCGCCGGAGCGATCGATATTGATGTCGGCGATCGCCGAGATATGCTGCGTCCTGGCCGTGACGCCCACCCGCAGGCGGCGCAAATAGCCCCGGTCGACCGCATAGTCCGCCCGGTCTGCTTCGGCCCGGGTATAATCCATCTGCAGACGGACCTGAGGCTTGAACGCGATTTCGGCAAAGGCTTCGCTAGCCGGCGCAAGGCCGGTCAGGGCGAGCGAAATCGCGGGCGCGAGTGCGCCAAGCCTTCGTGTCAATGATAGAACTCGAACAGGCCGGCAGCGCCCATGCCGCCGCCGATACACATGGTCACCACGCCCCACCTGGCCTTGCGCCGGCGCCCTTCGAGCAGGATCGAGCCGGTGCAGCGCGCCCCGGTCATCCCGAACGGGTGGCCGATCGATATCGAGCCGCCATTGACGTTGTATTTCTCCGGATCGATTCCGAGCCGGTCGCGCGAATAGACGCATTGCGAGGCGAAGGCCTCGTTGAGTTCCCAGAGGTCGATGTCACCGACCTTCAGGCCATGGCGCTCCAGCAGGCGCGGCACGGCGAAGACCGGGCCGATGCCCATCTCGTCCGGGTCGCAGCCCGCCACGTTGAAACCCGCAAAGCGGCCGAGCGGGGTCAGCCCGCGCCGCTTGGCCTCGCCGGCTTCCATCACCACCACGGCGGCCGCGCCATCGGAGAGCTGGGACGCATTGCCGGCGGTGACATATTTGCCCTGCTTCACCTGCTGCCCGCCGGAAAACACCGGTTGCAGCCCGGCGAGGCTCTCATAGGTGGTGCCCGGACGGTTGCAGTCATCCTTGTCGGCGACAACATCCTGGAAGGTTTCCTCGCCGGTTTCCTTGTTGACGAGCTTCATCCGCGCGGCGAGCGGGGCGATTTCCTCGGCCATATAGCCTTTTTTCTGGAACTCGGCGGTGCGCCGCTGGCTCTCGACCGAATACTGGTCCTGCACCTCCCGGCTCACGCCATAACGCTCGGCCACGATTTCGGCCGTCTCGATCATGGTCATCCAGATCGCCGGCCATTTTTCATACAGGGAGGGCTCCATATAGCGGTGGGTGTTCTGGTAGCCCGAGCGCGAGACAAGGCTCAGGCTCTCGACCCCGCCGCCGACCGCCACGGGGGCGCCTTCGGCCATGACGGTGTGCGCGGCATTGGCGATCGCCTGCAGGCCGGAGGAACAGAAACGGTTGATGGTCGCGCCGGAGACCGTGGACGGACAACCGGCCCAGAGCGCCGCATTGCGGGCAACATTATGCCCGGTCGCGCCTTCGGGCGTTGCGCAGCCGAGAAAGACATCCTCCACCGCTTCCGGCTCGACCCCCGCCCGCTCCAGCGCGCTCTTGATCGCATGACCGGACAGGATGATCCCGTGGGTGTCATTCAGGGCTCCCCGGCTGGCCTTGGTCAGGGGGGTGCGGGCTGTAGAGACGATGACGGCTTCGCGCATGGGTATCCTCCGGTCGTGGCATGACGGCTTGTGCTGGCGGTGGCTTACCGCCTGCTGGCCGGGCGCGCCAGTCTTCCCTTAACGTCAATGCCGCATTTGTGACGGCGCCCGCCCGGATCGCTCCGGACGGGCGCTGCCCTGAGGTGCGTCTGGATATCAGGCCGGAACGCTAACGGCTGCCGCGCGCGGCGCCGCCGCCTTCACGGCCTCATCGACATAGGCCTCGAACTTGCGGAAGTTGTCCACGAACATGCCAGCGAGCTTCGCGGCCTGGGCGTCATAGGCGGCCGGGTCGGCCCAGGTCGCACGCGGGTCGAGCACGGACGGATCAACGCCGGGCACCGCGACTGGCACCTGGAAGCCAAATGTTGCGTCTGTCCGGAACGCCGCCCGGTTGAGGGAGCCATCCAGCGCCGCATTGAGGAGCGCCCGGGTGGCCTTGATCGGCATGCGCTGGCCCTGGCCATACGGCCCGCCGGTCCAGCCGGTAGACACCAGCCAGCAGCTGACCTCATGCCTTGCGATCAGCTCGCGCAGCAGGTTTCCGTATTCGGACGGATGGCGCGGCATGAACGGGCCGCCGAAGCAGGTCGAGAAGGTGGCCGAAGGCTCGGTGACGCCTTTTTCCGTGCCCGCGACGCGCGCGGTATAGCCGGAAAGGAAGTGATACATCGCCTGCGCCGGCGTCAGCTTCGCGATCGGCGGCATGATGCCATAGGCATCGGCCG
>DAIRTA010000121.1:0-2621 GCA_036804125.1 Hyphomonas sp.
TTTCGCCCGGCGCTTGCGCTCGTTCGGATCGAGATAGACTTTCCGCAGGCGGATGTTCTTCGGTGTGACCTCGACCAGCTCGTCATCATTGATATAGGCGAGCGCCTTTTCCAGCGTCATGATCATCGGCGGGGTCAGGCGCACCGCCTCATCCGAGCCGGAGGCGCGCATATTGGTCAGCTTCTTGCCCTTCAGGACATTCACTTCGAGATCATTGTCGCGGGTGTGCTCGCCGACGATCATGCCGCCATACACCTTGGCGCCGGGATGGATCATCATCGGGCCCCGGTCCTCGAGATTCCACAGCGCGAAGGCGACCGCCTCGCCCTGTTCCATGGCGATCAGCACGCCGGTATGCCGGCCCTGGATGCGGCCCTTGTGCGGGGCGTATTCATGGAAGATGCGGTTCATGATCGCCGTGCCGCGCGTGTCGGACAGGAGCTCGCCCTGATAGCCGATGAGGCCGCGCGTCGGCGCATGGAAGACCAGCCGCGTGCGCCCGGTGCCCGAGGGGCGCATGTCGAGCATCTCGGCTTTGCGCTCGGACAGTTTCTGCACGACGATGCCGGAATGTTCATCATCGACATCGATGATGACCTCCTCGATGGGCTCGAGCGTCTCGCCGCCCGGTCCGTCCTGCATGACCACCTGTGGGCGCCCGACGCCGAGCTCGAAGCCTTCGCGCCGCATCGTCTCGATGAGGACGGCGAGCTGCAACTCGCCCCGGCCCGAGACGGTGAAGGCTTCGGCATCGGTCGCGCGCGCGATCTTCAGGGCGACATTGCCCTCGGCCTCCTTCACCAGCCGGTCCCAGATCATCCGGCTGGTGACTTTCGTGCCTTCCGTGCCGGCCAGAGGAGAGTCATTGACGCGGAAAGTCATCGAGATGGTCGGCGGGTCGATCGGGCGGGCCGCCAGGGGCTCGGTGACAGAGGGATCACAGAAGGTGTCGGCCACATTCGCCTTCGACAGGCCGGCCAGGGAGACGATATCGCCTGCCTCGGCCTGATCGACCGGCACGCGCTCCAGCCCGCGGAAGACGAGCACCTTGGAGATGCGGCCCTGCTCGACGGTCTCGCCATCGCGCGAGAGCACCTTGACGGTCTGGTTGGGCTTCACGCTGCCGGAGGTGATCCGGCCCGTGAGGATGCGCCCGAGGAAGGGATCCGCCGCGATCGTGGTGGCGAGGAAGCGGAACGGGCCGGCCTCGACCCTCGGTGCCGGCACATGATCGATGACAAGCTGGAACAGCGCGTCCATGTTGGCGGCCGGGGTGTCGAACTGGCGGTCCATCCAGCCATTCTTCGCCGAGCCATAGAGGATCGGGAAATCAAGCTGGTCGTCGCTGGCATCGAGATTGGCGAACAGGTCGAAGACCTCGTTGACCACCTCGTCCGGGCGCCGCTCCGGCTTGTCGATCTTGTTGATGGCCACGACCGGGCGCAGGCCCGTCTTGAGGGCCTTGGAGACGACGAACTTGGTCTGCGGCATCGGGCCCTCGGCGGCATCGACCAGAACGATGGCGCCGTCGACCATGTCGAGGATGCGCTCGACCTCGCCGCCGAAATCGGCATGGCCCGGCGTATCAACAATGTTGATCCGGTAGCCGTTCCATTCGACCGAGGTGGTCTTGGCGAGGATGGTGATGCCGCGCTCGCGCTCGAGATCGTTGGAATCCATCATCCGCTCGGCCGTCTTCTCATGCTCGCGGAAGGTCCCTGACTGTTTCAGGAGCTCATCGACAAGTGTCGTCTTGCCGTGATCGACATGGGCGATGATGGCAATATTGCGCATCTTTTCGATCGGGGTGGACATAAGGCGGTCTTTCTGCGGGCGGGAGGAGACAGGATGGTGGGGTAGCGGCGGGCACCTAGCGCAGATTGGGCGCTTTGGCCATGCCGCGCGGGCAGGCTTGTGCGCAGGCCCGCAAAGGGGGAATTCCCAACGCCGCAAATGCTTCTAAGGTCCGCCGCGATGACGAATTCGAACGATATGCCCCTCGCCGCCCGGCCGATCGACCGCGCGGCCCACCGGCGCCATGATGATGCCTGGCTTGAAACCGCGATCAAGCGGAAGGATGTGCTGATCCTCCTCCTGCGCGGCGGAGAGCCTTTCGTGGCGGCCGATGGCGGCCTGGTCTGGATGGGCCCGGAAGCGCTGGAAGTGGCTGGCGGCAGCCCGCGCCTTTTTCTTGGCGAGGACAAGGCCGGCGCGCCGGTGTTTGCGCTCAACCTGCCCGAACGCTTTGATCTGGAAGCCTCGCTGCTGAGCGGCGCCGGCAGTTTCGAGGATTTCCGCCGCGCCGCTGCCGCGATGCCGCTGATGGATGCCAACTGCGCCTCGACCGCCCGCAGCCTTTTCCTCTGGCATGCCAGCCATGGCTTCTGTGCGAAATGCGGCGGGCGCAATGGCATCATCGAGGCCGGATGGAAGGCAGAGTGCTCGGCCTGCGGCGCCGAGCATTTTCCGCGCACGGACCCGGTGGCGATCATGCTGGCGACGCGCAACGGGCACGCATTGATCGGACGGCAGAAATTCTGGCCGGCGGGCTTCATGAGTTGCCTCGCGGGCTATTGCGAACCGGGCGAGACCATCGAGCAGGCGGCCGCGCGCGAGATGTT
>DAIRTA010000121.1:2721-6846 GCA_036804125.1 Hyphomonas sp.
CGGGCTATTGCGAACCGGGCGAGACCATCGAGCAGGCGGCCGCGCGCGAGATGTTTGAGGAGGCAGGTATCATCTGCGATCCGGCGCGTGCGGAGTATGTCGCCTGCCAGCCCTGGCCGTTTCCTTCATCGCTCATGATGGGCTTCATCCTGCCCGCCGAAAATGATGAAATCCGAATCGATTCGGCTGAAATTGAATCCGCTGAATGGATCAGCCGCGAAGCCATGCACAGGATTCTTTCCGGAGAGCATGATCGCATTTTTTGTCCGCCTCCCTCGGCAATTGCGCATCATTTACTGACGGTTTGGGCCTCAAGAGAGGATTGACCGCACAAGGAGTATCAAGCTCGAAATGCAGCGATTGCAAAAATACCAGTTGATTTTTCTCGAATCAGATTATTCTAGGCGTTGCCATAGATAGGAGATCAAACATGGCAGTTGCAAAGAAACCCGCCGCCAAGGCAAAAGCTCCGGCCAAGAAGCCGGCTGCTAAGAAGCCCGCCGCGAAGAAGCCCGCAAAAGCTGCTCCGGCCAAGAAGCCGGCCGTAGCCAAGAAGCCGGCTGCGAAAAAACCTGCGGCCAAGAAGCCCGCAGCCAAGAAGAAATAAGTCTACGGACTTCGAGTTTTCGGAACGGGCGGGTGTTTCACCCGCCCGTTTTCTTTTGTGGCGCAGCGCCGATTGCTTTTTGCCGCAGCGCAAAAAAACCCCCGCGGCCGGAACCGCGGGGGCCATTTGTTGGGTTCAGGCCTGATGATCAGAAGCGCAGAACGTAGGAGATGTCGAAGACATTCGCGGACTCATCATAGTTCTGCCAGGTGTAACCGAAGCGCAGACCATGGTATTCGTTGAATCCGAGATTGCCGCCGACGCCCAGCGCGAGGGCCGTATCGTCGTCCGAAGCAGATGCGCCGCCAAAGGAGGCCTTGACCTCCGAGCGGACAACACCGGCCCGTGCGAAGATGTCAAAGTTCGGAGCCATCGGAGCCCGCAGGACGCCATAGGCGCCGATGGAGTTCTGAAGTTCGACTTTGACCCCGCCAATGGTGTCGTCATTGACACCGAAGGCGAGTTCGACTTCGCCACCGAAATTCTCGGTGAAGTCATAGCCGCCGCGGAAGACCGCAGCGCCGAGATCGACATCCTCGCTGTTGATATGAGCATAACCAGCGGTGACATAGAACTGGCCTGGCTGCGCGACGGCAGCAGGAGCCAGGGCGAGGCCGGTAGCGGCAAGGGCAGCGGTAAGAGCAAGCTTCATGGCTTAGTCCTTTATTGTTGATAGGTGTCCCGTCGGCAGGACGGCAGCAAAGTAAGGAGCGATTGCGGCAAAAAGGTTGACGGCCCTTAACGCCGGTGTGGTTTTCCGTTTACTGTGGGTTTGTGGCCACACTGGTTAAAGCTGGCCTTTTCAGCTGCCCACCTCCGGCCATTTTGCGTCAGCAGCCGTGATGAATCCCGGAATATCGGCTTCCCAGTCCTGCTGCACGCGCGCGTTAAAATTCAGATAGAGACGGCCATCGACGATACGCCAGTAACGGGCATCGCCCTTGGCGCGGTAGCCCTGCGCCACGGCCCAGGCGCAATGCCCGCCATATTGCGGAAGGTAGGCGTCCGGATCGGCGATGAAGGCGTCTCGATGCGCCGCGCTCACGAACCGGTAGGTCGCGCCGCCATGGGCATGGGTGAATTCGCGCGAGCCGCGCGCCGGTGCACCATCCTTGAAATAGGCGACGGGGTCATAGCCCTGCAGCGCGAGATTGGAAAAACGCTCCGTGTAAACCGCTGTCTGGGCATCGGCCGGAGGCGGGAACAGCACGGCCGGGGCGAGGGCAATGGCGGCCGCAACGAAGAGGATACGGGGTGACATGGGAAAAGCTCTCCTTTCAGGTGGGTTGGAACAGGCAGGTTGGGGAAGGGCCGGAAGCATCAGGCCGCGGGAACATGACCGGCGGGGCGGGAAGCGGTGGCACGCGGCGGCAGCAGCACGCCGGTGACAGCGCGGAACAGGTCGAGCAGGGTGGCGCGCCCGGCATAGAGAACGGCCAGCGAACTCAGCCAGATGACGACCGCCATGACGAACAGGCCGCCGCCATCATTGTTGGGGTCGATACCGAGCGGGGTGAAGAGGTGGAAGCTGACGGCGCCGGTCATGACGGCCGCCGCGATGAGCGCGCCAGGCACGCGCAGCCTCTGCAGGCCCGGAATGAGCGCGGCGAGCAGCAGCGCGGCGGCGGCGAGCTCGGCCGTTCCGATCACATACTGGCTGAACAGGCCGGTATGGGCAAACAGGCCCTCGGCGCCGAAAGAGGCTGCCCAGGCATCGAGCTTGCCGAAAATGGTCCGGGTCTCGGGCGCATCGGTAAACTTGAAGCGAAGGCTGTCGAGGAAAACGAGGGCGGCGACGGCGCTATAAGCGCGCGGCGCCCAGGTCCGGATGTGATGGTTCATGCGAAGGGCTCCCTTGGTGTGGCGCCCCGATGTCAGACTCCGGACAAAATCTCAAAACACGCCGCTGTGAAGGCCGCGCACGAATGCGTGAGCACAGGTTGGCGCCGGGCGGCTAGCGGTCCGGCGCCTTCGGAAAAACGCCGAGCAGCTTCATGGTGTTGGAGAAGAAGCCAAGCTCCTCCAGCGCCAGCTGGACCGGGCGTTCATCGGGATGGCCTTCGATCTCGGCGTAGAATTGCGAGGCGGCGAAGGACCCGTCGACCAGATAGCTTTCCAGCTTGGTCATGTTGACACCATTGGTGGCAAAGCCGCCCAGCGCCTTGTAGAGCGCCGCCGGGATGTTGCGGACCTCGAACAGGAAGGCGGTCTTCGCCGGCCCGTCGCCGGCATCGATGGCGGCAGGCTCGCGCGACATGATGATGAAGCGGGTGGTGTTGTGCATCGCGTCCTCGATGTTCTCAGCGATGATGTCGAGGCCGTAGACCTCCGCCGCGAGGCGCGGGGCGATCGCCGCCGTGCTGCGGTCGGCTGCCTCGGCCACCTCTCGCGCCGCCCCTGCGGTGTCGGCAGCCGTTACGGGGTCGATGCCGTGGCCGCGCAGGAAGTCGCGGCACTGGCCAAGGCCCATGATGTGCGAGCGGGCCCGGCGGATGTCTGCCAGGCGGGCGCCCTTGAGGCCCATCAGCTGGAACCGGATCGGCAGGGAATACTCGCCGGTGATGTGCAGCTGGGTGGAGGGCAGGAGGTAGTGGATGTCGCCGACCCGGCCGGCAATCGTGTTCTCCACCGGGATCATCGCCCGGCCGGCCTCGCCCCGCTCGACCGCGGCGAAGCAGTCCTCGAAAGTGCGGCAGGGCAGGGGTGTATAGCCGGGAAAGGCATCAAGACAGGCGATATGCGAATTCGCGCCGGGCTCGCCTTGATAAGCAATCGTCTTCTGCATGGCGGTCTGAGCCTCGGCGGGCCCCTCCCGCCGGGATGCGTCGCAACGCCGCGACGGCCGGGGGAGGCACCCTCTGACGGCACCCTTTATATTGCGGCCATTGCCCTAGCGTGCCAAAAGGCCCGCGCCAAGACGGGCCCCGCAATGGCTGATTCGAGGAACGCACCCATGGGAGAGTTGGGGATCAACAAGATACTTGCCGCGCTTCTGGCGACAGGGCTCGGCATCATGGCCCTGATGGAGCTGCCGAACTTTGTCATCGGCTCCTCCGGGCATCATGGCGGGGACCATGGCGAGGCGATGACGCTGAGCGAGAGCATGTGCCAGAAATTCGCCTATTGCGTCGACATTCCGGAAGCGGCCGGCACAGGCGCCGTGGTTGCGGAAGTGTTCGATCTCGGCGCCGCGCTGATGACGGCCGACCTGGCCCGCGGCGCGCGGGTCTATAGCGGCCAGTGCGTGAGCTGCCACACGATCGAGGCGGGCGGCGCGAACGGCACCGGGCCGAACCTTCACAATCTTGTCGGTGCCTCGAAGGCCCATCTCGACAATTTCAATTATTCCGCTGTGCTCAACAATATGGGCGGGGAGTGGACCTATGAGGCGCTCGATGCCTGGCTCCTGAATCCCGCAGCCTATGCGCGCGGCACCTCGATGTCCTTTGCCGGCATCCGGCGCGATGCCGACCGGGCCGCCGTGATCGCCTATCTCGCCGAGAACAGCATCAACCCGC
>DAIRTA010000122.1:0-6826 GCA_036804125.1 Hyphomonas sp.
GGCAAGGGTTTCGGCTGGGCCGGGGCTGCAATCTCGGGCTCGGCGTTGAGCACGTCAGCCGCGCGGTCCGCCGCCCCCGCGGCGCGCATGACCTCGCCATAGACTTCGGCCAGCATGCCGAGGCCGGAGCCGGCATAGGCGGCGTAGAGCACCATCGCCGCCAGGTCGCCGAAACTCATCGCCCCGCTCGCCACCGAGCGTGCGCCCAGCCACAGGACGCCGACAAAGCCGCCAAACAGGAGGATAGAGACAATCACGATCATGATCGCGCGGGCGCCATTGCGGCGCATGGCGGCGCTGAAGGTCGCCTCGACGGCCTCGGCAAACGCGCCAAGCCGGCCCGGTTCGCGCCCGAAGGCCTGGACCAGTTCGATCGCATCGAGGGTCTCGGCGGCCTCGGCCCCAGCATCGGCCAGGCGCGACTGAGCGCGGTTCGACATCTTCCGGATGATCCGGCCGATGCCCAGCACCGGCAGGATCGCCAGCGGCAGGATCGCCAACAGGGTCAGGCCGAGCTGCCAGTTCACCATCAGCATCAGCGACAGCGCGCCCACCGTGGTGATCAGCGTGCGCACCGCCAGCGAAGCGGATGAACCCAGGAACGTCTCGATCAGCGTGATGTCGGCCGTCAGCCGCGAGACCGCCTCGCCAGAGCGCATCTGGGCATGATAGGCAGGCGACAGGTGCAACAGGTGTGCATAGAGGTCCTGCCGGAGATCAGCTGCGATCCGCTCGCCGAAGCGCGAGACGAAGTAAAACCGCACCGCGCCGAGCGCCCCCGCTCCCACAGCGGCCACGAACACCCACAGGAAAGCTTCGTCGATCAGTGCCATCAGCGCGGCCGGATCGCCTTCGGCGGCATAGCCCGCATCCGCCGCCCGGCCGAGCAGCAGGGGGATCGCCAGGCTGACGGCGGCCGCAAGCAGGAGGAAGACCGCCGCAACGGACACCGTGAACCAGTGGCGGCGCGCATACGGCCAGAGCAGCGCCAGGGGCTTCAGGGTCCGCCCGCGCGGCCGGGCAAGCGCTTCTCCGCCTTCTGGTAGGGTTTCGCGCCGGTCCTCGAGGATCTGATCGCCGGAATCGGCCATGAACTCTGCCTGTTCCTTCCAGCGCGTCTGCGGCGGGGCCTTGCAGCGAAGGTCTCAATCCCTTATACGGCGCGCTTCGAATTCAGGCTGAGACAAGCCAGCGCACCCCCGTCCGTCAACCCAGTATACCCGCAAGCCGAGAGTGAGGCCCGCACTATGAAAAAAGAAGGCCACCCCAATTACCATTTCATTACCGTGGTGATGACCGACGGGACCGAGTACCAGACGCGGTCAACCTATGGCAAAGAAGGTGACCGGCTTGTGCTGGACATTGACCCGAAAGTGCATCCGGCATGGACAGGCGGCGAAAGTAAGCTTATGGATCGTGGCCGCGTGTCCCGGTTCAAGGACAAGTTCAAAGGCTTCGTGTGAGTACACACTCATTACGATGCGTTGCGTAGGAAAGCCCCGGCCATATGCCGGGGTTTTTCACATTCTACGCCCGGCGTGGCCCCAGCCGCAGCGCCAGCGCCATCAGCGGGATCGCGATCTCAACGGTGAGACGCTCCAGCGGATGGCGCGCATACTTCCGGAAATAGCGCGCGAGGCTGCGGGTTTTGTGGACGGCGATGCTTCGTGAAGACACATCGGACGTCGAGCTATAGTGAAGCGCCGCCGCAAGTGGCTGGTAGGTCACGCTACCGCCCGCCTCCAGCGCCCGGCGGCAGAGATCGACATCCTCGACATGCAGGAAATAGCCCTCGTCAAAGCCGCCAAGGCTTTCGAAATCATCGCGCCGCAGCATCAGGAACGCGCCGGAGACGGCACCCACAGGAACCGGCCCTTTGGGGGGCGGCTCATTATTCAGCGCCCAGCGCTTCAGGCCCAGTGCCGTGCTCAGGGTCAGCGTCCGGCGCCGCCCTCCCCGGGCCTCGCGCCCGTCAGGGCCGAAGATCTTGCCCCCGGCAATGGCCGGACGCGCCGCCCCTTCGAGCGCCGCGAGCAGCGGGGCAATCGATCGCGGGCGGATTACGGCATCGGGATTGATCACGAGCAGCCAGTCGGCGCTTGTCGCCTTTGCCGCCCGGTTCACCCCCGCCCCGAAGCCCTCATTCGGCACCGTCAGCCAGCGGGCCGCCGGCACGGCCTCGCAAAAACGCTGGAGCCGCTGGCGCAGGGCGGGCGGGTTGCCATTATCGGCGATGATGATCTCGCTGATCCCCGGCTCGGCCCGCAGGCCATACAGGCACTCGAACAGGCGCGGCCCGGTCTGGTGCGTCACCACCAGTGCGGCAATGCGGGGCGCAGCGCTCATTCTCTGGCCGGCTCCCGCGCCGCGAAGGCAATGACCGCCGCGGCGATCAGCGCTAGCCCGCCCCAGAACGCTTCGTTCCAGGCGCTGTAGGCAAAGCAGAAGAAACTGAACGCCGCCCCGGTCAGGCCCGCTGCGGCAAGGCGCCCCCGGCGCGGCATTTGTTCAGGTGGCGGAAGACGCCAGGCCAGAAGGATCAGGCTCATCGCCATAAGGATCGCGCCGATAGCGCCTGTCTCAGCCCAGACATGCAGCGCCATATTGTGCGGATGGCCCGGCACGACCGGAAAATAGGCCCAGTTGGAGGGAAGCTGGGCCATCCATTCCGGATAGGCCGCATAGGTTGCGCGCCAGGTGGTCGTCGCATTCAGCCCGTGGCCCATCACCGGCGCCTCGGCAATGCGGGTGATCACGACCTCCCATGACCAGAGCCGCGAGCGGAACGATCCCGGCAGCAGCGGCGCCAGCGGTTGCAGCGCGGCGATCAGCGCCGACATCACCAGCGGCGCGGCCGCGATATAGCCGGCGATCCCGCCCAGCAGCACGCGAAAGCCATTGCGCGGAAACAGCAGAATCAGGGCCGCCGCCATCAGGCTGAACAGGATAGCCAGCAAGCCGGCATCCGTGTCGGCAAGGATGAAGACCCCGGCGGACAGGAGGATCAGCCCTGACGCCGCTGCCGCGCCGATCCGTCCACGCTTTACCACCAGCAAGGCGGCAAGGAGCGGCAAGGCCAGGGCAAAGGCATTGGCATTCCGATTGAGATTCTGCACGCCCGCCCCGCGCTCGCCCGGCGCGCTGCCATAGACCCAGTCGAAGACCGGTTCCTGGAATACCGCATAGATAGCCAGCATCAGGCCATGGGCGACCAGCCCGGCCAGTATCACCTTGCGCATCCGCGCTGAGGGCGGCGAGCGCAGCACTGCCGCCAGAGTCAGCGCCGCCAGCGCGGACGTGGCGAGGATGATAAAGCTGCGGGCCTTGATGGCGAAGTTGCCTTCAAGAAGGCTGCCGGAAATGAGCGTTCGCGCCGCCGGAGACCAGAATTCGCTGGCCGCCGCCCAGGCAAGGAAGACAAAGGCAACCAGGGCATAAGGCGGCACGTGCTTCGGCCGTGCGAGAGCCAGGGCGGCGAGCCCTGTGAGCCCGACCAGCGGTGCAAACCCCTGCCCGCCCAGAAGCGCCAGCAGGGGCCAGAGCAGGAACGCCGCGGCAAGGACAGGGCCATAGGACATGGCCTTCACACTGCCCGCTTGGCGGCCCGGCGTCATCCCGCCTCCTTCAGCGGGCGCGTTTCAGGTCCGGCGGGAGGGCCTCCTCCGCAAGGCTGACGAGCGCCTCGTCCAGCGAGAGGATCTGCTGGCCGTTCGAACCGAGCCGGCGCAGCGCCACTTTACGCCCCTCGGCTTCGCGCGCGCCGACCACGGCGATGACCGGCACCTTCTGCACCGAATGCTCGCGAACCTTGTAATTGATCGTCTCATTGCGCCGGTCGACCTCGGCCCGCAGGCCGGCCTTGCGCAGTTCGGCAGCGACCTCTTCGGCATAGGCGCCCGCCGCATCATCCGAAATCGCGGCGACAACGACCTGAACCGGCGAGAGCCAAAGCGGGAAAGCGCCGGCATAGTTCTCGATCAGGATGCCCATGAAGCGCTCGAACGTCCCGAACACCGCGCGGTGCAGCATGACCGGGCGGTGCTTGGCACCGTCGGCGCCTGTATATTCCGCATCCAGACGGTCCGGCAGGACATAATCGAGCTGGAATGTGCCGCATTGCCATGTCCGGCCGATCGCATCCGTCAGGTGGAATTCGAGCTTCGGGCCATAGAACGCGCCCTCGCCCTCGGCGAACTCGAAGGGCAGGCCGGCCTCTGTCAATGCGTCGGCAAGCGCCTTCTCGGCACGGTCCCAGTTCTCGTCCGTACCCCCGCGCAGCTCCGGACGCGTTGCCAGCTTGTAGGAAATCTCCGTCAGGCCGAAATCGCTATAGACCTGCGAGAACAGCTTCAGGAAGCGCAGTGTTTCTTCCCGGATCTGGTCCTCGCGGCAGAAGATGTGCGCATCGTCCTGCGTCATCTGGCGAACGCGCATCAGGCCATGCAGGGCGCCGTGCGGCTCGTTGCGGTGGCAACAGCCAAACTCCGCCATGCGGATCGGCAGGTCCCGGTAAGACCGCTGATCGCTCTTGAATATCTGGACATGCGCCGGGCAGTTCATCGGCTTCAGCGCCATCAGGCTTGTCTCGGCGGGGATGTTCACTTCGGCCCCTTCCGTGCTGGGGATGAAATCCGGCACCACGAACATGTTCTCACGAAACTTGTCCCAGTGCCCGGATTGTTCCCAGAAGACCGAGTCGAGCAGTTGCGGCGTCTTCACCTCGACATAGCCATCCTCATCCTGCCGGCGGCGGATATAGGCCTCCAGCTGGCGCCAGATCATGAAGCCTTTCGGGTGCCAGAAGACCGAGCCTTGCGCTTCCGATTGCAGATGGAACAGGTCCAGCTGCGCACCGAGCTTGCGGTGGTCGCGTTTCTCGGCCTCTTCGAGGCGGTGGAGATGGTCTTTCAGGTCCTTCTCGCTGGCCCAGGCCGTGCCATACATGCGCTGGAGCATTTCGTTGCGGTGGTCGCCGCGCCAATAGGCGCCGGCCAGCTTCATCAGCTTGAACGCCTTGGGCAGCTTGCCTGTCGAGGGTAGGTGGGGCCCTCGGCAGAGATCGAACCACTCGCCCTGCCGGTAGACCGTGATCGGCTCGCCGGGCGGGATGATGTCATCGATGATCTGGGCCTTGTAGTCCTCGCCAATCTTCCGGAACGTCTCGATGGCCTGCTCTTTCTGCCAGACCTCGCGGATGATGGGATAATCGGCATCGACGATCTCGCGCATCTTGGCTTCGATCCGCTCGAAATCATCCGTGGAGAACGGCTCTTTCCGGGCAAAGTCATAGTAAAAGCCGTCATCAATCACGGGGCCGATCGTCACCTGGGCATCGGGGTAGAGTTCCTGCACGGCCTGGGCCAGCACATGGGCGGCATCATGCCGGATCAGCTCGAGCCCTTCCGGGTCACGGTCCGTGATAATGGCGACGCTCGCATCGCCTTCGAGGGGCCGGACAAGGTCCCACATTTCGCCATTCACCTTGGCGGCAAGGGCCTTCTTGGCGAGGGATTTGGAGATCGACTCGGCGACATCGAGCGGCGAGGCGCCGTCTGCATAGTCGCGTTTCGAGCCATCGGGCAGCGTGATGTGGATCATCGGTCTTTGCGTTTCTCTGGCGGGCGCGGAACAGGCCGGCGCGCGCGGGGAAGATCGGGGTGTCTGGCTTGAGGCTTCTGGCGGGGCGTGATTAACGCGGCTTTACCCGGAATCCTACCCCGATTTCAGGGCATGCCGGCGGCGGGATTTTCGGTGGGTGCATGAACGGGGCGCGCGGGCGCGCCATCAGGGATGCGTCATGCACCCTGACGCGTTCGCGGGGTGAGCCCGGTGAGGAACAAGCCTGCGTTCATGACGCTTCGTATGTCACGCCTCAGGGCCGGTTTCAACCAGCCCTTTGGGGCCGTCCCGAGGTCCGGATGTCCAGTCGCCATAGCGCCACGGATACAAGAACGGAACGTTCGGTTTTGTTTCTGGCGCGGGATCATAGCCATGACTTCCCCCCGGCCGGCAGCGAATGAAGCGGGCAAGCGCCATCCACCCGCCGGGCCACCAGCCATGCCGCGCAACGCATTCTGCCCCATATTCACTACAGCTCGGCACATGCCGGCATCGGGCGCCAAAGAGCTGGAACACCTGGCTCGGACCGTGCTTGTAGGCCCAGAGAAGGCCGTAGGCGATGCGGCGGCGCAGGACCATGTCATGCCGCCGCGCGAGCCGCCAGGGCCTGATCAATCGCTGCGACGGCTGCCTCGAAGGCCAAGAGTGTCGAGGCGTGGCGCGGCGGATAATCGGCGACCGGCTCGAGATGGCGCAGCTCCCAGAAGCGGCCTTCAGGCGGCGGCCCGCCTTCCTTCAGCATGGCCCTTAGGCTCTCATGCGCCGCGCGGATCTCGCTGAGGCTCGCCCCGACAGCCTCTCCGGCGAGGATCGCAGCCGAAGCCTGCCCGAGCGCGCAGGCTTTCGGATCAACCGCTATGGCCGCAACATGTTCGCCGGCCGCATCAAGGATGACATCCACGGCAACGGTGGAGCCGCAAATCCGCGACACCCGGAAGGCCGACCCTTCCGGCGAGTCCAGCCGCCCGAGATGCGGAATATCGGCTGCGAGTTCGAGAATGCGGTTATGGTAGAGTTCACTCATTGCTTTCAGATGGACCGGGCGGGCGCTGCCCGCAAGAGCGCCGGAAGGCGGGGGTCAGACGCGCCGCCAGGCCGATCCCTGCGGCCCGTCCATTACCTCAATGCCTTCAGCCGCAAGCTGGTCGCGGATGCGGTCCGCCTCGGCCCAGTCCTTTGCCGCCCGGGCGGCCAGCCGATCGGCGAC
>DAIRTA010000123.1:0-1798 GCA_036804125.1 Hyphomonas sp.
ATTTCGAAATAGCCGGCGGCGGCAATCTTTCCATCACCTCCTGCAGATGACGCGAGCGGCTTCAGCAAAGCCTGCCGACGGTAATTTGCTGCAAATACAGAACCCATTATTAGGTGTTCGACCGCGAGAATTTCCAAGGGGCGGACAGAGCCGTCGATCATCCCTCGGGCAAGCATGTCAGCAAACCCCGAGCGGTAGCGGCTCAGGCGAGCCTGTACCAGCATTCGTGTTTTGCTGTTGAGCGCTGAAATTAGACTTATACGGATAAGCGGGTCAAGATTTGAGACCTGCCCTTCGAGCAGCCATCGCAGGGCGCGCATGAGGATTTCCAGACCGCGCAGCTCAGACTTTTCGGCTAGTGCCTGCGCTGTTGAAATCAGGCTGCAGGTTCGCTCGAAACAGCCTTGGATAAGCGCGTCCTTGTCAGCAAAATGATAGTAGAGAGCCCCGCGGGTTACGCCGAGCTGCCCGGCCACATCATTGAGCGAGACACCTCTGAAGCCGTGCTCATTCAGGGCCCGCGTTCCCGCCCGCAAGAGTGCCTCGCGTTTCATCCGATTACGGGTTTCGCGGTCGAAGACGCTGTCACTGTCATGCTCCGGCGAACGGTTGATCGGGCGCGCCCAGGGCCGGCATCCCGCCTCAGCAATTCCTGTGGTCAGCATGTCCAGCATTCCCTCGATGGCCCGCTCATGCTGGAGCGCCCGTACCTCGCTTAGCCATCTCGGCATCCAGTGAAGGAGGTTCAGGAGGAAGAAAAGGCAGGCATGGTCTGATGAAACCTTTATGGACTTGTCGTTTCGCCCCCGCTCCATGAGCTGTCGCATCCCCATCAACAAGCTCAAATAGCGAGGGCGAGCGAAGTCGGAAACAGCTCCGGCCGATGCAGGCAGGTCGGCGATCAGTGCAAGCGGCGGCTGCTTTCCAGACGAGGCCTTCGCATGAGCCACGGCATGGCGGCTGACAAAATCCAGTATCCCAGCCCTCCCGGTCGGCTGAGAGAGCGCGCTCTCCATTGCAAGTTCGGAAAAGCGAAGGGCGCGGTCGCAGACTTCCTGGACGAGCCCTTCTTTGGATTTGAAGTAATAGCTTACCGAAGTCTTCGCTGTGCCGAGCCGGGCGCTGATGTCCTCAAGCCGGGTATCAGCATAACCGCTCTCGTTAAACAAACGGACCGCTTCAACGAGAATGGTTTCGCGGCGTTCCGGCTTGCCTATTTCTGTCAGTATTGTGTCTGTCATACCACAGCATTTCTGAGATCTGTCGCCAAATTTGAACGACTTGTATGTTTTAGTTGACTTGGTTCAACTCACGTCTATCACTCTGCTGATCTAAAAAGAACTACAATCCGGGGAGATACGTTCATGTCTACGAGCAAATACGTTTTGTTGGGCAGTGCTGGCATCGTCTTGGCCAGCCTGACGGCAGCTGAGGCCCAAGGCGCTGATGCGGCCGGCAATGACGAGCAATTGGTTCAACAGACGATTGTTGTGACGGGCTCCAATATTGCGGGCGCCTCCGACTCCGGAGCGATTGCCGTCAGCACCTATGACAGTGAAATGCTCGAGACGCTCGGAGATGTTTCGACCGGAGACCTGTTGCGCAACCTCCCCCAGGCGGGCTCTTTCGAGATAAACGACTCCGCCGACGGTCCAAATGATGCGCGAGGTGATATAGCAACCGTAAACCTGCGGGGTCTGGGAACTGGTAATACGCTTATCCTTCTCAACGGGAGGCGGATTACGGCCCACGGGATCAATCAGGATGTAGGCGGCGTGCCGCGCCAGATTACCAATGT
>DAIRTA010000123.1:1898-3353 GCA_036804125.1 Hyphomonas sp.
GACGGCCTTTTTGCTTCCGAGCTTGGTCCTCAGTTTCAGTTTGTAGACAAGCGGCTTTTCCTGGGAGACTCGCTCTTCGCTACGGCAAACGCGGACTTCAGGAACACGTCCACAAGTTCGCCCTTCGGGCAGTTTCAGACCGGCGCGGTTGTCAACGGGGTCTTCGCCGGATCGAGGGTACGGATCGGCTCCAGCAATGTGACGAGCCCCACCGGTATATTCCACATTCAGCCGTGCAGCTTCCCTGGCACGACAGCCGTGATTGGTGTGGTGGCGGATGAAGGCTGCATGGGCGTTGATGATGGCAACCTGGATGTCGGCTTGCGTTATGACTTCAATCTCAACCAGCCCAATAACAGCCTGGGAGAAGGTGTCGAGATTGCCGTTGACCCAACCAGCGCAAAAGGGCGCCAGCTGATCTCTGACGCCGAGCGGATCAATTTTTACAGCCTGGCTGAGCACACGTTCGATAGCGGCCTCGAGGCCTTCGGAGAAATTCTTTACTACCAGTCGGAGACCGATTCCAACCGGGCGGCTCAGCCGGTTGATTCCGGGCTCGCTTTCCTCGTCATTCCGAAGGAAAATTACTGGAACCCGTTTGGTCCGGTGGGGTCTCCCAACCGCCTGCCTGGAATCGATGCGCCCGCAGCTGGACTTGATGTCCTGATCCGAAACTGGCGCCCAACCGACCTTGGCCCGCGTTTCATCTCGACCGAGTCGACAACTTACCGGGTCCTGGGCGGCCTGCGGGGTGACTGGAACGGCTGGGCCCTGGAAAGCGCGTTAGGCTACAGCGAGAACGAAACATCTGATACTGAATCAAATCGTCTCTCCAAGACGCTGCTGGATGCTGAACTTTCCAAAGACACGCCAGATGCGATCAATCCGTTTGGCGGCCCCAACGCCAACACCCAGACACAATGGGACAGGGTCCGGATTTCAAACACCAATGTTGGCGAGACCACTTTGACGACGTTCGACATGCGCGCTTCGCGTCCGGATCTGGTGACCACGCCGGTTGGAGACATCGGGGGGGCGGTAAGCTTCGACTATCGCCGGGAGTCTTACTCCGAAGACCGCGATCCGCGTCTGGACGGCACGATTATCTTTGACCCGTCCAATGTGAGCGGCGTGTCTGATGTGGTTGGGGTCAGTCCAACCCGGGACTCCAATGCTTCGCGAGATGTGTATGCGCTTTCGGGTGAACTACTTCTGCCCCTTGCTGCCGCCTCCAGCGGCCCATTCATAAATGAGTGGTTCATGCAAATAGCCGCGCGCGCCGAACACTTCTCCGATATTGAGGAGACGGCGGTCAAACCGAAGATTGCCCTTTCATGGTTCCCGGTTGAAGACATCAACCTTCGTGCAGCCTATTCAAGAGGCTACCGAGCCCCCAATCTGGTCCAGCTCAATCGCGGCGATATCAGCCGGCTCAATCTTGGCCTTGATGACTTT
>DAIRTA010000123.1:3453-6768 GCA_036804125.1 Hyphomonas sp.
TTACTCTTCGTTCGCGATAATTTCATCAATCTCGACCGTCAGGAGGCGGACGGTATCGACATTGGCATTGCCCTGTCTGTTGATGCCGGGCAATTGGGAGATTTCGATTTTTCAGTCGACACGACCAAATTGATAACGCTGGATATAGAGCGCAACGAACTTTTGACTCAACTGGTCGGCGACCCCGCATTTGGCAGTGAGTTCGCTGCATTGGCCGTCGACCGGGTTCTGATTGACGGCAATCCTGAGTGGCGATCGACTGCGTCTTTAGGTTGGCGTAAGGGTGAGTGGGGCGCAGGAGTTTCCGCCAGATATGTCAGCGGTTTCCTCGACACTTCAGCCGACGCAGGCATCGATGGGAACTTCTGGCGCGTTTCAGAGGCCCTCAGGGTCAATACCTATCTTGACTACCGTCTGAAAGACGTGATCGGCGCCAGCACCCGCTTCCGGCTGGGGGTGAACAATGTTTTTGATGAAGCGCCGCCACTTGCCGACGAGGCCATTGGTTGGAACACGGAGTATCACTCCGTCAAAGGCCGCGAGTTCTATGTCCAGATTCGCGCAAGCTTTTGATCCAGGTTGATTGCGAAGAACAGGCAGGCCCGGGCGCTCCCGGGCCTGCCTGGAAGCCTAATTAGGTGCAGCTTGGGGGTGGATCGATGTCCTTCCGTCTACTGTCTTTCTGCCTGCTGATTGTTGCCGGCCTTGGCGTTCTGGCCGGATGTGTGTCTGCCGTTGACACGCGGACTGCGAAAAGTTTCACATTCACCTCCTGGGATGGTCCGGCGCTGCGCGTATTTGCAGCGGAGCCGGACGGCCTTGATGAGGATGCGCCTGTTGTGTTTGTCCTGCACGGCGTCTTGCGCAATGCGCAGGAGTACCGAGACAATTGGCTCGACCTTGCCGAGCAGAGAGGGATACGTGTCTATGTCCCCGAATTCGATCAGGCCGGCTTTCCCGGGGGGGCCTATAGTATAGGGGCGGGTTTTGACGGACCGGTTCCCTTCGGTGCTATCGAACCGCTTTACGCGCACATCCGCGACCATCGCGGAGCCAACCGGGCTGGCTATGTCCTGTTCGGGCATTCAGCGGGCGCGCAGTTCGCGCACCGGTATCTCTGCTTTGCGGAAACACCAAATCTCAGGTTGTCGATCGCGGCGAATGCTGGCTGGTACACCTTGCCCGAAGGCGGGTTCCCCTGGCCTTATAGCCTTTCGGGGGCCCCGGCACCTGCCTGCGCGCCGAAAGACTGGCTAGCAAAGCCGCTTCTGATCCTGCTCGGTGACAGGGATGTTGACCCGAACCACCAGAATCTTCGCAAGGCGCCCGAGGCGCAGGCACAGGGGCCACACCGGCTTGCCCGCGGTCAGGCCTTCTATGCCGAAGCCGGCGCTCTGGCGCATCGGCGAGGTTGGAGTTTCAATTGGTCCCTGCAAACTGTCCCGGGCGTTGCGCATGATAATGCCGGCATGGCGAAGGCGGCGGCAGACCATGTCGCAGGCGCGTATCGTTCCAATGGAAAAGTCCAAGAATGACTCATTCCATTTCCGCGCGGGCCCCGCATCAAAAGATAGGCCTGCTGACCGGGCCGCTGCTTGCTGGTCTGGTAATCTTGTTTTTCGAGCCTGTCGGTCTTTCGCATGCTGCCCGGATGACAGCTGCGGTTGTGGTCCTTATGGCGACATGGTGGGCAACGGAGGCATTGCCGGTCGCCGTCACTGCCTTCCTTCCCCTTGTCCTGTTCCCGGTCCTTGGCATTGCGCCCATAGCAGAGACCGCGCCGCATTTTGCACATCCGACCATATATCTTTTCCTGGGTGGTTTCGTGATGGCGCTCGCCATCGAGCAGTCCGGCTTGCATCGGCGTGTTGCGCTGATCGTCTTTTCGGTTGTCGGAGTTAACGGAAGATCACTGGTAGGCGGCTTCATGCTCGCAGCAGCCCTTCTGAGCATGTGGATATCAAATACATCTACTGCATTGATGTTGTTGCCGATCGTCATGTCGGTCATCCTCGTCGTTCGGGAGACGATGGACGAGTTAAGCTCCCGGACCCAGCAGAGCTTCGCCACTGCCATGCTTTTGGGGCTCGCTTACAGTGCTACATTGGGGGGTATGACGACCCTGGTCGGTACCCCGCCTAATGCTTTCATGGCCGGGTTCATGCAGGCAAATTATGGCGTCGAAATTGACTTTGCAAGATGGATGCTGGTGGGCCTCCCGCTTGCCCTCGTCATGCTGCCTCTGACCTGGATAATGCTGACCTTCGTCCTCTTCCGGATAGATTTCAAATCTTCCAGCGCCGCGCGCCAGCACATCGCAGATCTTGGCCAGGATCTTGGTCCTCTGAGCAAGGCGGAAGTGCGCACAGGTCTTCTCTTTGTCATGCTCGTCGCTGCCTGGTTGTTGCGCAAGCCGCTCGCCAGTCTGACAGGGATGGTGGAGCTCACTGACGCAGGTGTCGCGATGGCTGCAGCCATCGCAGCCTTTGTCATCCCGGCCGGCAGCCGGGCGGGCCCGCTGATGAACTGGGAGGATACCAAACGCCTTCCCTGGGGCGTTCTGATCCTGTTCGGGGGCGGCCTTGCCCTCGCCGGCGGGATGAGCAGCTCCGGCCTCACTCTATGGATTGGCCAGCAGCTGGCGCCGCTAGGCACAGTCCACATCGCCCTCCTGATCATCTCGGCGACGGCGCTTGTTATCTTCCTGACCGAATTGACCAGCAACCTAGCAACGACGGCCACGTTTTTACCAGTCATGGCGGCTCTGGCGGTCGAGACAGGCAATGACCCCCTGCTGTTTGTCATTCCGATTACCCTCGCAGCAAGCTGCGCTTTCATGCTGCCTGTTGCCACGCCTCCCAATGCAGTCGTGTTCAGCTCAGGCTTTATTTCGATTCCTCAGATGATGAGAGCAGGGTTTGCCCTCAACCTGATAGGCGTGATCGTTGTCTCCCTGATCTCGCTTGTTCTCGTGCCTCGCGTGTTTGACTGATGCGCCCCGCCGCTGTCCTCCTTGTACTGATCCTTGCCGGCTGTAGTCTGACACCTCTGCCGCCTGGGGCCGATTGCGGAAGCGGCGTCGTTCGCCTCGTTGCGGCACACAATTCTGATGGCCTACTGCCGGCTTGTATCCGGCAGGGGCCGGAAGCTTTCGAACTGGCTATCCGGCCCGAGGCTTATCCAATCAATCCGAGCCCCTGGTATGCCTTCACGCTGCAAAGTGAGGTCAACGCCGATGTGACGGTGAACCTCGATTACGGCCCGTTCGAGCATCGCTACATCCCCAAGCAGCTGCGCCCGACCGGCGCCTGGCAG
>DAIRTA010000124.1:0-6670 GCA_036804125.1 Hyphomonas sp.
ACCAGCTCGCCGGCCTCCTGAACGCAATGTTTGAAGCCTCGCGCGAGCCTGAGACTGCGCAACTCGCGCTTTCACTCTTCGCACGGTCTGGCGAGACCTCGCGAAACCTGTTGCGCCTTCTCCCGGGGTTTCAGGCTGGTGTCAGCTGGCTGGATGCCCAGTTATTCCGGCTTGTTTCCAACGGCCTGATGTTTCTATCGCCGGGTTTTCGGCCGTCAGCGGGGCCATCATCACGATCGGATATGACCAACGCGATTGCGGATGCTTTAACACTGCTGTTTGAGGAGCATCAGCAGAGTGGTGTTGTCAAAGGAACCGGCTGAGACAATGTCTATCTGTCCGGCTCTTCGGGAAAGCTCTTCTCGTGATTCAGGTGCAATAGGCCTCTTCGCCCAAATCGGAGAGAAAGGCATTGAGATGAAACCTGCGTCCTTTCCTTTGACAATAACACCGGGTGGAATCTCAATATTTCGATGGGGATACAGGCTGACCGCTTTTCACACGAGTGCGTAATGTCACACTTCCTGCGCATGCAAACTTTTCGGAAGTGAGGGTCATTTAATCCCTCCGGACACAATCATCTCATCGAAATGAACACCCCTGTTCCGCGACAACCTTGAAGGCCAGTCGAAACGCCGTGCTTCGCGAATGGGGGACTCTCGCTTTTAAAACGAGGCAGTGCGAAGCCTGCGCTGGGCGCGGGGGACGTCCAGCTGGTGCACTGCGCGTTCAGCCTCAATGTGCCCTGCAGATGGCGACACGATCTGCGCGTGTCACAGTCCACCTGTGTCGGAGGTGATCTGCTGCCCGAAGACTCCAGCCCACTATAGTCCGGACTTGGATCTCGGATCGAGACCGCAGGAATCCAATCGTCTGGTTGAAAGTGTAGTGGCAGGCAAGCGCCCCGGACAGTCTGACGGAATTGTCACAGTGCGCTTTGTGGAAATCTGTATGGCAGGGCTCGACGAAGTCATGAATGTAATAATATTACATAACTTCCAAGCCCCTGACCAAGGTTTCCACAATGGCAAACGCCAACCCCGAAAGCCATCTGATCGCCCGCACTCTGCAAAGCCTTGTTGTTTCCAGTTATGAGCGGTGGGTCGAAGCTGCAATGGCCGAGGCGGCGGAGCTTATTCTCTGGAGCCCCCCTCACGATTGGCGCCTGAAATCAGGCTTCGCCGAACTCGGATTGGGATCATTTGAGGACATCCGCATTGCTGGCAGCGCTCTGGTCATGACGGACCAGTTATCGGAGCGGCTTGCCGGTCTGGACTGGCCGGCTGAGCTCCCGTCGTTCATTCGCTCCAAAGCGCTCCGGCTGGTATCCGTTGTAGAGGCCGCTTTTCCCGGAACGCTGTTCGAGTTCCGCCTCGAACATTTCACGGACGATGCGTGCCGCAGATTTCATCAGGACAATACAGATTGGCGGTTTCTCCTGAGCCTCCGGGGCGCTGGCACAGAATGGATAGACCGCTCGCGACCCCCGCCGCAAATCATCCATCGGCTCAAACCCTTTGAACACGGCCTGTTTCGCGGGCGACGCACTTATGAGGAGGGGATGATCCTGCATCGCTCTCCCCCGATTGAAGGTTCGGGCACAGATCGCCTTCTCCTCGTCATCGACATCGAGCGGCCGGGCTGGCGCGGAGCGGCGTGATGAGAGAGGCCCGCCGTTTATCCTGGCAAAAAGGGCTGCCTCTTGCGGTGGCAAGCCTGCTTACCGCCTGCGAGGCGGCGGAATCGGGTCCGGGCCAGCCCCCGCCTCTTCCGGAAGGGGCGGTTAGCGAGACGTTCGCTCGTGATGCAGGCGAGGTTGAACCAGGCGAAACCGCATTGAGCCATCGCGGCGACAGTCCCGCAAACAGCACCGCCCGGCCAGCGACCCCTTTGTGGGGTATCGCCGAGGGTGAGCCGACACCAATTATCTGGGATGATCTGATTCCCGACACCTCTGCCGAAGCCCTTGAGGCGGCTTATCTGGCTTTCTACGAGGCGCTGGAGCAGCGCTATCTCTCTGACGGAGCCGAGGGGGGAATCGATCTTATCGAAGAAGGCTCGGCGCTGGACTATATGCCTCAGTTCGGCGATTTCGAGACCGTTCCCGACCTGGACGGCCTTCGCATTCGCATACCGGGATATGTCGTGCCCTTCGACTTCAATCGCCGGGCGCAGCACAAAGCCTTCCTGCTGGTGCCCTATATGGGGGCCTGTATCCATACCCCGCCACCTCCGCCCAATCAGGTCATCTTTGTCGAGGCCGATCCGGCCGTTCGCATACCGGATATCTGGCAGGCCTACTGGCTGGAAGGCGATCTCAAGGCCGCGCGCCGCGAAAGCGATCTGGCTGACGCAGCATACATGCTACGCCTGACACAAATTACACCTTACCGCCAATGATGGAGCCCTGCAGTACTTCAGTCCTGAAGGGCGGACTGTCGTTCATGCGTAAGGATTTGGGCCAGTCCTCAGCAAGGCCGCATGGCCAGCAGCAAGCGTTTCAGCGCCGCTCGGGCGCGGCTGGTATTTCGAAGGTCAGGGCGGTTGAAAAAGAGAAGAGATCCGTATCCGCCTGGGGTGGCGCGGTAGCAATATGCCGAGCCAGGAGCGTATACAGTCCAGGCTTCAGGACCCCTATATCGAGATGACCGCTACCGGCGAGCATGTCTGTCAGATTGACAGGCGGACCTCCAGAAGCCGCATAGGCTGGCACAAGAAGGAGTTCCTCTGTCTGAAAGGGGGCGCCATCAAAGAGGATCTCGAAGGCTTGCGGTGTGCTGGCATCAGGAATCGACAGGGGGCGGATTGATAGGCGGCCTTGTGTTTCGCGCAAATCAGGCTCTGGATCTGGGCCGCAGGATATTGAGACCTCAGAGACGCTAACGGCCTGCGATGAGAGGATCACCGCATCCGGTGATGACGGGTTCGCATTATCCTGCTCTGCGGGCAGTCGCCGGAAACCGCCCCCGGTCACTTCAACCCGGCCGGTGCGGCCATAGCGAATGCCGCTGGTCAAGCGGTATGAGCCGGGCTCGTTGAGCGTGGCCGTCAGACGCGTCATCGCGTGATCGGCCGTCACGCTGTCAAAATCCATATGGCGGCCATCAGCGCTTATGATCGAGAACGCATCGGACGTGAGCGCGACCTCGGGAGCCGGGAAGGCGTCGCTGAACGACGCGATGGCCCCGGCTTTACCGCATTCGGGGTAATGGAAGGAATCCGGAAGAATGAAGCCGGTATGGGCGGCGGCTGTTCCGGCAGCAAGGCCGAACACGATCGCTGTTACAGTCCCGCAAAAACGGGGCATCAGCTATCGCTGCCAATGGCGGGTGTTTGCGCAATGCGGGTCTCGAGCGGGCCAGGCTCAAAGGTTACAAACTGGCGGAGTATTTTGCGGCCTTCGGCTGCAGCATCAGATGTCTGGTGTTCACCCGCTGCGACCTTCCCCGCCAGCTCAAGAAGCGGCGTGTAAAGGGCCTCCGTCTCCCCTTGGATCGTCAGACCGAATGAACGCGCCTCACTCTCGATCTTTGACCATTCATCGCGGATGGCAGCCCAATAGTCTTCCGTCGCAGTCCAATAGTCCGTCGCGACATGAACGGGAAAATCACTTGTCCGGATGTAGATATTGACGCCGATCTCCCTGACGAGGGGCGCAGGTGTGCCACGGAGGACAAGCTTGGTGTTATCCTGCTCATGCACCCAGCCGGACGGTGTGATGACATGCCGGTTGACCGCATCGATGGCGTGATAATCATCGCGCGTAATCATGTCCCTTCGCGGAAGCGGTCGCCATTCACGGGGCGGGCCCCATTCGGCAAGCCCGTTCTCATAGCTCCAGGCTGCGAGGGCGCCATAGCGCGGTGTATCATCAACCTGATAGACCGTCTGGGACCATTTTCCGCGGCGTTCCTCTTCAGGCACATCCCTCCACGCCCAGGCATTGCCCCCAGTAAAGACAAGAACCTGATCGGGCTCAAATTGCCAGTCCTGCCGCCAATGCTTGACCGGGAAGGGTTCATTTGCATCGATCACAAGGATGTGCTGCAGACTGATGAAATCGCCCCTGTCTTCGATAACGCGGACCACCTCATAACCCCCTGAGAGTTTCGGCGGCGTCGGCTCATAGTCCGGCGCCAGCGAAACCGTTTCCCTGAAATCGAATGTCACGCGGTAATCCCCTGCCATCGCCAGGATGGACTCGCGATCTTGCGCAAAAGATGTCTGCTCTCCGGGGAAATCAGCTTGCGCAGATGTCGTAGGCGTCTCGCTTGCGAGCCGTTGAGAGGCTGGCGCCGCGCAGGCCTGGAAGAGAACAAGCGTTCCGCTTGCGATTATGAGCACAAGCCATCGTATGGGGTGATGCACGGCGGGTATCTCCCTATCAGCAGAAGTCAAAAAACATCTATCTTAAATGAAAATGAGTTGCAATATCAGTTCTGGCTTGGCAGGGTGACATGAGAATCATTCGCAAAAAGGTCATGCCATGCTCCTCGCAACCCGCAAAGCAATCCCTCCGAGACGGCCGGTTTCCAGGCCCCGCAACCTGATACTGACGGTATCGGCGCTGGCGTTGTTGGCCTTTCCGGCGCTCGGTGAAGAGGCCGATCCGGATCAAGAGCGGCGCGAAGACGCCATAACGGTTTATGGGACATCAAATCCTATTCCGGTTTTTGACTATCCGGGGCAGGTGACCGTGATTGCCCGTGATCAGCTGGAGCGGATACAG
Organism: Hyphomonas sp.; assembly: GCA_036804125.1. Classification (GTDB taxonomy): domain Bacteria; phylum Pseudomonadota; class Alphaproteobacteria; order Caulobacterales; family Hyphomonadaceae; genus Hyphomonas. The sequence goes on from DAIRTA010000124.1 coordinate 4,730, forward strand.
CCCAGCACCATGTCCGACCTGCTGCGGGATGTGCCCGGCCTGGATTTTTCCGGCGGGCCCAGACGCACGGGCGAGACACCGAGCATCCGCGGCCTTGGCCGGGAGAATGTCCTCATCTTGCTCGATGGCGCGCGCCAATCCTTTATCTCAGCGCATGATGGGCGGTTCTTTCTCGATCCTGAACTTGTCCGGACAGCCGAAGTGGTGCGCGGTCCGGCCTCAGCGCTCTATGGCTCAGGGGCGGTAGGAGGTGTTCTGGCGTTTGAAACCGTGACCGCAGGCGATCTCTTGCGGGAAGGTGAAACGGCTGGTGTTCGCGTCCGGACCGGTTACCAGAGCGTCAATGAGGAATGGCTCGGCTCGCTCACGGTTTTCGGCCAGCAAGGCGGATTTGACGGGCTGGTGAACCTGGGTGTCCGGCAATCTGGAGACATCCGGCTCAGCTCCGGCGCGGATCTGCCATCCGATGACAGCATCAGAACCGGCCTGATCAAGCTCGGCTACCAGGTAAGTAATTCGCTTTTTGCCGATATGTCCTGGCAGCGCTTCCAGAACAAGGCGGTTGAGCCGAATAACGGGCAGGGCATCGGCGGAACCGGTAACCCGGTGCTTGACCGCAATGTCGATAAGGATGTCACCAGCGAAACCTGGCGAGGTGGTTTGAGATTCGATCCGCCTTCGGATCTGATCGATACCCGGCTGACACTTTATCGCGCGGATAGTGCGGTCGATGAATTCGATGGATCCGTCCCGCGGACAACGCTGAGGGACATCAGCACAAATGGTATCAGCCTTCGCAATGCCTCGCGTCTTTCCCTGGATCCGGGAGAGATTGTCATTACGATCGGGGGGGATTGGTATGAGGACAAGCAGGTCGGCACGGACACTGCGACACCGGATGGCGCGCGTGGCGGCGTGCCGAATGGCAAGTCAGAGTTTGCGGGTATTTTCCTGCAGGCCGAAGCCGAGATCAGTCGCCCTCTGGGACTGCCCGGCCGGCTCATTGTCATCCCAGGCATCAGATATGATACATTTGAGAGCCGATCCGACCTGAGCGCTGACACTTCCGAAGACAACCAGCTTTCACCGCGTTTGGGCGTCAGCTATGCGCCCGCCAGCTGGCTGCGCTTGTTCGGCAGCTATTCTGAAGGTTTCCGGGCGCCCTCGATCAACGAGTTGTATCTCGACGGGGTCCATTTCCCGGTTCCACATCCTGTCCTCTTCAACCCGGGCTTCGGAAGTTTTGTTTTCGTAAACAACAACTTTGTGCCAAATCCTGCCCTGAAACCCGAGACGAGCGAAACCATCGAAGCAGGAATTGGCCTGGATTTGCGATCCATCTTGCAGAACGCAGATCGCCTGCAGGGCAAGGTTTCATATTTCGAGAGCGATGTAACCGACCTGATCAACCTGTCCGTCAATTTCGCGTTTGACCCTACCTGTTTTGCTCCGCCGACATTCTTTCCCTGCACGGCAGGGACCACGAATTCCGCCAATCTCGCCAGCGCGAGCCTGAGCGGATTTGAAGCGGAAATCGCTTACGATGCGCCGCAATGGTATGCCCGCCTGGGTCTTGCAACGATCGAGGGGCGCGACGACGCGACCGGCGCTGACATCGGGGCACTGACCCCTGACCGTCTCGCCCTCGATCTTGGTATTCGGTTGCCAGAGCGCGCGGCACAGCTGGGAACACGAATTCAGGCGGCGGACGAATTCAAGCGTTTGGGCATGAGCGCAGGAAGCCTCACCGTCGTCGAGCGCCGCCCGGGCTATGTGGTGTTTGATCTGTATGCATCATGGGAGCCGGACTTTCTGGAGAATGTTCGCATTGATGCAGGCGTGGATAATTTTCTTGATCACCGATATGAGCGCGTCTTTGCAGGCGTTTCCGAGCCGGGAAGGAATTACAAGCTGTCCGTATCCTGGCAGTTCAGCCAATAG
>DAIRTA010000125.1:0-6662 GCA_036804125.1 Hyphomonas sp.
AACGGCAGCGCGGCCGTCGTCAGATACCCCTCCGGCGTATAGCCATAACTGAACTGATACGTCCGCCCGTCAAGCTGCAGGCGCTCGAGACCGTGTTTTTAAAGACGCCCCCAGTTAACAGTTTCGCGATCTGTTCTGTCTTTGGACTGATGAAAGTTAACAGTTAACTTTCTGTTTTAATGATAGAAATTTCTCGTTTACACCGAGAGGGTCAGCGGTTCGAGCCCGTTACCGCCCACCATAAAAACAAGGCACTAGATGCCACTCATCTCGTGCCCTGGCTACAAGCCATCCGCCCCGAAAGCCATTTTGCCCGCAGGGTTCACGCCGCCTTAGTATGGGGAGGTGGCAGCACATACGCTGCTGCCTTAAAAACCGCCGGGCGAACATATCTGATCGACCACTTCCGCGGGGCTGGCGAAGGGCGCCGCGCGCGTCCATGTCTTCCCCTGTTGAAGTCTCACTCTAGCCTGCCGGGCGAATGTCAGGCGATAGCAGGCGCCCAATTGCGATAATGCGGCAAGGCCGGACTTACCCGCATCATGAGCCGACAACAGCGCCATATGAGCTTCAAGAATACTCTATTCCTGATCAACACATCAGGCGTGTCGGAAAAGTAACACCCTTGGTCAAATTTGTCAGGGCGCCCGTAATCTACAGGTGCAGTGACAGGATAAATAACGTCACAAATTTGAAATATACCATCAGCCCCAAGTTGCAGGATATGGGCTGGACGGCTAAAAAATGCTTACGTCTCATTACACTAGAGGCATTTCAATTATATACAAAGCGCCGTATTATTTATTGATTATGTCTCGGTAGTGACAATATTATTCGTTCATTCCGTAGTATAATTCGTACTCAGAGCAATCACTACGCGCTCTCAAGCCGTCAGTTTTATATCCACTCAGAATTGACAGGAATTAATGAGCCGTTAATAAATGAATTGCGCCGAGTGATGGGGGATTTGGCTCGCGCTACCTCCCCATATGTCAGCGCACTTGTCATCAGAAGTTGACAAGTAAACCTGGTTTTTGGAGACATCAATGAAGAAGGCCTTCTTTGCCTTGGCTGCGGCCGGTGCCCTGGCTCTCGGTGCCAACGCCGATTCGTCTGAAACTTTCACTGTGCAGGGTGACGTCCCGCTGGTTTGCCAAGCAAACAACAACTCTGTTGCCAACCCCGAGATCATTGATCTTACGATCAGCGCCGAGCAGACGCTCGGAAGCTTCACCTATGTCTGCAACAGTGCTGCCGGTTTCACGCGGACGATTTCCTCGGCCAGCGGCGGGTTCCTTGTCGGGGGCAGCCAGTCTCTCCCGTATAATGTTTCGCATGGTGGTGGCTCCGGGCTTGGCTTCAGCGCGATCCAGCTGACGACCCCGAAGGTCACCAACCTGAGCGGGTCGACGGCCTTCATCGCGGGGCAAACCGGCTCCATCCGCGCTCAGGTTTCCGGCAGCACTTCCGGGCTGTTCGCCGGAACCTATTCGGACGACATCACGCTGGTCGTTACAGCTAACTGATTTGCTCTGCTGAGCTATCAGGACCGAGCCGGGTCGAGTGGCCCGGCTCGGTCATCCTGTGTGGAGTATCTCGAATGCGGTCCCCCTATCTCTTGCGCTCCATTGCCGTGCTTGCGATGGCCACGCTCTTTGCTGCGGAAGCCTATGCATTCAGGCTCAGCCCCATGCGGTACATACTGGCTCCCGGCGGGCCGGAAGCCGAAATCACTTTGCGACTTGAGAACACTTATTCCTTGGACCTGCCTATCGAGGTCGAGGTCTTCCGCCGCACCATAACCGAGGACGGCGAGGAGATTCGCGAGCCTGCAGAGGATGATTTTCTCATCTTTCCGCCCCAGAGCCTGATTCCGCCGGGATCTGAACAGGCTTTCCGGGTAAGGTATATCGGCCCCCCAGCGCTGAGCGCTATGGAAAGCTATGTTGTCATGTTCCGGCAGTTGCCGATCCGCAACCGCCCAGAGGGAAGTTCCGGGATTGATTTCATGATGGCGCTCGGGACAGCCGCCTACGTCTCGCCTGACAATGCGACCGCCAGCCTTGCGCTGAGTGTTGAGGCCACCCCGGAAGACAATGGCACGGTCGTTGTATGGGTGACAAATTCGGGCAATGCGTATGGCTATATCGACCAGTTCGATATCCGGCTGCAGTCTGGCAATGCCGAGTCCGTGATTATCCCTGCATCCCAAATCTCCGGGAGCCTTCAGACCCCCCTCATCATGCCTAATGCCCGCCGCCGGCTCGTTCTCGACGTTCCTCCGGAAGCAGCTGGCCAAACCTGGATCACCGCGGACATCTCTACTCCCAGTACTGAGTAGGGCGGAATGAACCGGCGTGTCCCGTGAAATGGCGAAGTGCCCTTTTCCTCAGCTCTGCCGCTTGTTTCAGCGGCGGCGACGCATTTGCCGAAACGGTGATAGACAGCGCGCAGTCGCTTGAGCTGACGTTTCCGGTAGCCGTTAACGGGCAGCTTACGGGCAATGTTCTTGCCGACATAGCACTTCAGTCGGAGCCAAATATTGATGCTGACCAGTTGCTCAGCCTGCTGTCTAAAACTTTCGACCAGAATGTATTGAGTCGTATCGCGTCAAGGCTACCCGACAGCCGCCGTGTTCCCATGGAACACCTTCGTAATGCGGGCCTTGATATCCACTACAATTCTCAGGCCCTGCGGCTCGAAATCACAGCTTCGGAAGAAGAGACACGCCAGCAGATATTGTCCCTGACCGGGAACAGGCGGCCAGACCCTTCCGAATTTATCGCCCCTTCACGCGCTGCCATCGGCATCACCGCCTCCCTGCTTACGGAGTATCGCCATCAGGCTGGCCTGGGAGACACGGGCTTGCAGCCTGTGGAGGCTGCGGCGCTTGGCTTTGTCAATGTTGGCGGCTTCGACGGATACACCCTGAATTTTGACATCCGCGTGGTTGAGGATAGCGAGCTGGTGCGAAACGGGGTCGTCCTCGTCAGGGACGATTATGAGCGCGGCATCAGATACTCGGCGGGCGATATCGATCCCCCGGTAACCGGGTTTCAGGCGACGCCAACGCTCGGCGGCCTATCCGTCAGCCGGCAATTCGGCACGATTCAGCCATTCCGCGATATCCGCCCGAGTGGCCAGCAGGGCCTCTACCTCCAGCGGGCGTCAACAGTGGATGTCGTGGTCAATGGCGTTGTCATCCGAACTTTGAGCCTGGCGGCCGGGCGCTATGAGCTTCGCGATTTCCCCTTTATCGACACGGCAGCAGACGTCGAGTTCTATGTTGACGATGGAACCGGGCGTCAGCAGGTCGCTCGCCTGTCCCTTTTCGGAACCGATGGGCTGATCGAGCCGGGTGTAAGCATCTTCTCTGCGACGCTGGGCCTGCAATCCGAGACGCGAACCCCGAACGAGAATTATGACGGCGAGCTTGCATTTACAGGCTACTACGAACGGGGAATAACCCGCGGGCTAACGCTGGGCGCGAATATCCAGGCGACAGCTGACGAAGCGACCTTCGGTTTGCGGGCTGCGACGGCCTCACGCCTCGGGCGCATATCCCTTGACGTCGCCGGAAGCACTTCGAACGCGCCCAACGGACAGGACAGCGGCTACGCTTTTGCTGCGAACTATCGCAGCTTTTTCAATCTGACCCAGGACCTCGGCGCAAGTCTGGAACTCGCGGCCGCAACTTATTCGCCATTCTTTTCGACGCTTGGTGATGCGCCAGCCATTCAGCCCAGAGAGTGGGATGCCGCAGCCAGGGCCAGTGTCCAATTGCCTTGGGCGGCCAGCGTAACGGCAGGCGCCAGGCTGTCCCGCGGCCGCGACCTGGTGCCGGACGAGGAGCAATATGATCTGTCAGTCAGTAAATTGTTTGGACGGCTGAATACGTTTGCAAGTGTCGGCTATGATGCTGTCACCGACCGGGTAACGGGCCGCATCGGACTCAGCCTTCGATGGGGGCGTCGTTCGGCTACGCGCGCATCCTATAACAGCCGTAACGACATTCTGCTCCTCGAAGCCGAGCGCACGCCAAGGCTGCAGGTAGGTGATCTGAGCGGACGGATCGCTTATGAGCAGCGCACGAATGAAGATGTGCTGTTCGGCGATGGCCTTTACCGGGGCAACCGCATTGAGATTGCCGCACGGCATCTGTATGCAATGCCTGACCTTGCCGGTGTTTCCACCGATCAGATAACAACCGCGCGCATATCAACCGGTATTGGCATCACGCCTCAGGGATTGGCCTTTGGCCGGCGCGCCGACGATGGATTCGCCATCGTGCGGCGGCATCGGACGCTGAGTGGCCGGAATATCGACCTTGGCGCCGGCTATTCGCGTGGGGCCGTCGCAAGGGTTGACCGGTTAGGCGCTGTCGCGGTGCCTCTGCTACAGCCATACGTGCCTCAGTCTTTACAGATAGATGTGCGCAACCTCCCAGCAGGTTACGATATCGGCGCGGCGCGCTTTGACATGCTGCCGGGTGCGGGCTCGGGATACAATTTTCTCATCGGCTCTGCGGCGTCCTACACTGTGGTTGGTGTCCTCGCCTCGGACACCCGGGATCTCTACCTTTCAAGCGGTACGTTAACCTCACTCGAGTCTGGCGAGGCCTATTCTTTCTTTACAAACCGTACTGGCCGCTTTGTCGTCGAACGTATTGAGCCCGGTGAGTATCTGCTGAGGCTGAATGGCGACGAGACCAGTGTAAACCTAGTCATCAGCGAAAGCGAAGAATCCTATGTTGACCTTGGCAAGATTGTTATCCCCTGAACGCCTGGTGCCATTGGCCCTCGTATCCCTAGCGCTGGCAAACGGCGCATGGGCGGCCTGCGAGCCTGACCTTCGCCGAATTGATGCTCCGCCGATAACTGTGGATCCGTTTGATACGCGCCAGCGTCCTGCCCACGTCTCTGTCGTCGTGACAAACAGGGGGTCAGAGGAATGCACTGCTGCGGTTGTGCTGCGGGACGCTATAACGGGGCAGGCGGCGAGATCGTCACGGGATGGCATCGACCTGGAGTTTCTGGAGAGGCGGCGGTCAGCCTTGAGCGTGCCTGGAGCCCTGGCGACTGAACTGGTCAGGTTGGCCCCCGGCGCCGAAAGAGAAATTCGCTTTACGCCTAATCTCAGTTTCAGCGCAGTTCCGCTGCGAGGTGAACGACGCTTCGAACTCTCGGCAGAGTTGCTGGATGAAGCCCTGCAACAACCCCATGGATCAGCCGCTTTCGATCTCCGGGTAGACGTTGCCGCGTCAACCGCAATCTCTCTGGCCGGAATGAGCTCGGACCGAACAGTCTATCTGGGGGATTTGCGCCCCGGCGCGGTAGGTGCCGCTGTGTTCTATGTCCAGTCTAACGGACCCTACACTGTCACGATCCGATCCGAGAACAAGGGTATCCTGAAACATACCGAGGACCGGCAATTGGCGGGCGTCCGGTACGACGTGAGTGCTGATGGACAAAGCGCCCAGCTGACAAGCCCGATGACCCTTTTCCGCAACAGCCGGACGCCGCTGCTCGGCGAGCGTATGGCTCTGGGCATCCGCACCCCGGCAAGCCCGCTACTATTCGCGGGGACATACAGGGATGTCATAGAGGTGGAGGTCACGCCTTACTGAGAAAGGGGTTTCAGGGAGCGGTTTAACCTTTCCTTGGCGTCTGGCGCCTAACCTTCATCCGGCGGAATGAGGGTGCCAGCATGTACAAGACCTTTCTCGGCCTTCTGGTCTCGGCTTTCTTGGCTGGCGCAGCAGGCGCTGACTCCACAAGCCGGATCAGGATTGCCGGGATTGTCCCGGCAAGTTGCGATCTGCCGGCAAGTTCAGCTCTGCTTGCGCGCAACATGTCCGGCACATGGGTTGGTGAGACGTCATACAGCTGCAATTCAGCCCACATCGTCGTGGTCGATGTCGGACCTGGACTGCAGGGGGCTGAGGTTATAGTTGGCAGCGTTTCTGCTCGTGTTGGACCTGACGGGACCGCGCGCCTTTACAGGCCTCAGGCGCATTTCGGCATGACCAGACTGGAAATCGATAGTGATGCAGAATTGGCACCTCAATTCCATATCATTCTGCAACCGGCCTGAGATCAAATTCTGTATTTTGCAGCGGTAGTCGAGCCGCAGCAGAATGCCCATGTCGAGCGCTATAACCGAACGGTATGCCAAGAATGGCTGGGACAGCGCGTCTTCCAGTCGATCCATGAGATCAAGGAACAACGCCACCCGGTGGCGACTTGGACTTGGAACAACCAGCGCCCGAACATGGGTATCGGCGGCATCACCCCCGCCATGAAACTCAAACTCGCCGCGTGAAGTCCGCAAATCCGGCCGCTCAAAAATGGGATGATTACCGGGGAGGCACCCGGCCGCGATCAGCCGGCCGGTTCGAAGGTGAAGGGCGTGGCGGGGATGAACGCGCCCGAGACCTCTCCGGCCAGGATGCGGTTCATGTCGACACCCAGTTCGAGGAATTTGACCTCCGCGCCTTCCGTGAAATCGAGCTGGCGCATGTCGACCCAGAAGACATTGGGAGAGGTCGCCGATTCGCCATACAGGATGAGGCTCTTATGGTCGGTCACCGTCCGCCAGCGCGTGGTCGAGAGATTGGGCGCATCCGCCAGGCTGATGCCATAGGGCACCGAGACATTGCGCAT
>DAIRTA010000126.1:0-6596 GCA_036804125.1 Hyphomonas sp.
GCCACGATATCCGGCCTCGCCGGCGGCATGGTCGTTGCCTGGTCATCTCTCGATCTCGCGCCCGCCTTGTTCCTGGAGCGGATGCGCACTTTCGTTCCCATCGACCAGTTCTGGATCGGCATGTCCAAGGCCCCGGTCTTCGGCCTCGCTGTCGCCATCATCGCCTGCCGGCAGGGCCTCCTGACCGGGGGCAGCGTGCAATCCCTCGGCCACCGCACGACCACCTCCGTTGTCCAGGCCATCTTCGCCATCATCGTCCTCGATGCGCTGTTCGCCATCTTCTATATGGAGCTCGGCCTGTGAGCGCCGATCCGGTCATCCGCATCCGGGGGCTGAAGGTCGCGTATGGCGCCACCGTGGTCCTCGAGAATCTCGATCTCGACATTCCGCGCGGCGAGGTCATCGGCATCATCGGCCCGTCCGGATGCGGAAAGTCCGTGCTCCTGCGGGCGATCACCGGCCTGAAGCCGCCGGCTGCCGGCCAGGTCGAGGTCTTCGGCCAGCAGCTCAGCCGCCTGTCCCGGGATGAACGCACCGCGATCGAGCGGCGCTGGGGCATCCTGTTCCAGGATGGGGCATTGTTCTCGAATCTCACCGTGCGCGAGAATGTCATGCTGCCTATGCGCGAGCATACCCAGCTCAGCCCGGCGCTCTGCCGCGAGCTTGCCGACATGAAGATCCGCATGGCCGGGCTGCAGCCGGGCGCGGGCGACAAATACCCCTCCGACCTCTCCGGCGGGATGCGCAAGCGGGCGGCACTCGCCCGGGCCCTCGCCCTCGATCCGGAGCTGTTATTCCTCGACGAGCCGACCGCCGGACTTGATCCGATCACGGCGGCCGCATTCGATTCCCTCATCCGCGACCTGCAGCAGGCGCTCGGCCTGTCAGTGTTCCTGGTCACCCATGATCTTGATACACTGCACGCCGTCTGTGACCGGATTGCGGTGCTCGGCGAGAAGCGGGTGCTGGCAATTGGCACGATTCCGGAATTACGGACGGTCGACCATCCGTGGATTCAGGAGTATTTCAGCGGCCCCCGTGGCCGCGCGGCCGCCGCAGGCCATTGAAAAGGCAGAAGGCTATGGAAACCCGGGCAAATTATGCACTGATCGGCGCGCTGGTGATCGCGGCGGCCCTGCTGACAGCGGCCTTCGTGCTGTGGTTCGGCCAGGCCGAATTCCGGCGCGACTACAAGAATTATGACATCGTCTTCGACGGGCCGGTCTCGCTGGAGCAGGGCGCCGCCGTGCGGTATATCGGCATCAAGGTGGGCGAGGTTGAGGATATCCGCATCGACCGCGCCGATCCCTCGAAGGTGCGCGCCCGGATTCGCGTCTCGCGCGAAGCCCCGATCCGGCAGGACTCCACCGCCACGATCCAGCTCGCGGGGATCACCGGCATCACCTTCGTCCAGATCAGCGCCGGCAGCGGCCCGATGCTGGAGCCGAGGCCCGGCGAACCGGTCCCGGTGATCCCGTCCGAGCGCACGCTGGTGGACCAGATCGTTGCCGGCGGCGCGCAGGCCCTCGGCCGCGCCAATCTCACCTTCGACCGGATCAACAGCACCGTTCTGACCGATGAAAACCTTGTCTCGCTGTCGGCCACCATCCGCAATGTCGAGATCCTGACCGAGCGGCTCGCCGCCGATGATGGTCTCATCGTCCAGGCCGGGACAACCCTTGACGATTTGTCGCGCGCCTCCCGGGCGTTCGAGGACGCCTCGCGCGATCTCGCCCAGTTCAGCCGCTCGGCGGATCTGGCTGTTACCGATGCCGGGGCGAACCTCACCAGGGTCGCCAGCGATATGAGCGAGATCGCCGATTCCGCCCGTGAGACGCTGGCCTCCAGTTCCGCCGCGATGCAATCGGCGGCCGAGATCATCGACGGCCCGGCGCGCCTGACTTTCGAGAATGCCAATGCCGTCAGCCAGGACCTGCGTATCCTGATCAACCGGCTCGACCGGATGGCACGGGAAATCGAACGCAATCCGCAGGGCTTCGTTGTCGGCGAGCCGCTGCCCTATGAGGAGAGACGCCGATGAAAACCCTGAGGCCGCTCCTGCTGCTCACTGCGCTGGCTTTCGCAAGCGCCTGCGTCAGCGTCATTCCCCAGCCCGAGGCGCCGCGGGCCCTTTACCGGATTGCACCGGTCGAGGCGAGCTACCGTCTTGGCGGAACGCTGCTTGTGCGCGAGCCGGAAGCCTCCCGGCTTTTCTCCGGGCGCGATATTGCCGCTGAAGACGCCAGCGGCGCGCTGCGCATCATCCGCGGCGTTCAGTGGACGGACAGCGCGACACGGATGATGCAGGTGGCGCTGCTCGACTCGCTTGGCGGAGAGGGGCCGAATGTCGCCATGCCGGCCGAATCCGGCGCGCCGGCCGCTTATGAACTTGTCTGGCGGATTTCGGATTTCACCCTGATGGGCAATGAGGCGCGCTGCCGGATCGAGGCGACGATCCTGCAAGGCCGCGGGCGGGGCGTGCTCTCGCAGACCAATGTTGCAACCACGGCCCTGGCCCTCGGCAACAGCCCGGATGCCCGCGCCAAGGCGCTCACCGATGCCGGCCGCGCCTGCATTGGCGAGGTCGCCGCCTTCATAGCCGGAGCGACGGCGCCAGCCGAGGCGGACTAAGCCCGCTCAGCCCGGCTTTATCCGGCAGGTGTTGATACCGAGGAGCCGGTAGGCCGGGCACCAGCCGACAAGGCCGGTCACCAGCGGTATAAGGCCGATCCAGCCCCAGGCCGTCTGTGGGCCGATAAAGACCAGGGCGATCAGCGCCAGGCCGATCACCACGCGCAATAACCGGTCGAGAATCCCTTCATTCGTCTTGAACATCGCAAGCCTCCTGATGAAAACGGCGGGCTCCGCATGGGAACCCGCCGCAACATTAGGCCCGCCGAGCGTGGGCGGCTATCCGTAAGACTACAGACGGCCCTCAGCCGGATTTCATCTCGTCGAAGGCAAGATCCTTGTCGACGCGGACATCCTGCGGCAGTCCCAGCACGCGCTCGGCGATGATGTTCTTCAGGATTTCGTCCGTGCCCCCGGCAATCCGAAGGCCCGGCGCCCACATGAAGCTTTGCTGGAAGATGGCATCGGCCGGCATGCGTGACGATTCGCTGATAATGCCGAAATGGTCCTGCATCTCGATCGCCGAATTGCAGATATCCTGCAAATGGTTGGCGGTGATGATCTTGCCGATCGAGTTTTCCGGCCCCGGTGTCTCGCCGCGTGAAAGCGCCGTCTGTGTCCGGAATTTCGTCAGCTTGTAGCCCTGCGCGGCGACATACCAGTCAGCCAGCTTTTCGCGGAAAGCCTGGTCGCTCATCGTCCCGGCATCGCGGGCATAGGCCATGATCTCGCCCCAGTCCGGGCCGGGCGAGCCGCCGACGGCGAGGCGCTCATTCATCAGCGTGACCAGCGCCACCTTCCAGCCGGCCCCGACATCGCCGAGACGGTCCGTATCGGGAATGCGCACATCGGTGAAGTAAACCTCGTTGAACTCCCGCCCGCCGCTGGCCTGGTGGATCGGGCGGACCTCGACGCCGGGCTGTTTCATATTGACGATGAACATCGTCAGGCCCTTGTGCTTGGGCACTTTCGGGTCGGTGCGTACAAGGAGGATGCCGAAATCGGAATAATGCGCGCCTGAGGTCCAGACCTTCTGGCCGTTGATGACCCAGTCATCGCCATCCTTCACCGCCCGGGTCTTCAGGCCCGCAACATCCGATCCGGCCGAGGGCTCGGAAAAGAGCTGGCACCAGATCTCCTCGCCCATCAGCGCCTTCTTCACATAGCGCTTCTTGTGCGCATCGGAGCCGAAGGCGATGACGGTCGGGATGCACATGCCGAGGCCGATCGCAAACGGGCCAACCGGGGCGTCGAACCGGGATTCCTCCTGGCCCCAGATGACACCCTGCATCGTCGTGCCGCCGCGCCCGCCCCATTCCTTGGGCCAGGTGATCTGCGCAAAGCCGTTCTCGGCCTTGGTCTTCTGCCATGCCTTCGCCCGGCGCAGGAATTCCTTGCCGTCGATCGACTGGCGCATGGGCGTCGCGCCCTTCGGCTTGAGGTGCTGGGAGAGGAAGGCCCGCGCCTCCTGGCGGAAGGCGGCTTCTTCGGGGGTGTCATTGAAATCCATCGATAGTCTCCTTGACGTCAGGAAGGGCAGGAGGAATGTGCGGCCGGATTGGAGCCGCCGGCCGGTCCTGCAAAATAATTATTCCGGTTGGCGGTTTTGGCCAGCGGCCTGCCATATTCCCAGCCAGATTGCAGACTGTTAATCAGGCCATGCGACCAGGAAAGGGACACCGCATGCTCACCCGTCTTCACGCCGCCGGCCGTTATGCGCTTGCCGGTCTCGGCGCCGCCGCGCTCGCCGGCCTTGCCCAGGCCGGCATCACTCTTGATATCGGCGGAACGCAGCTTCCGGCCGCGAGTATCAGCTTCAGTGTTTCGCAGCAGCCGGTCTACGACCCCGTGACCTACCAACCCATCGACCCGTCCAGCACCGAGCTGATGGCCGGGGCCATCTATGTCACGCGCAGTTTCGATGCGGCCTCCGCGGGTATCATCGCGCATGTCGTCGAGGGCCGCCGCGTGCCGACGATCCAGATAACGATGACGAGCGAGACCAGCCCGGTGCGCCAGGTCTGGACGCTGGAGGAGGCCGCGCTCAACAATTATTCGACCTATTCGGCCGAAGGCGCGGACATCATGGAGAATTTCGACATCAGCTACAGCAAGGCAACCCTGTCGGTCTTTACCGGGCCGGGCGCGCAACCGTCCGCCACGGTCAGCTGGAGCGCGAGTGCCGCCGGACCGGGCGTTCACCCTCACTGAGGCCGGGCAGAAGGCGCGCGCGTCAGGCAGCATTCTTCGCCTCCAGCGCGCGCACCAGCTTCTCTTTCCACACCTTGGGCGAGCCGGCCTGCACGGCCAGCAGCTTGGCGCGGCGATAATAGAGGTGGCAGTCCACTTCCCAGGTGAAGCCCATTCCGCCATGGGTCTGGATGTTTTCCTTGGAGGCAAACCAGAACGCCTCCGAGGCGGCCACGCGCGCCGCCGCCGCCGCCTCGGGAAGCTCCGCCGCCCCGGTCGAGAGAGCCCAGGCGCCGTAATAGCAGTTCGAGCGCGCGACCTCATTCTTCACATAGACATCCGCGAGCTTGTGCTTGATCGCCTGGTTGCCGCCGATCGGCCGGCCGAAGGCATAACGCTGCTTGGCGTATTCATTCGCCATCTCGAGGCAGCGCGAAGCGCCGCCGAGCTGTTCGAAGGCCAGAAGAACGGCCGCCCGGTCGAGCAGCTCCCGGTTCAGGCTCTCGCCCTCACCCTTGGCGCCGAGCCGTTCGGCCGGCGCGCCATCGAAGATGATCTCGGCATGGCTGCGGGTCGGGTCGAGGGTTTCGAGCGGCTTGCGCGCGATGCCCGGCCCGGACAGGTCCACCAGCACGAGAGAGGCTTTCTTGCCTTCGCGCGCCAGAACCACGGCATGGGTCGCCACATCGCCATCGGTGACCGGGATTTTCGTGCCGGTCAGGGTCTTGCCATCGAAAACGGTGCGCAGGGTCGCCGCCTCGGGATGGCCGGGGCCTTCGCTTGCGGCATAGGCACCGATCACCGCGCCGCTGACGATCTGCGGCAGCAGCGCCGCCTGCTGGGCCGGGCTGCCCGCCAGTTTCAGGGCTTCCGTCAGGAAATAGGCGGTCGAGGCGAAGGGTACCGGCGCCAGAACCCGGCCCATCTCCTCAGCCAGCACGCACATCTCAAGCAGGCCGAGCCCGAGGCCGCCATGCTCTTCCGGGATCGCCGTGCCGAGCCAGCCCATCTCGCCCACCTTCTTCCACAGGTCGCTGTGGAAGGGCGTTTCCGGGTCGTTGAGGACGTCGCGGACCTGCTTGGACGTGCAGGCAGAGGCGAGAAATTTCCGGGCCTCGCCAGCGAGGAATTTCTGGTCTTCGGAAAAGTCGAAATTCATGGCGCACCTGCTCCCCGGAGTGCCGCTTGCCGCGGCTCTTGTGTTGTCTGAATGCCCGCAGAATAGCGCGCTTGACGCGCGCGGAAAGCCGTGACCCTGCGGCAATACCGGCGCGACAGATTGATCAAACTTCACCGGTTGCGTTCACCTTGCTCTCACACCGCCATGGCATTCTCCGCGGCAGTTCACGGAGCAGCCACATGGCGAAAGCGTCATTTCACAAATCGCAGCGCGTTTTCGTCCGGCCGGTCGGCACATGGGCACTGGTCGAGCGCGTCGTCCCGCAATGGGTCAAGGATGTCGATGAGCCGCTCCGCATCGCCTATGATTGCGGCCTCGGCCGTCTGTTCCAGGGGCACGAGCTGGTTTCGGAACAGTCGATGATGCGTGAGCACAAGGTCGAGGATGATGAGGACGAGCTGTTCATCGAACAGTGGCGTGTTGACCGGCGCGCGCTGAAATGGCGGTCCTATCCTGCGCCGGGCGATGTCGCGCCGGCGGCAACCCTCCCGGTCGTGGCCACGGATGACGGCAATTCCGGCGGCTGGCGCGTCTCTGCGGCGGAATATGACCGCGATCCGCACCGCATCGAACACCAGGCGCGCATGATCAGCCA
>DAIRTA010000127.1:0-6570 GCA_036804125.1 Hyphomonas sp.
CCTGGCCTTCCAGGATCCGCCCCGCGGCACCGGCGACGCCGTGCGCGCAGCCGAGGCGGCGCTCGGCGGCTTCGAGGGGCAGGCCGTGGTGCTCTATGGCGACTGCCCGCTGATGCCCTCAGCGGCCATTGAGGCGCTGTTTGATTCGGTTTCCGGCGGCGCCGCGCTCGGCGTGCTCGGCTTCGAGGCGGCCGAGCCAGGCGCGTATGGCCGCTTGATTCGCGCCCGCGATGGCAGCCTCGAGGCCATTGTCGAGGCGCGCGAGGCCAGCCCGGAGCAGCGCGCGATCACGCTTTGCAACTCCGGGGTGATGGCCGGGCCGGCCGCGGAGATGTTCCGCCTCCTGAAAAAAGTTACAAACGATAATGCAAAGGGCGAATACTACCTGACCGATCTCGTGGCGCTGTCGCGCGCCGAAGGCGGGCGGGTGGCCGTGTCTGTGTTTCCGGAGGCGGAGCTTATCGGCTGCGACTCCAAGCCGGCGCTGGCAGCAGCGGAAGCGGCCTTCCAGAGGGCGAAGCGCGCGGCGCTGCTGGAGGCAGGCGTGACGCTGGTGGCGCCGGAGACGGTGTTCTTCGCTTATGATACCGAGATCGGCCCGGATACAGTGGTCGAGCCGCATGTCGTGTTCGGCCCCGGCGTGCGGGTGGCGGGCGGCGCGCGTATCCGCGCCTTCAGCCATCTGGAAGGCGCCGAGGTGGCCGCCGGCTGCGAGATCGGCCCGCATGCGCGCCTGCGGCCGGGCGCGCGGCTGGCCGAGGATGTGCGTATCGGGAATTTCGTCGAGGTGAAGAATGTCAGCCTCGGGATCGGTGCGAAGGCGAACCATCTCGCCTATCTCGGTGATGGCAGCGTCGGCGCCGGCGCCAATATCGGGGCGGGCGTGATCTTCTGCAATTATGATGGCTTCGCCAAGCAGGAGACGCATGTCGGGCCGGGCGCCTTCATCGGCTCGAACTCCGCGCTGGTGGCGCCGGTCAGCATCGGCGCCGGCGCCTATGTCGGCTCGGGCAGCGTGATCACAAAGGATGTTCCGGCCGATGCGCTGGCCGTCGCGCGGGGGCGCCAGTCGGACAGTCCCGGCTGGGCAGCGCGCCTGCGCGCCCGCAAGGCTGAAGAAAATTCCTGATACAGACTATCCCGATCTGGATGGAACAATCGCATGGCATATGAGACCGAAAAGCAGAATGCCGCGGCGGCGGCGATGGACTTTGTCGAGGAGGGCATGACCATTGGCCTCGGCACCGGCTCGACAGCAAAATACTTTGTCGAGCTGCTGGCCGAGGACATCGCCGACGGGCTGATCGTGCGCTGCATCGAGACCAGCGAGCAGACCCGCGCCCTGGCGCACAGCCTCGGCGTGCCGCTGGTGCCGTTCGAGCAGGTTGACCGCATCCACCTGACCGTCGACGGCGCCGACGAGATCGGCCCCGGCGGCAGCCTGATCAAGGGCGGCGGCGCGGCGCTGCTGCGTGAGAAGATCATCGCCAACGCCTCCGATCACATGATCGTGATTGCTGATCCGACCAAGGAGGTTGATGAACTCGGCGCCTTCCCGCTACCTGTGGAAGTGACCCCGTTCGGCTATACGATCACCGCCAAGAAGGTGCATGACGCGCTCGTCGCGGCCGGGATCGTCCGGCCGCGGATCGTGCTGCGGATGGACGCCACCGGCAAGGAATTGCTGCGCACCGATGGCGGCAACCACATCCTCGACTGCCATTGCGGGCGCATTCCGAATGCGAGCGCGGCGGCGCGGGCGCTTTCGGCGGTTCCTGGTGTGGTCGAGCACGGATTGTTCATCGGCCTCGCGCGCACCGTCATCATCGGCCAGAAGAGCGGCGCGCGGATCATCGAGTATTGATATGATCACGGATATCGAGGACTATTTCACCAAAGGATGCGGGCGGTGCGAGCGGTTTGCGACACCGGCCTGCTCGGCCCGCACCTGGGAGCGCGGCCTGGCTGACCTGCGCCGGATCTGCCTCGAGGCCGGCCTTTCCGAGACCGTTAAATGGGGCCACCCGGCCTACACGCATGCAGGCCGGAACATCGCCGTCTTCGGCGCTTTCCGGAAGGATTTCCGGCTGAGCTTCTTCAATGCCGCGCTTCTGAAGGACGAGGCCGGCCTTCTCGAAAAATCGGGACCGAACACACAGCATGCGGACATGATCCGGTTCACCGATGAAGCCCAGCCCGCCAGGCAGGCACCAGCCATCACCGCAATCCTTCGCGAAGCCATGGCCTTTGCCGAGGCCGGTATCCTGCCCGCCCGCGCAGTCCCGGACATCGAACTGCCGGACGAGCTTGCAGACGCGCTGGACGCAGACCCCGAACTGGCCGAAGCCTTCCACACTCTCACTCCGGGCCGCCAGCGCAGCTATGTAATCAACCTCAAGGGCGCAAAGACGAGCGCGACGCGCACCGCTCGCATCTTGAAATTCCGTCCCCATATCATTTCCGGCAAGGGCGCGACGGAGCGCTGAGGCCCATCAGGATACCCCATGACAGACCCTTCCCATGACTATGACCTGTTCGTGATCGGCGGCGGCTCCGGCGGTGTGCGCGCGGGCCGGATCGCGGCGCTGTCCGGCGCGAAGGTCGGCCTCGCGGAGGAATACCGCATGGGCGGCACCTGCGTGATCCGCGGCTGCGTGCCGAAAAAATTCATGGTCTATGCCAGCGATTATGGCAAGCAGATCCGCAAGGCAGCCGGCTATGGCTGGAGCGTGGACGGGCTGGCTTATGACCATGGCGCCTTCGTTTCGGCCATGCAGGCGGAAGTTGACCGGCTGTCGGCCATCTATGACCGGAACCTTAATGCCTCGGGCGCAGACCTCTATGAGGAACGCGCGGAACTTGCCGGGCCAGACACGATCCGCCTGCTGAAGACCGGGCGCACGGTAAGCGCCCGGAAAATCCTGATCGCCACGGGCGGGCGGCCCTGGATGCCTTCGCCTGAGGAACTGCCCGGCGTCGAACATGCCATCACCTCGAACGAGGTGTTCGATATCGAAATACTCCCGAAACGGATGATCATCGCTGGCGGCGGCTATATCGCTGTCGAGTTCGCGCATGTCTTTGCCGGGCTCGGGGTCGAGGTGACGCTGGTCTATCGCGCCGAGACGGTGCTGCGCGGCTTTGATGAGGATGTCCGTATTGCAGTGCATGAGGGCCTGAAGGAGGCCGGCGTGCGCGTGATCACCCACACGGTGTTCAAGGAGATCGAGAAGCTGGCCGATGGCAGCCTGTGCGTTCATCTCGCCAATGGCCGGAAGGTCGAGGCCGAGACCGTGCTGATGGCTGTCGGGCGACGTCCGAATACGGACGGGCTCGGGCTGGAGGCGGCGGGCGTAAAGCTGGGCAAGGATGGCGAGATCCTGACCGATGACTGGTCGCGGACAAATGTGGAGAGCATCTGGGCGGTGGGCGATGTGACCGGCCGGGTGAGCCTGACGCCGGTGGCGATCCGCGAAGGCCATGCCTTTGCCGATACCGAATTCAATGGCCGGCCGGTGAAAATGGACTATGAAAATATTCCGACGGCGGTGTTTACCCAGCCGGAAGTCGGCACGGTCGGTCTCAGCGAGGCCGAGGCGCGCCGGCGCTATCGCGATATCGATATCTACAAGTCGAAATTCCGGCCAATGAAGAACATGCTGAATGGCGACCAGACCCGCACGCTGATGAAACTCGTCGTGCGCGCCTCGGACCAGCGGATGCTGGGCGTGCACATCGTCGGGCCGGACGCAGCCGAGATCATACAGGCAGCGGCGATTGCCGTGAAGATGGGCGCGACCAAGGCCGATTTCGACAATACCTGCGCGCTGCACCCCTCGGTCGCCGAGGAGCTCGTCACGATGCGGACGAAATGGGTGCCGGAAGCGGTCTGAGCGCGCCTATCACGCCGCGCCGGCGAGTTCCCGCAGCTCCAGCGCAATCTGCTTCAGGCTGTGGCGCATGGGCTTCAGCCCGCCGCCGCGCCCGGCATGGACGAGCAGCTGGCGCCAGGGCGCCTGGCCCTCCTGCGGCGCGCGGACGGTGAAGTGCGCCGAGCGCGGCAGGGCCGCCGTCAGCAGCGCCTTTGACAGGGCAAAGCCGGTCCGGGCATCGAAGGTGCCGATGCGGGCATCGGCTTCGAACACGGATTGTTCATTGCGGTTGACCGCATTGAACAGGACCGACAGGTCCGGGCGATCGGCCTCGGACACCTGGTCACGGATGACCTGGGCCAGCAGGCGCACACCGCGCAGGGAATAGATGTCGGCATGCATCGGGGCGAGGACGCGGTCTGCGGCTTCCAGCGCGCAGCGGGTCAGGAAGGTGGCATTGGGATTGGTGTCGAAGACGATGAGGTCATAGGCGCTGCGGACATGCTCGATGGCGAGCAGGAAATGCTGCTTGATCGCGCCGAGGGCGGCCTGGTCGGTGGCGAAGGCATATTTCGAGATCTCGAACTGGCCGGTGATCAGGTCGAGCCGGCCGGGCGGCCCGTCCTCGCCGAGGAGCGGATGGGCAAAGGCGGCGGCGCGCGGCGGGCTGAAGGGCTGGGTGGACAGGGTCAGCCAGTTCTCGGCCGGGCTCGGGGCATCGCGCGCATGCAGCCGGGAGCGCTCGAACAGCGAGATCGCCGAGCGGTCCTCGGCTGAAAAGGCATCGGCGACATCCATGGGGAAAAAGGTCTGGGTCAGGTTGTATTGCGGGTCGAGATCGACAAGCAGGACGCGGCCGCCAAAGCTCGCCTGCCAGGCGCCGAAGACCTGCGCGCTGATCGTCGTCTTGCCGATGCCGCCCTTGAGGTTCATCACCGCGATCACCGGGCAACGGCGCCGGTAGGCCTCGCGCGCCTCGGCAACCAGCCGGTTGACGCCATCCGGCTGGCTGGCGGAATGCCTGAGCAGCGGCTGGACCTCATCGCGGAAAATGCCGGTCAGCCGGGCCTTGTCGGTCTGGTAGGGCAGGAGGCGCACGCCGGCCGCGCTGGCGAGGGCGATGTCGTCGCGCACGCGGCGCGAGCGGATCGCCTCGGCCGAGACCAGGACGATGACGGCAAAGGCGTCGCGGATCGCCTCGGCCACCATCTCGGGCGGAGGCGGCTCGGTCCAGTAACGGTCGGCAATGCCGGCCGCGCGCAGCGCCTCGTGCAGCTTCAGCAGCACATCGGGCTCCGCCCCGGAATGGCTGATATAGACGTGCGACATTCGGCCCCCGCCGGATTACCCATGGGTAAGCTGCCCATCTACCGGAGTTCGGCCGTCTCCGGCCAGACACGCGCTGTGAATTTATGGTGAAACTTGAGCCGTCCGGCGCCATGTGCTTTATCCCCGCATCCCGACTGAGAGACGGCTGAAATCATGAGCTGGCACCCTTCCGACTGGCGCAAACTGCCCGCCAAGCACATCCCGGCGGACTATCCGGACGCCGCCGCGCTCGGCGCGGTGGAGGCCCGGCTGAAGGGCTATCCGCCTCTGGTCTTCGCCGGCGAGGCGCGGCGGCTGAAGGCGCGGCTGGGCGAGGTGGCGGCCGGCAAGGCGTTCCTGCTGCAGGGCGGGGACTGCGCCGAGAGCTTCAAGGAGTTCCACCCGGACACTATCCGCGACACTTTCCGGGTCATCCTGCAGATGGCGGTGGTGCTGACCTTTGCGGCCGCCAAGCCGGTGGTGAAAGT
Source organism: Hyphomonas sp. (assembly GCA_036804125.1). Taxonomy (GTDB): domain Bacteria; phylum Pseudomonadota; class Alphaproteobacteria; order Caulobacterales; family Hyphomonadaceae; genus Hyphomonas. The sequence continues at coordinate 5,669 of DAIRTA010000127.1, forward strand.
GGGGCGCATCGCGGGCCAGTTCGGCAAGCCGCGCTCCGAACCGATCGAGACGATCGGCGAGACGACACTGCCTTCCTATCGGGGCGATAATATCAACGGCATGGAATTCACGCCGGCCGCGCGCATTCCGGACCCGGAGCGCCTGATCCAGGCCTATTCGCAATCAGCGGCCACGCTGAACCTCCTGCGCGCGTTCAGCCAGGGCGGCTATGCGAGCCTGGCGAATGTGCATCGCTGGATGCTGGGCTTCGTTGACCGTTCGCCGCAGGGCGAGCGCTACCAGAAACTGGCCGAGCAGATTTCCGCCTCGCTGCGCTTCATGGAGGCCGTCGGCCTGAATGCCGAGACTGTGCCCCAGATGGCGCAGGTGGAATTCTATACCAGCCATGAAGCCCTGCTGCTCGGCTATGAGGAGGCGCTGACCCGCGTCGATTCGACCAGCGGCGACTGGTATGACACCTCCGCGCACATGCTGTGGATCGGCCACCGCACGCGCCAGCTCGACCATGCGCATGTCAATTTCTGCAAGGGCATCAAGAACCCGATCGGCATCAAATGCGGCCCCGGCCTCGAGGCCGATGAGCTGTTGCGCCTCATCGAGACGCTGAACCCGGCCGACGAGCCGGGGCGGATCACGCTGATCTCGCGCTTCGGCTCGGACGGCGTGGCCAAGGGCCTGCCGCCGCTGGCACGCGCGGTGAAGAAATCCGGCCGAACGGTCGTCTGGTCATGCGACCCGATGCATGGCAACACGCTGAAGACGGCGACCGGCTTCAAGACCCGGCCCGTGGACCGGATATTGTCCGAGGTCAGACAGTTCATCGATATCCTGCCGGCGGAAGGGTGCTACCCCGGCGGGGTGCATTTCGAGATGACCGGGCAGAATGTCACCGAATGCCTTG
>DAIRTA010000128.1:0-6499 GCA_036804125.1 Hyphomonas sp.
AGCCATAGGCGGCGCCGACGATGTCCTTGACCACCTGCTCCATGTTCGCATCGGGAAGGATCACGCCATGGTTCTTCGCCCCGCCCATCGCCTGCACGCGTTTGCCGTGGGCGGTGCCGGTTGAATAGACATAATGTGCGATGTCGGACGATCCGACGAAGCTGACGGCCTTGATATCCGGATGCGTCAGGATCGCATCGACCGCTTCCTTGTCGCCGTTCACCACGTTCAGCACGCCCTTCGGCGCGCCGGCCTCGAGCATCAGCTCGGCGAGGCGCATCGGGACCGACGGGTCTTTCTCGGACGGCTTGAGGATGAAGGTATTGCCGCAGGCGATTGCGACGGCGGCCATCCAGCAGGGGATCATGGCGGGGAAGTTGAACGGGGTGATACCGGCGCAGACGCCGAGCGGCTGGCGCATGGAGTAGACATCGATGCCGGGGCCTGCGCCCTCGGTATAGTCGCCCTTCAGGAGATGCGGCACGCCGCAGGCGAACTCGACCACATCGAGGCCGCGCTGGATGTCGCCTTTCGAATCCGCGATCACCTTGCCATGTTCTGAGGTGAGCAGGTGGGCGAGTTCGTCCATATTGGCTTCGACGAGGCGTTTGAACTCGAACATCACGCGTGCCCGGCGCTGGGGATTGGTCATCGCCCAGGCCGGCAGGGCCGCCAGGGCTGCGTCAACAGCGGCGCCCAACTCGGCTTTCGAGGCCAGCGCTACCCGCGCCTGAACCTCGCCGGTATTCGGGTTGAAAATATCGCCGAACCGGCCCGACTGGCCCATTACCACTGCGCCATTGATGAAATGATGGACGTCTCTCATGGTTCCAAACTCCCTGCGGATGCGCATACTCTGCCCGGCGAAAAAAACCAAATCCGCTGGCCGGACGGGCGCTTTGCCGGGCAATGTATCAGCCTAGATGAGGCCCGGAGGAGATACGCCCGGTGAGCGCTGCCGCCAATCTTGACTGGATCCGCCCTGAGGCTGGCGGGATTTCCGTTGCGGGCGGTGAAGCCTTCGTGGACCCTTCGCTCCCCAAGCCCGTGGCGATCGTCACGCATGGCCATGCCGATCATGCCCGGGCAGGCCATGGGGCAGTGATTGCCACGCCGGAAACGCTGGCGATCATGGAAGCGCGCTACGGCCCGGTGAACGGGGTGGCGCTCGCTTATGGGCAAAGGATGCGTGTCGGCGGGACCTGGGTCAGCCTGCACCCGGCGGGACATGTGCTCGGCTCGGCACAGGTGCGGCTGGAGCGAGATGGCGCGGTCGTGGTCGTAACGGGGGACTTCAAGCGTGCGCCCGACCCGACCTGCGCGCCATTCGAGCCGGTGGCCTGTGATATCCTCATAACCGAGGCGACCTTTGGCCTCCCGGTCTTCCGCCACCCGCCGCTAAGGGGCGAGATCCGCAAGGTGCTCAGTCGTCTTTCAGAAGATGGGGACCGTAGCGTGCTGATCGGTGCCTATGCGCTCGGCAAGGCGCAGCGGGTCATCCGCTGCCTGAGGGATGAAGGCTATGATGCGCCGATTTTCATTCATGGGGCGCTGGCGAAACTCTGCGCGCTGTATGAGGCGTATGGCGTTGCGCTCGGCGAGTTGCGGCCGGCGACGGCGGAAGGCGGGCCGGGCCTTGCCGGACAGATCGTGCTCGCCCCGCCTTCAGCTCTGCGTGACCGCTGGGCGCGGCGCCTGCCCGATCCGGTCCTGGCCATGGCCTCGGGCTGGCTGCAGGTGCGCCAGCGCGTGCGCCAGCAGAATATCGACCTGCCGCTGGTGATTTCCGATCATGCGGACTGGGACGAGCTGACAGCGACGATTGAGGAACTCCGCCCGGCGGAAGTGTGGGTTACGCACGGGGCTGAGGCTGCGCTCCTGCACTGGTGCCGGATGCGCCAGATCCGGGCGCGGGCGCTCAGCCTGATCGGCCGGACGGATGCGGGGGAGTCATGATCGGCCCGTTTGCCGCGCTGATCGACCGGCTGGTGATCACCCGCAGCCGCAATGAAAAGCTGCGCCTGATCGCGCACTATCTGCGCGAGGCCGGCCCGAAGGATCGCGGCTGGGCCCTTGCGGCCTTCGGCGGTTCGCTCGACCTGCCGAATGTCACGTCCAGCGTGGTGAAACAGCTGGCTGCAAGCCGTGTCGACGAGGAACTCCTGCGCCTCAGCCGGGAGTTTGTCGGCGACACGGCCGAGACGGTCGCGCTGATCTGGCCAATGCAAACCTCCGCGCCGGAGGAGGCAGACCTTACGCTCGATGAGATCGTGACCGGTCTCAAAGCGGCCGGACGGGCAGGCGCGCCACCATTGCTGGCGGAATGGCTCGACCGGCTGGGGCCGTCTGAGCGATTTGCCCTGCTCAAGCTCGCCCTTGGCAATTTCCGTATCGGGGTCTCGGAGCGGCTGGCCAAGACGGCCTTTGCCGAGGCTTTCGGGGTGAATGTCGGCGAGGTTGAGGAATACTGGCATGCGAGCGCCGCGCCGCATGATGACCTGTTTGCCTGGGCAACGGGCGCGGCGCCGCCGCCGGACGTTTCCGCCGAGGCGCGATTCCGGCCCTTCATGCTGGCCGCGCCCCTTGAGGACCGCCTGCCGGACCTCGAACACTATGCAGTCGAGTTCAAATGGGATGGCATCCGCGTGCAACTGGCGCGTGCCGAAGGCGCCACCCGTCTGTTCAGCCGCGGCGGGGAGGACATCAGCACGGCGTTTCCCGAGTTTGACGGGCTGCTGCCGCAGGGCGCAGCGATTGATGGCGAATTGCTGGTGGCCGACCGGGAGGCGCCCTATGGCGTTGCGCCTTTCTCCAGCCTGCAGCAGCGCCTGGGCCGCAAGGCCCCGGGGCGCCAGCTGATGGCCCGGGCGCCGGCCTTCATCCGTATCTATGACCTTCTGGAGGCGGATGGTACGGACCTGCGTCCTTTGCCCTGGCAGGCCCGCAGGGACCAGCTCGAGATTTTCGGGGCCAGGCTCGATCCGGGGCGGTTTGATGTCTCCCCGCTGGTCGATCCGGCAGCGCACACGGCTCTGGAGGCCATCCGGCGCGAACCACCGGCGCCTTCGATAGAAGGGCTGATGCTGAAACGCCGGGACAGCCCCTACACGCCGGGGCGGACGATCGGCCTGTGGTATAAATGGAAGCGCGATCCGTATACGGCTGACTGTGTCCTGATGTATGCCCAGCGCGGATCGGGCAAGCGCTCATCCTTCTATTCCGACTATACCTTTGGCTGCTGGACAGAGGACGGACAGCTGGTGCCGGTCGGCAAGGCCTATTCCGGGTTCACCGACAAGGAGCTGGTGGAGATCGACCGGTTTGTGCGGGCCCACACGACGGCGCGCTTCGGGCCAGTTATCGAGGTTGAGAAATCCCTCGTCTTCGAGGTGGCATTTGATTCGATCGGAGAGAGCGTGCGGCACAAATCCGGCCTCGCCATGCGGTTTCCCCGCATAAGCCGCATCCGCTGGGACAAGCCCGCTTCGGAAGCTGACCAGCTGGACACGCTCAGGAAACTGGCCGGGATGCGCGGAGCGCGGGGGCCGGCCTAGTTGCGGGGAGCGCAGCGGGCGTTGAAGGTCTCGACCTGGCGGTTGTAGTCGCGTAGCGCAGCGGCAAGCGCGAGTTCTTTCCGGGCCAGGGCCTGGCGGGCCTCGTCATAGGCGGCCTTGTCGCGGTCAGCGGCGGCGGCGTGGCGGGCCGAGACATTGCGGTGAACTTCTGAATCTTCCCAGGACTCACCCAGCGACTCAACGGTTTCGGCCGCTGCGTCGCGCTCCGTCTCAAGTTGTTCCAGCTCTGCACGTTGCGGGGTCATGACGCCCCGGAGCATCTGGCAGAATTCCGAGTCAGACGCAGAGGCCTGCCGGGTCTGGGCGCTTGCAGCAGGCGCCAATGCCAAGCCGGTGAACACCAGCGCGGGCAGAAGGAGGCGGGCAGGAAGAAAGCGGGTCTTTTTCATGCCTATCCCCTTGCGCCATTCGATATGAAGGATGGCTGAACGGTCATGCCCCGGAATTGCCTTGTTCAGCCTGACGGCCGGGATGATCGGTCTCGAGCCGGATGCGGCAGGCCGTGACCGTATCGATGATATTGAAGACAGCTTCAAAATCGTTGAGCAGGTCACGTGTGCGACCCGGATCATCAAGCGGCCTATACATCGTGCCCGGTTCGAACAGGTCGCCGCCCTGCAGCGTAATCAGCATCTCACCGCCATCGAAGCAGGCCTGCAGCCGGCCGCCCCGGAAGGCGCGCTCGAGATCGACGAGACGCTGCATGAGATCGGGCGTCAGCAGGTAGCGCGCTTCGACCTGATCGGTCGTGTACACAGCGAAAGCGCGCTCGAATTCCGGGTCTTCCAGTTTTGCCCGCTGCATATCCCGGCTGGAATTGAAACGGTTGAAGAAGCCGGCGTCGCGGGCGATCCGCGTGCGCCCGTAAAAGGTCTTGTGGAAATCGAGCCTGAGGCACTGGCCACGGAACACCGTAACCCAAGTTGTCCGGGTCCTGCCTCTTGAGTCGGTTGTCGTGCGGCGCTCTTCAAGATGCGCCTCAAACAGTTCAAAGTTCACTTCCCGGCGGATGCCGGCCAGCCGGTCTTCATATTTTGCCCGGTCCCAGTTCGGCACGAGGCGCAGCTCTCGGTGCCGGTGGATGGAGGCAACATCGCCGGGCTTGGCTGCATATTCGAGGTTGAGTTCCCGCGCGACCGGCTCGACTAGCAGGGCCTTGGCTTCGCGCGAGACCCTGTTCAGCGGCAGCTGTCCCCAGCCGATCCATCCTGCTCCGGCAAGGCCGCCCAGTATGGCAATGGCAGGTTCCCGGAAGATCAGGATGGCAATGACAAGGCTTACGAGGATAACCGTGCCGCCTGTCCACCAGCTCTGGATCGAGCGCTTTGCGGCTTCGGCCCTTTCGGCTTCGCGCTCCTGCAAAACCGGCCGGATCTTTTCTTCATAGGCCTGGATAAAACGGTCGAAATCCGCTGGCAGGCCGGAAAAGGCTTCCTTTAAGGCGGGATCAGTCCCGGTATCTGCGGAATCTGTGTCTGTGGCCTGATCGTCCATGACTGGCTGCTAGCCCAATTGCCTCTGCAAGAGGTTAAAGCCTGGCTCGCTCTGTACCGGTGGCTTCGCCAGTCCGGTCAAATATCCGCATAAACATGGCGTTCTCCGTCAAAGCCCTCATGGGTCACAGCGCCCTTATGTGCTGGCCCGACGAGTTTCGCAAATTTGGCCAGCGCACCGGAGCCATACCGGGTCTGGCGGGGCTGCCAGTTGCGGCGGCGATCGGCAAGTTCGGCCGGTGTGAGATGCAGGTCGATGGTGCCTTTTTCCGCATCGATGCTTATGATGTCGCCATCGCGGATCAGCGCGATCGGCCCGCCGTCCTGCGCCTCCGGGCCGACATGCCCGATGCAGAAACCGCGCGTGGCGCCGGAGAAGCGCCCATCCGTGACGAGAGCGACCTTGTCGCCCATGCCCTGCCCATAGATCGCCGCTGTCGTGGACAGCATTTCGCGCATGCCAGGGCCGCCTTTTGGGCCCTCATAACGGATAACGAGGACATCGCCCTCCTTGTATTCGCGATTGGTCACCGCTTGGAAGCAGGCTTCCTCGCCATCGAAAACGCGCGCCTTGCCGGTGAATTTCAGTGTCTTCAGTCCGGCAACCTTCACGATAGCACCATCCGGCGCGAGCGAACCCCACAGGCCGACGACACCGCCTGTGGGCGTGATCGGATCGGCGGCGGGACGCATCACATTTTGGGCGGGGTTCCAGGTGACGTCCTTGAGATTTTCCGCCCAGGTCCGGCCGGTGACGGTCAGGCAATCGCCATGGATGAGGCCTGCCTCATGCAGGGTCTTCATCAGCATCGGCACGCCGCCGGCTTCGCCGAAATCCTTGGCGACATAGTCGCCGCCGGGCTTCAGGCTGGCGATGTAGGGTGTCTTCTGGAAGATCTCGGCGACATCGCGCAGATCGAAGCGAACACCGCATTCATGCGCCATGGCGGGCAGGTGCAGCGCCGCATTGGTCGATCCGCCGGTGGCCGCCACAACGATGGCAGCATTCTCGAAGGCTTCGCGCGTGCAGATATCACGCGGACGAATACCCTTTTCGATCAGCGCCATCACGGCTTCGCCGGAGGCGTGCGCATAGGCATCCCGGTCGGTATAGGGCGCCGGCAAAGCGGAGGAGAGCGGAAGGGCGAGACCGATCGCCTCTGAAACACAGGCCATGGTATTCGCCGTGAACTGACCGCCGCAGGCGCCGTCGCCGGGACAGGCAACCTTCTCCAGCGCTTCCAGCTTTTCCGATGTCATGGCGTTCGATCCGGCCTGATGCGCGCCCACGGCCTCGAAGACGTCGAGCACCGTCACGTCCCGCCCTTCGAAACGGCCGGGCAGGATCGAGCCGCCATACAGGAACACGCTCGGCACATTGAGCCGCAGCATGGCCATCATCATGCCGGGCAGGGACTTGTCGCAGCCCGC